>DYKH01000364.1 GCA_020722685.1 Caldithrix sp. | reverse complement strand
AATTGTCATCATCTCTTCCCCATACTTTCAATGGTGAGGAAAGCGGGCTAACGGCCAGCGCTTCAGCCGCAGCGCCGGAGCGAGCGAAGCGAGCGGAGGCGCTGTCGGCTGGAAGCGCTTGTTGGGCGGCGACTCGGGCAATCTATAATTACCGACGAGCGTACAGAAAACCCAAGTGGCTGTGTACGGGATTAGCCGTAATCTTGACCTGGAACCCGTTCCGCTGCAAGTGATTCACCAAATCCATATGCGAAAACTCGGTGAAACCGTTGTGATACTCCAAGCAGATATGATTGATCCTTTCCAAAACCATAGTACTTGAGTTGAGCAGGACTTCAAACTCACACCCCTCACAATCCATCTTCAGGAAATCACAACGTTCTATGCCATTTGATTGGAACATCTCGTCCAAAGAAAGCCCCTGAACTTCAATTACGGTAGTACCGTTGAGCGTAGCACAACGCGTAGTTGTATATTGCACTGCCTCTCCTGTCGTAGCAAGAAGCATTTTACCCGACTTTGAACCCACTGCCACTTGGAAAGCCATAACATTGTCTACCATATTTAAGCGCAGGTTCTCTTGAAGTAGGCCCAACGACTCGGGGAAGGGCTCAAAGGCATAAACCTGACAACTAGGATGTTCTTTAGCAACCAATATAGCGAATTCTCCAATCCCTGCACCTATATCTACCGCCGTCCAACCATCTTTTATCCACACGCTGTTTGATTCATAATCACGATCCAGGCATGTCTCCTTGACGATCCACACATCCATCAGACTGCGCACTTTGAATTTGTACCCGGTTCGCAGATTGATAATCATCGGCCGCTTGCGTACGACAAGCAAAGGAAGCATGTACCAGTTTTCAACTTGCCTTAGCAAGGTTAGGACTGAAGTCGTATAGTATTTGATGCGACGTATCATATTCTCCCCCCGATCACCCAACCGATCTACTGGCATGGGGCAGCCGGATCCAGCGCGAGAGCGGGATCGACAAAGTACTTCCACCAGTTACTTGCAACCGCATCGGAACCGCAGCCAGTGTTAGATGGCAGGTGACCAAACCAGTACGCTAGATAACCAATCTGATCACAGCCCCAGGCAGAGCAAGCGACGGGTTTAACCGTGTTGGCAGGATCACCCAAATTGGGGTAGTTCGCGAAATCGTCGCAATTTGAGAGAACAGTAGAAGGGTTGCTATAGTCATAGTCACTCGTGCCGTTGGGAGGATAATGTATATTTCCGCACCCGCTATAGTAATAGTCAGGAGATAATGCTTTCACCAAAGCAAACCTTTCCCAATTGTGTGCGGTTCTGTTCTGCTCCCAACTCCCGTAGACCTGAGTCATAGTCGCCTCGGCTCGATGACCGAAATTGTGAATTGCGCTATCAAGGTTGCGCTCAGGGCTTGGGCCCATTATGGGGACCAACCGGTTACAATCATGAGGCGCCGGCACCGGGGGAGAGTTATACCAATACGCACCGGGACCGACAAGTGTGGATTCATAGAAGCCAAAGTATGGCCCATTGTAGATCCACACCTCGTCTATTTCGCCCCGGTTGGCCTTGCCACAGATGTCGAACTCGGGCGAATTAACTATCGCATTGTAATCGACATTATCCGGTGTATGAGGTGGACTCTGACCATTGATAACTGCGAGATATTCTTCTTCAGTATAGCGGAAACCGTCCACTTTCACTGGCCATCCATCAGTAATGATTGTCGTGTAAACAATGGTGTAATTCAGCCTGTTATTCGTGACCTGCCCGAAAAAATCTATAGTTCCTTGGGTCAGATCGCTGTGGTCATTCCAACCCAAGTAGTCACTCAGGTACTGTCCGTTGCTTAAGATAGGATCGTAGACAATCACATAGACTTTACGATTAAAACTCTCTTCCGGTGCATATGAGCGCATAACGAGTGGCATAAAAACCTGATACGACAACGTTGCAGTATATTCCCAAGTTTCGCTAAAGGTGATCAGGTTGCCACCATCCCAATATCCGCCACCGAAGAATAGAATTCTATTTCCCTGCCGATCAAAAATTAAGGGCATTTCCTTCCTGGACGAGGGTGTTTGAGTAGTTGCTATCTGCCGCCATGTTACCCCATCGTATTCCCAAGTGTCAGTAAGCAATCCATTGGCATCTTCTCCTCCAAACAAGACAACGACCCCTCGGTCGCCATCATAGGCCATACTGTGATTTTGCCGCGCGGGTGGCGACTGAGTAGGGGCAACTTCATACCAAGCAGAGCCATCATACTCCCATGTATCTCCTAGAACCGAGCCACTGCTGTCTAAACCACCAAACAGTACCACCACGCCACGTCGCTCGTCGTAGGCCATAGAATGATGATATCGCCCATCTGGCGCTTGGGAAGTGCTTACTTGGCGCCATACCCCGTCGTATTCCCACGTGTCATTGAGAGGGGAACCTGAACTACTGTAACCACCAAATAGGACCGTCACATTGCGGCGAGAATCAAATACCATAGCATGTGAATCGCGTCTCGGGGGAGAGACAGCAGCGTTAATTTGCGTCCAGGTTGTGCCATCATACTCCCAAGTATCGCTAAAATAGCCGCCAGTACCCAGACCACCGAAGAGAACCACCCGCCTACGATTGGAGTCATATACGAGAGTTTGGTCAATGTTCGCCCGACCAGGCGGTGACTGCGAAGGGGTAACGTGTGTCCAGTGCCCTCCATCAAACTCCCAGGTATCATTCAAGCGCGAGTATCCCGTACTGTCACCGCCGAAGAGAACAGCAACATTGCGATGACTGTCATATGCAAACCCGTGCGTATATCTGCCAGAAGGAGAATCCACCGTGGCAATTTGGTGCCAGCTTGCATTGACGGTTGACTCGTGGACTTGGTTAACGGCTGCGCTGGATGAAATTGAGATTGGCGGCCTGATAGTAAGCACTGTGTTGTCGGGCAGGAACGTGATTCTCGCACTTCCAAAACTAGGCTGTCCCAACCTCACTAATACTGGGTAAATCCTGTCAGCGAGTTCCTGCCGGTCTGTTTCGCTCATTCGAGTTTCAGCCCTGACCGTTATATCAAAGTCAATACCAAACATACTAAACGTGCCACACGAGTCGATCTCGCCATAACTTCGGGCCTTAACTGCAGCATCCACTCCCATTTGACGAAGTGCCTGGCGAACCGATGCAGCAACATCGGGCCTTGACGGTCCTCTTGCCCATGTCCACCCATCACCAGGACGACAAGGAGTAGGTGTGGGGGAGAGCGCACCCCTGGAAAGTGAAATATCGGTACCAGGAACATCTGGATGCGATGACACGCTTTGAACTCCTATCAGAACAATCATCACAGCAGACACGAGAACTATACAGCGTTTGGCGATGGACGAAATGCTCATTTTTTTCCTCCCTCCACGTTACTCAAGATTCACCCAGTGGGTAGTTATTGCCGCCGCCCAACGGTGGCGGCTCACCTGCGCGGCGGCTCTGGCGACGGGCCTCCGCC
>DYKH01000363.1 GCA_020722685.1 Caldithrix sp. | reverse complement strand
GGTTAGGATTAAAACGTGCTTCCCGAACCCAGAGTCTGTCAGGAATTTCACCACCCGTTCCTGGTGAGAAAGATAAGACAATTACAATTAGGATTTCGATTGATCGAGTACCTGATAACCATGAAAAGAAGATTACCAGTCTTTACACAACTCAATCTTTTCGCCGAAACATAAAAGTGTCCGGTAGTGAGTTGCCCTTTAATGTATGGCTCGCCATGTCAAGGATCAAGTACTCATTCTTCGGATGATCCACAATTATTTCTCCAAGTGTCTTTCCTTGAACGTCGGCTGTTCAGCGGCCATTTTCAGGAAAATGTCGAGGGGTACGACTTCAAACTCAGTTCCCAATCGGCTGAGGATGGACTTGACACGTTTGATATTGCTGTACTCACGAACGGGTATCAGCAAGAAATAAGGTCGCACCTTGTTGAGTTCCGCAAGCTCTTCCAAATCCGCAGCCACTTCTTCTTCGATAACATCCGGCGCCAGATAGTAATCATAGGAGATCAAAGGCCGCTTGTCCCTGACCGCAAATGTATGCGATTGCACGTAGCCGTTGGCAAAACCGATGGCATTGGGCATGCCGGTCGAGGGCCACAAATAATCCCCCACTGAGGGGGCTTTAGGGCCATTTATATTCCCCCGGTCAGGGCCACTCGTATTCCCCCACTTTGGGGTCATTTATATTCCCCCATTTCGGGTTGTCAATGGAAAGAAGATGACGATCACAGCTTTCGGTGAGACATAGGTACCCGGAAGTTCAGATCAGGGTGGTTCAATAGACAGCAAAGGGACAAACCCCGAGGTCTTGGAGACCCCGGGGTTGAACATGTCGTTAGTGTTTATGCATCATGGCACAATTGGCGCAATACCACTTGCCATCTAACTCAACGGCGGCGCTGAGTTTTTCCTTATGCCCCATGGCATCGATGATGTTGCCGTCCTCGAACACCAAGCGCCAGGTATCGCCTTCCTTTACGGAAATCTTCTTGGCGTCCACCGCGTGCTCCTTATCGTAAACCGTTCCCTCAACGGTCACCTCTTTGACAGGCCACTGCGCGAGGAATGCCTGCGGGACATTGGCGATTACATAGAACTGATTGTCTTTGGTAAAGACACCTGGTAGCTCCGCCCGGCGTAAATCGTGGGTGGCGTTACATGCCATGCCGTTTACTCCACAATGTACGCCCGAGATCACGCCAGTCACTTTGCCTGCATTTCCAGCAGCAAAAGCCGTTAAGCTGAGGGCAACGAGGGCAAGAAGGACGAGGGAGGATATGCTTTTCATAGCGTACTCCTTTTGATTTGGTTATGAATGAGTGCAATGAATTAGGCTCTTAAGAGTGAAATTCGTGCTTGGCTAAAAATCCAAACCGCGAATGAACGCGAATAGATGCGAATTTCCCGATTGGCGCTTTTTAGCGTCCATTCGCGGTTTAAAAACTTCTTTGATTGCGGCTTGTCCGCGTTACGTGATTTGTTTGAATTATTTGGCTGAATTTCTTTTTGAATTATTCAGCGCCCGTTCGATCAATGGACGTAAAGTCTCTTCATCGGTCAAACCGACAAAGTGTTTGATGAGAGAGCCGTCCGCGGCGAACAAATAGTTGTCCGGCAGCCCATAGGTGCCATAGGATCGCGCGATGTTGTCGTCTATTCCTATCGGCCAGCGAATTTTGTATTCTTCGATGAACGATTCTACATTTTTCGAGTTCGTCTGCACGGCCACACCTATGATCGCAAAACCTTTGCTGTTTAAGTCCTCATAAAGCTTGACGAACCCGGGTGTCTCCAGCCGACATGGGCCGCACCAAGGCGCCCAAATGTTCACCAGAACGACTTTGCCGCCATAGTCGGAGAGTCGGATTGTCCGACCATCGGTGGTTTCCAAACGGAAGTCGTACCTGCCCAAATTGACCTTGAATTCCGCCAATCGAGCATCTTCTTTTATAGCCACACTGTCCTCTTGGCCATGCAATTGAAAACTATTAGGCGGCCCAGCCTGCTGAACCTGCGTCGGACTACCCGTTTTATTCAGCAAACGCTCGGGGTTCATAAAGTCGAGTTTTTGGGAAATGACATTGAGCTTACCGCTCAGCATCAGCATTCCTATGGCCAGAAGCATGAGGCCGCCGGCAACTTCGACTTTGTGCAGGTGCTGCTTGATTTTGGCGAAAGCCGAAAAGAAACCGTTCAGAAATAGACCGGACAGAATAAACGGCACACCCAATCCCATAGAATACGCTGAAAGCAGCAACACACCTCGTGAGGCTGTTTCTTGCACAGCCGCGAGGGCCAATATCCCGGCAAGGATCGGTCCGATACACGGCGTCCAACCAAATGCGAACACCAGACCGGCAACAAAAGACCTGCCGATTCCCTTCGCTTTGGTCTGTCCTTGCAGCCGCTTGTCGTACATGAGGAAAGGTATCCTCAGGATGCCCGTCATGTGCAGACCCAGCACTATGATCATCACGCCGGCAATTTTGCTCAAAGTGCCCAAATGCTGTCGCAACAAGGTCCCGATGACGGTGGCGGATGCCCCCAGCAGAATGAAAATCAGTGAGAATCCGGCTACAAATGCAATACTATTTATGGCGGCCTTGCGCAAAATAGATGGCGCCCGATTGCGGTTCGCAAAATCCTGCATCCCTAAACCGGTAATGAAGGAGAGATAGCCAGGGACGATTGGCAAAACACAGGGTGAAGCAAATGAAATCACCCCGGCAGCGAGTGCCGTCAATATTCCAATATTCAAAGCTTCCATTATCACCTCGTTGAAAGTAAACATAATGACGATTAGCGAAGGTATTCCTTAAGGTTTTCCAAGGAGAATTCGCCGTAAAATGCCAGCCTGCCGTTGAGCAAGGTTGCCGGAAAAACAACGATTCCAAAGTGCCTACAAGTTGCCGGGTCTTCCGAGCGATCAATGACCACAAGACGTTCGACCAGCGCCTCTTTTTGGAAAGCTCTGATGGTTCGCAATACCTGTTCGCAGGCTATGCAATTCGGTTCGATGAAGATCATGATTTCTTTTATGGTCTTCTTTTTTGTCGCCAGGATTGTACACATCTTTCCTGGTCGGTCTTTGTATGTTCTACGGTCGACTGGTAGCATAAGTACGCGCCTATTGAATTCAAACGTCTGCCCCAGCATAGACTTTCATCTTGGACAAAAGATTGCCGATTCGATCCTCAAGCTGCGCTTGGGAAATCAATCCGGTCACACGGTCAATGACACGTCCGTCTTTGAAAAATAACAGCGTTGGAATTCCGGTGATGCCATAAGCAACTGCGGTGGCCGGATTTTCATCGATGTTGAGCTTGCCGACTTGAAGCTCACCCTCATACTGATCGGCAACTTTATCAATCACTGGCGCGATCATCTTGCAAGGGATGCACCAACTTGCCCAAAAGTCGACTAGGACGAGACGTTCGCTTTCCACGACTTGACTTTCAAATGTCGCATCGCTTAGGATTATTGGTTTCATTATTATTCT
>DYKH01000362.1 GCA_020722685.1 Caldithrix sp. | reverse complement strand
CGCTGATGAGGATGAGGGCGGCCACGAAGGCGTTCAAAATGCTCGTGATGATGATGCCCGTCGAGGTGGTGAACCAGATTCCAAGTCCAGACATGGCCGCGCTTCCCATCGTCGCGCCCAGTCCGAGGAAGAGCGGGGCGAATCCGAGGTACGAAAGCAGCCAGCCTGAAAGCGCCACCCATTGCAGGATCCAGATCACATAACCAGACATCACCACGGTGAACGCGGTCCCGCCGCCGAACACGCGGCTTTGGAACACATAGTCGCCGCCGGAACGAGGCAAGGCAGTCGAGAGCCAGACGTAAACAAAGGCGATCGGGATCTCGATCACCATCGCCAGCAAAATGCCCCATACCAACTTGCCGCCCGGCAGCGCGCCCGGCGCCCACAGGTAGGTCCACGGGAAGATCAAGCCCATCGTTAAAACATTGTAGATGAAGGCCGCGAACGGAGACATCACTCTTACAAGCCCCGATGCTTTTCGGGTAAAGACTTCTGGTTTCGCAGTTGCAGTAGCCATTCTTTTTCTCCTTTGGGTTGAAAAAATCGAACATTACGGTTGTAAAGATCCAAGACAATCTTACATCACTACATGACAGCCTCCTTTAGTGGATTCCCAAAACGTTTACCCGCTTGTCATTTGGAAACCCTGAATCTCTCCTTCTACAAATACGACCAGACAGCCGCGCAAGATTCCCTCTCCATACTCGCTGCCCGGATTGACACAGGTTGTGCGCCCGATCTTTGCCACAGACTGCGACTCGTGGATGTGACCATGCAGCCCGAGCATCGGCTTGTATTTTTCGATCGCCGAACGGACCGATTGGCTGCCTGCGCCATACATGACGGGTTGCCCGCCCTGGACGATCTGTTCGGGCGGGTCCTTCGTCCAATCCAGCATCGGGCAGGTATCCAGCGTGGAATCCTTTGGCGGGTCATGGAAGTTGAAAATGGCCTTGTTCATGTCTGGCACTTTTGTTGCCATCTCTTCGATCATCCTGCCGAGTTCCTCCTCGCTGGTCTCGCGCGGCGTATTCCACGGGGTGGGTGTGCTGATGCCGACCGAGATCATCGAGTGATCGTCATCCACCATCACCATTTCATTTTCGCAGGCAATAAGCGACTTCGCGCCTTCGCGCTTTATCACCGATAAGACATCCCACTCATCATCGTTACCGCCAGTGACAAAGCATCTGATGCCTGTACCGCCCAACCGTTCTTCGGCCAGGTCCACCCAGCGGGAAAGTCGCTTGCGCGCCTCTTCATGGAATAACGCATCCACCGCTTTCGAATCGGCCGCCAACGTTTGGAATTCGTCTTCCTCCATGACCTTGTAATAAAATCCCAAAATATCCAATTTACCCATCAACGCAGTCAGTTCATCCTGTGTGGTCATATGCTCCACCCGTCCCTGCACCGTGGCGCGATAATGGCCGTTGCCTTCCTTGATAATCGGAATCAACAACTTGCCCTGGATATCCCCTCCCAACACAAGGACATCTACTTCATAGAATTTCCCTGCATTGATGAACTTGCGGTACGTACGCTCGGAGCCGTGCAGGTCGGTCGCAAAGAAAAGGCGAGTCGGTTTCTTGCTGGGTTTCTTTGAAAAGAATGGCATGATATTTTCTCCAGAAATGATGCCTGTCAGTTCGAATAAGGACTGTCAGGTTTTAACCAGGTACGGGCTGGCGAGTACACATTTCACATTGTGCGCTTGGAGGGACTCGATTGCAGAAGCATCGAACCCTTCGTCGGTGACAAGAATATCTACCTCATCCATGGAAGCAATTTGGAAATTGGACACCACACCCCACTTGCTATGATCGGCTACCAGAATAATCTCGCCCTTGGTGCGTTCGATCATCAGTTTGACGACCTCCGCCTCGCCGTTGGCCGGCACTGTGCAGCCGTGTTTTGGGCTGATTCCGTCTACGCCGATAATGGCTTTGTTGGCATACACCTGTCTGAGATTCTCGATAGCAAACCGGCCGGCCAAAGAATTGGAGCGCGGCTGGAATTCCCCTCCAATGAGATAATGCTGAAAGCCCGCTTCTCCAACCTCCAGCGCGGCATTCAAATTGTTCGTAAAGACGCTGATGCCGGCCCCCTCGCGGATGTGATGGATGACCTGCGTCGTGGTCGTGCCGCTGTTGATGAAGACGATATCGCCGTCTTCGATCAGCGAAGCAGCCAGCATCCCAATCAGGCGCTTTTCCTCCGGGCGCTTTTGTGCCCTGAGCATATATTCCGGCTCGAAGGTCATGCGTTGGTTGAGGACCGCTCCCCCGTGCGTGCGCTCCAGAATCCCTTCCTGTTCCAGCCATTCCAGGTCGCGGCGAACGGTTGCCTCGGAAGTATCCAGCAATTCGCACAAATCGGCTGTCCGGGCAATTTGATGGATTGCCAGGAATTCCTGTATCCGCTCGCGCCTTTGGGCTGGGATGAGAGGTTTGGTCATGAAGGGACTTCTTGGTTATGTTGGGTGAAGGAAAATGCGCATTTTGATAATTTATTATATAAGAATCTGAAGGAATTTGCAAGTTTTTGTGTTTTCGGCTATAATTCATTTAGCGTAAATTTCCACATAACCGAACAAGCACACGTTTCCAGCCAGGCACTGTTTGCCAAATTTCAGCATGGGAGTAGCGGTATGACCAATAGTCCTATTGGAATGGGGAAACAAGACCGAAACGAGCGTGAAAAGTTTGAAAACGAACTCAAACGCATCATAAGAGCCAGCGACGATGCCGGTATTCTGTTGCGAGTAATTGGCTCGCTGGCTTTTCAAATGCACTGTCCTCACTATGGTTATCTCCAAGAGGCCATGGGGCGCGCCTACACCGATATAGATTTTGCAGCCTACCGCAAGCAGACTAAAGAAATCAAGACACTCATGGAGTATCTGGGCTATATCGAAAATCGTGAGGTCTTCATTGTTTCGGAGGGGGAACGCTCAATTTTTGACAAACCAGGCACCGGCTTGCATATCGATGTGTTTTACGAGAAATTGGATTTCTGTCATGTAATCCGCTGGGATGGACGCCTAGAGGTGGATGCCCCGACCATTCCATTGGCCGAAATGCTGCTCGAGAAAATGCAAATTGTCCAGATTAATGAGAAAGATGTGATCGATACGATTATGTTATTGCTTGAACATCCTTTAGGCGATATTGACAAAGAAACCATCAATATAAAGTACATTTCCGAACTGTGCAGTAGTGACTGGGGGTTATGGCGCACCACTACGATGAACCTGGGGAAAGTGCAACAATTGGCGAAGGGATACGAGCAACTTACAGACGGACAAAAAACGCACGTCGAGACCCAAGTGGCAACAGCATTGGGCAGGATCGAGCAAGAGCCAAAAACACTCGCGTGGCGTTTACGCGCTCGCGTTGGGGACCGCGTCAAATGGTACAAAGAAGTGGATGAAGTAGATTAACTGGAGAAAATTGCCATGACGAAACTTGTTCGTGACCTCATGCACCCCGGTGTGCTTAC
>DYKH01000361.1 GCA_020722685.1 Caldithrix sp. | reverse complement strand
GGGAGGAAAGGCAATCGGCGATTTTTTGTTGTTCGGCGGTTGACGGTGCGGGCAAAGGCATTGCCATAAAATCGTCGTTTGATATGGCCATCCTGTCGTGACGCGCACCCGTGCTAGATACCTGCCGCATATAAGTGTGCCAGCAGTTAGTCTTGAAAAATTGTTCGTAAAAGTCGTTCTTTTCGTCTGTAAATTTAAAGACTGTATATAGTGGGGACATTACGCCTGTACCAATTTTGTTCTTTGAAATAGGACCAACGGGCGCTGTTGACGATATGCGTGGGTTGTAGACGTAACTCCCCAGTTCAATAACAAAATAGTTCTCAAGTTTTCCTTGAGTAGCGATATCCTTATCAAAAAAATCTCGCTGATCGACTACACCAAACTCAGCTGAGTTCGTCAGTACACGATCAATCATTTCGTCCCGATTTTTCTGTTTGGTACGAATTGCCAAATGTTTTAAAGGGATAAATTTCCACTCTGTCGCCTCCCGAAACTCCGGAAACCGCAACCTGGGCATCCGTCCAATGTTTGTTGTTCCGCTCATCCGTTGTACTTTCCCTGTTCTTCCTGCCGTAGCGGGCGATTCATTCTTATTCCATCGATCTGCAAAAGCTTTGTTTCCACTCGTTTGATAGCCGCGTTCTTGGACTGTTTACTGTTCATAAGCCTCCAGCCCCGAAATCTCCCGTCCCTGAGCCTGTTTATGCAGCAAGGGAATCAAATCCTGCATGAGCGCGGTTTCTTTCTGGGTGCGGGCTTTCCAACCCAACTGCAGAGGCGCCAGTAATTCACTCAATTGTTCCCCATCAAAAATCATCCGGCTCAGAGTCTGCGCCATGAAGTCCTGTAGGGCTTGGACATCCAGTCCATGCGCCTGGGCGATCTCCTGTATCCGCTGCTGTTGATTCTGACTCTTGAACTGTTCAAATCCTTCGCGAATAGCCGATTCATCCAGTCCCTTACCCGCTTTCAGGGTATCGATGTAGGCGGTAATCTCTTCCCGATCATCCAGGAACTGGGCATCGGACTGAATCAATCCCACCAGTGCTTCCCGATTCATGGTCTGCTTGCCCGGTGTAGGGTTCGTGTAACGACTGATCAGGGTCATGATGTAGTCGTAATCAATCACGGCGGAAGCAAAAAGGACAAACTCAAAATCCAGCTGCTCGACTTCCGGACTGGTCTGTTCGCGGTTTTGGGCTCTTTGCTCGCGCAATCGCTGTGCCGTATCCAGATACACGCCCCGAAAGCCCTGCAAGGTTTCTGGCGGAACCATCTGTTCAATGAATTCCCGTTCTTCGGGCGTTAAATCCGTGTATTGATCCAATTGGGTTTTGCAACGCTGCACTTCTTTGAAGCACTGTATGAACTGACAGCGCGCTGTATCGCCCTGTAGCTGCGGTACGGCTTCAGGAGCAGCGGGTAATCCCTGCGATTGCAGGAAGGTCTCTAATTGCCCCAGAGCACTTTGCAGGCGGTCGATCACTACCGGCGCTTTATCCACCAACCAGATTTTCTTGGCCTGTTCCCCGGATTGTCCGGAGAACAGGCTGATGGCGGTGTCTACGGCCGCTTGTTGCTGGCGAAAGTCGAGAATGTTGCCATAGGGCTTGGTGTCATTGAGTACCCGATTGGTGCGGGAGAACGCCTGAATCAGTCCGTGGTACTTGAGATTCTTGTCCACATAAAGGGTATTGAGATAGGCGGAATCAAAACCGGTGAGGAGCATATCCACCACAATGGTGATATCGATTTTCTGGGCATGAGGCAGATCGCTATGGGGATACTGCTGATCCTTGATGCGCTTTTGGACATCCTGATAGTAGAGATCGAATTCCCCGATACGGTGACTCGTACCATAGCGGTGATTGTACGTGGCCATAATGGCCTGCAAGGCGGCTTTCTTGCGATCCGGATCCTGGGCATTGTCGGCTTTCTCCTGGGGCAGGTCTTCCTGAATCTGCAGGACATCCTGATTCCCTTCCGGAGGAGGCGAGAAAACACAGGCAATGTTCAGCGGTTGATAGTCGGGGTTTTCGGCCTGTTTCTCGGCCTGCATGGTCTCGAACAGGGTATGATATTCAATGGCATCGACAATGGATGCGGTGGCCAGCAGGGCATTGAACTTGCGACCAGCGGTCGCAGCATCATGTTTGGACAGAATCGCTTCGACAATGGCGCGTTTGGCTAACGCTTCTCCCGGTTTGGGTGCCTGTTTTCCTTCGGGCTTGTAGTAGTCGATATGAAAGCGCAGGACATTGAGGTCATCAATGGCGTGGGTGATGGTGTAAGCATGAAGCTGCTGCTGGAAAATGTCGGCAGTCGTGCGATAAGAGGCTTGTTCTCCCTCGATCTGCTGATAATTGGCGTTCTGCTCAAAGATCGGGGTGCCCGTAAAACCAAAGAGCTGGGCATTGGGGAAGAATGCCTTGATGGCCTGATGGTTCTCGCCAAACTGGGAGCGGTGACATTCATCGAAAATGAACACCATGCGCTTATGCCGTAAGGGTTCGAGTTTGTCCTTGTAGTGGTAGCGATGATTCCCATCCAGAGCCAAACCGAGTTTCTGGATGGTGGTCACAATGACCTTATCGGCATAGTCGTCAGAAAGCAGACGGCTCACCAAGGTGCCGGTGTGGGTATTGGCTTCTACACAGTTTTCCTGAAAGCGGTTGAATTCATCGCGGGTCTGGCGGTCGAGGTCTTTGCGGTCCACCACGAACAGGCATTTGTCGATATCGGGGTTGTCTTTGAGGAGGGTCGAGGCTTTGAAAGAGGTCAGGGTCTTGCCACTGCCGGTGGTATGCCAGATATAACCATTGCCGCGATGCTGATGAATGCAATCCACGATCGCCTTAACCGCGTAGATTTGATAAGGCCGCATCATCAGGAGCTTTTGTTCACTGGCAACCAGTACCATGTAGCGGCTGATCATCTCCCCCAGGGTGCATTTCGCGAGAAAGGCGTCGGCAAAATCATCCAGATGGGTGATCTTGCTGTTGTCTTCCCGTGCGAACTGGTAGAGGGGTAAAAAGCGTTCCTCGGCATTGAAGGCAAAATGACGGCTGTTGTTATTGGCGAAGTACCAGGTATCACTGCGGTTACTGACGATGAACAGTTGCAGGAAACAAAGCAGGGTCTTGGCATAACCATTGCCGGGATCATGCTTGTACTCGACGATTTGCTGAATGGCGCGACGGGGACTGATCTGCAGGGTTTTGAGTTCGATCTGAACGACGGGTACGCCATTGATGAGCAGCATCACGTCATAGCGATGATGGCTGTAATCGGTGTTGATGCGCAGCTGATGGATCACTTCAAAGGTGTTTTTGCACCAGTCCTTGATGTTGACCAGGGTATAGTGCAGCGCTGTACCGTCATCGCGCTCGAAATGGTTGCGTTCCCGCAGGATGCGAGATGCCGCATACACATCGGGCGTCACAATCGTCTCCAGCAATCGGGCGAATTCACTGTCGCTCAGGGAAACGTGATTCAGGGCTTCAAAATGATGGCGGAAGT
>DYKH01000089.1 GCA_020722685.1 Caldithrix sp. | reverse complement strand
TGGTTCCCGCCATCTTTCGGAGAAGAACCACAAGAACAAACCCCCCAAAATTGGGCTAAAATAATTCTAGCTGTCGAAGTTGGGCTAGCCTCTTTCACAGCGCCGGCATCACCGGGTTAAGAAAGAAAGGCCATAGCGCCCCTCCGACGGAGTCTCCGCTCCATTTCATCGGCTCACAAGCAACAAAGGCTCATTGTGTCCCTCAAGAAGAATGGCCAAGCTCACCCGCCGCTCTCGCCCCCGGATTTCATTTCACCACCGTATTCGATTATGCCCAAGCCTATCGGCTGGTGACATCACTCCTAAGGAGGCCGTTCAAAAAGTGCTGACAGCGATTGAAGCAAGCGACGCCACAAAGCCGCCTCTCCGCACCTTCATTGCCAGCAACCCCGACGATGTTCTGCGTCAGGCCGAGGCGGCCACACACCGTATTCGCAATGGCCAAGCTTTGAGCCTCCTTGACGGCGTCCCGGTGGCGGTGAAAGACGAGGTGGATATGGTGCCTTGTCCGACCACAGTCGGCACGGCTTTTCTCGGCCCCCGTCCGGCAAAGCAGGATTCCACGGTGGTTGCACGCATGCGAGCGACCGGCGCGGTGCTGCTCGGCAAGACCAATATGCACGAAATTGGCATCGGAGTGACGGGATTGAATCTGCATCATGGCACACCCCGCAATCCCTACAATCCCGACCATTACACCGGAGGCAGCTCCAGCGGCTCGGCAGCGGCGGTCGCAGCGGGTCTTTGTCCGGTAGCCATCAGCGCCGATGGCGGCGGCTCCATTCGCATTCCTTCGTCTTTTTGCGGCTTGGTCGGGCTGAAGCCCACCTTTGGCCGGATCAGCGAATTCGGCGCTGCGCCCTTGTGTTGGAGCCTCGCTCATCTCGGAGCTATTGCTGCAACGGCTACCGACGCAGCCTTGGCATACGGCGTTTTGGCCGGCCCGGACCCGCAGGATGCGAATTCTCTACACCAGCCCTCGCCGACTTTCCGGATGGAATGACTTGGACCTCGGCAAGCTCACCTTGGGAATCTACCCATCTTGGTTCCAGCATGCCGAGGAGGAAACAGTCGCCGGCTGTGAGGCCTTACTCAAGCAATTCCAGCAAATGGGAGTAAGGGTGCGGGAAATCATCCTTCCCAATTTAGAAGCCGGGCGCGTGGCGCATCTAATCATCATTGCCGGCGAAATGGCGCAAGCTCTGGAAGAGGTGTACAGCACCCATCACCGTGAGTTCGGCCCGGACGTTCGCATCAATTTGGCCTTGGCGCGCCAATTTACCGCTCGTGACTATATCCATGCGCAGCAGGTCCGCACGGAAATGATGCGCAGCTTCAACCACGTGTTGGCCGAAGTTGACGTAATCATCACCCCTTCGACGGGCGTGCCCGCACCGGCTATCGGTAAATCCACTCTCTCCTCCGGAGAATCCGACCTGACCACCCTTGTCGAGATCATGCGTTTTGCTACCCCCGCGAACCTCACCGGTCTTCCGGCCATCTCTTTCCCCGTCGGGTATAAGAAAGCCGGTCTTCCCATCGGCATGCAGGCAATCGGTCGCGCTTGGCAGGAGCCGATGCTGTTGCGATTAGCCTTAGCAGCGGAACAGGTTGTCGAGCGAAAATCGCCCCGCGTGCACTTTGGAATTTTAGAATAAGCTGCCTGGGGGTTCTCCAAGTTGACAATTGATCGTTGAACGTTGACCATTGACTATTCGAAAATGACCAATCGTCAAGGTCTGGTGGTCAACGTTCAGACGAACGCCCCGCAGCAATCTCCTACTAAATCAGCACCACCCGCAAGTACAGATACACCACTGGCGCAGAAATCGTCAGACTGTCGAATCGATCCATGATGCCGCCGTGCCCGGGAATGATGGTGGAGGTATCTTTCACGCCAGCGTCGCGCTTGAACATGGATTCGAACAAATCGCCGTATTGACCGACGCTCCCGGCAATGGCGCCGATGACCAGCGAATCCACCACTCGCAAGCCTTGCACAAACCAAAGGTGACACAGGTAGGTCGTTAGCACGGAGAACACAAATCCCGCAAGAGTTCCCTCCACTGACTTTTTGGGACTAATACGCTCGATCAGTTTGTGCTTGCCAAAATAGGAGCCGATGACATAGGCGGCTGTATCACAGACCCAAGTCGAGAGAATCAAGGTGACGACCCAGGTGCCGGCCGGCCCATAGTGCAATCCGTATCGCCCCGGCAGCTCGCGAATGAGCACAAAGCTACCGAACAGCAGACCGAAATATATCGGAGCAAATAAGGTAAGGGGCACGTTGAGAGTGGGCGATCCCTTCTGCCGATAGAGTTCCCCAAAAAGGATGACGATGAACGCGACCATGAGGACGGGGGCAAAGGCATATTCACCGTAAAAATAAAGAGCCAAAACCACGATCGCGCTGCTGATGGCCCCGGTTAATTTTTGGGCATTTGCTCCCTTTTTCCCGACCAAATCATAGTACTCGAGTGCTGAGAGCACGACCACAGAAAGGACAAAAGCGAGCCAAAAATAATGCCCGTAGATAGCACAGACAATAATCAGTGGGCCAAAGATGACGGCGATCAAGGAACGGATCGCAAAGGATTTCAAATTCAAATAGCCTCCCAAAAATGGTTATCACGGATCGGCAAGGACTTTTCCGACAACACGTCCGGCACTCCCGGTATTGGGCATGGTCGTTTTCCGACTGTCAGGTTTCGGATTCGGTCTCCATTTGGCCTATGGGCCTTGCCGCAACACCTGCAACTCCACCATCAAAGTGCCAGCTTCGATAAAGCCTAATCGTTTGGCAGCTTCGAAGGAAAGGTCGATGATCCGGCCTTTCACAAAGGGCCCCCGATCAATAATGCGAACATCGACGAAATTCCCTGTGGCCGGATCCGTGACACGTACAAGACTATCGAAGGGCAAATTGGGATGCGCAGCCACCAATTCGCGCATGTTGAATATCTCGCCACTGGCCGTACGCCGGCCGTGCATCTCATCGGCAACAAACGAGGCGAGGCCTCTTAGCAGGGACCCGTTGTCTGGGTTGCCGGGCGGCGCTTCTTCCTCTCGCTTTTCCAGCGGCTCCTGCTTTTTAAACTTTTGCCACAGGTACGGGCGGTTGCGTTGGGTCTTGATGCTGTCAGAGCTGCTGGTCTCATCCTGCGTGGACCAATCCGTGTTTGTGTAGCGGGGCGAGGAAGCGCAGCCAAGAAAGATAAGCACAATCGTCAAGTAAGCAGATATTATTAGCAAGGGACGATACATTCTTTCCTCAGATCATATTCTGTTGCCGGAACTGTGAGCCCGCGCGGCGATCGTTCGATGTCCTGTGTATTCATCTGCAAGTAATGGTTGCTCATTCATTGTTCAAATCTCCCCTCTCACCATGCATCCTCGCTAAGAAAGCTCCATCGTGCCAATCACTTGAGAGATGTGGGAAATCTCATTTTCCACACAATACGCTCGAATTCCTGCAACCACATGCACAGCCGCAGCGGGATTGATAAAATTCGCCGTTCCGACCTGAACCGCCTGTGCGCCCACTATCAGAAACTCCAGGGCGTCATCCGCACTCATGATGCCGCCAATGCCTATGACGGGAATGCTGACCGCCTTGCAGAGCTCGTACACTTTGGCTAAAGCCACCGGTCGAATGGCAGGACCGGATAGGCCGCCCGTGACGGTGGCGATTTTCGGACGGCGCGTGCGCACGTCCACAGCCATGCCGACAAGGGTATTGATGGCCGACACGGCATCGGCGCCGCCATTCTGCACAGCACGGCCAATGTCGCCGATGCAAGTCACATTGGGAGTCAGCTTGGCAATTATCGGCTTTCGTGTTTGCTTGCGAACAAGGCCAGTCACTCGCTCAGCCATCGCCGGATCGACGCTGAAACTCAACCCGCCTTCCTTGACGTTGGGACAGGAGTAATTCAGCTCGTAAGCATCGATGCCTTGCACGGCTTCCAGCCGCGCGACCACTTCAGCAAACTCCTCCTCCGTCTTGCCGGCGACGTTGACGATGACTTTTGTACCAACGGTGCGCAGAAAAGGCATCTTTTCCGCAACGAAACCGGCGACACCCAAATTCGGCAAGCCGATGGAATTCAGCATGCCGGCGGGCGTTTCTACGACTCTGGGAGGGGGATTGCCAGGCCGCATCTCTAAGGTCACGGTTTTGGTGATAATCCCACCCAAGGCAGTAAAATCGACCAGACCATCGAACTCGTCGGCATAACCGAAGGTGCCACTGGCGACCAAAACCGGATTATTAAGAGTCAAGGATCCGATTCTGACGGCAAGATCAATCATCGAAGACAATCTCGTTTATGGGAAACACCGGCCCGTCCTTGCAGGCCAGCCAGTATTTTTTGCTATCCGGCTGAGGATGGGCGATGGTCACCGGGCAACCCACACAAGCGCCAAAACCGCAGGCCATTTTATTTTCTACCGAAACCTGAGCGGAAATGCCATAGGCTTGCGCCAGCATTTGAACTCTTTTCATCATAGAAGTCGGTCCGCAAACATACAACTCTCGCCCCTCTCTTTCGCCGGTGACGGACAAGTATCTTTCCAAGGCATCCGTCACCAGTCCATGTTCTCCCATGCTGCCGTCATCGGTGCACAGATGCATTTCTGTCGTCCGCTCGCGCAACTCGCCCAAGCTACAGAAATTGTCCTTGGTTTTCACACCATAAAAGAGTGTCTTTTTCCCGGGAAAAGATTTCAAGCTTTGCAGCACAAACGGAAATACCGCAATGCCTAAACCGCCGGCGACGATGATCGCTTCGTTCAGGTTGGCAGGATAATTGAATTCGTTCCCCAGGGGACCGAGAACGTCCAGCAAGTCGCCGCTCCGCACATCTCTGAGGGCTTTGGTGCCGCGCCCAATGGCGCTGAACAAAATATCTATCGTTCCTTGGTGGGAATCACTTTGGTGGATGCTGAATGGCCGCCGCCACAATATCTCTCCACATCGAGGGATAAGAATGTTGACAAAATTCCCCGCATGACAGCTCTGCGCAATTTCCGGAGCAAATAATCTTATTCGATAGGTATTGGGGGCCACCTGATCTACGGCTCGAACCGGGGCCATAAGCATCACTTTGCGCGCTGACAACTATGCCTCCGCCTTAGGTAGAATCCGGCGATGCTTTGACCGGGACGGGCACGATTGGCTTTTTCTCGTCGTATGCATTTCCTTCAATAGGCGCCTTCCTCGTTTGCCTTCTCACCTGTCCGGTATCACTTTTGCCCGCGTTCAGACTTTCTCGACTTGCGCTTCCTATCGTGGTTTTGACAGAATCTCCGGCAGCACCCTGCTGAGGTGCGGCGGGCGGCGAGGTAACCGGATCGGCATTTTGGTTGTTTCCGGTTGCGACAGTGTTTGAATCGCCTGCGGCTGCGACGTTGGCAGAATCCTTGGCAGCATCAGCAGAAGCGCGCGCTAATTTAGCTAAGGAATCCGCGATCGCTTTTTGACGATCCTCCTGCAGCTTTTTGGCCCGGTCAAAGGCGGCCAAACGAGTCTTAAGCTCTTTGGCGTAAAAGGACTCTGGATCCTCATCGACAATCTGTTTGTACTGGGCTAGCGCCTGCTCGTTATCGTGCAAGGCGTTCTCGTAAAGCCAGCCAATGGCATATTCGGCTTTTCTTGCATAGGGCGAATTAGGGGAGCACTTGCAAGCCTCTTTGTACAAAGCTAAAGCCCGGCGGTGATCCTTCTTTTCCCAATAGGCCTCCTCGGCTTTCAGGAACAGGATTTGGGCTGAATCGACCTTGTCGGTGGTGAGAGGCAAACCAATAATACGACGCGCGCCCTCAGCCTGAGGGGACTTGGGAAACGAGGTGAGCAGCTTTCTAAAAATAGAATCGGCTAAAGACGTATCTCTCTTGATCGAGCGGAAAACGTAGCCCAATGAAAAAAGCGCGCGAGCAGACAGACTGCTATCGACGTCACCTTCGATGACTTTGAGATAGTATTCTATAGCCGAGTCCGGCTTGTCGAAATTGAATAGGAGCAATTCTGCCAGGGCCAACTGCTTTTGCGCCACCTGCACCAATTTCATTTGCTGGGCCTTCGCAGCTTCTGCAGCTAAAGCGGCGCTGTCCAATGGCGCCTTGATCAGGCTTGGCGCGGCGGCCGCAGCGGAATCCGCTGCGGCGCCCGGCGATTGCTGCCGTTCGCGCGACACGGCAGCCCGCTGCAAGTCGGCTGCGGTCATGTTCTGCAAAGTCACCGGTGGCGGTCGGTCTCTGCCCGCATAATTGACCCACATCGCATCCGGGCTCAGATCGATGGGCGCGTCGTCCTTTTCTGCTTCTTGGCCCTTCTCCCCGTTTTTCCCATTCCCGCCTGCCTGCGTGGAGTCGGCGCTTGAGGCGCGCCCCTCCAATTGGGCGATGGTGTTCTTCAATTCCTGAAGCGCGGCAATATTGTCGGATCGTCGCTTGGCTTCCGGGGCGATCAATGAGTTGGCGAATTCTCCGCGCACCAGGTCATAGTTTTCTTTCGCTTTCTTGTAATCGCCTTTCACAAATTCTTCGATCTCTCCCATGGCAAAATAGCTTCGGGCCGAGGCGTCGGTGCGCTTGTGTTCCTCGATGAGATTCTGATACCATTTCAGCGCGCCGGCCAAATCTCCCTTGGCGCGAAGATTGTTGGCGAGCTCCAACTTGATGAGCGGAATTCGCTTGATCTCGAATTCCTTGGACAAGAGGTCGGCAAAGGTTCGCACGGCTCCATCATAATCCTTCACCAGACTTTGTGCCTGGCCCAATTTGAAAGTCGCCTGCGACTTGAAATCCTCATTGGGGCTTTCCTTGACCGCTTGACGAAGTATCTTCGGAGCTTCGTCGTATTGCTTCAGAATAATCAAGCATTCCCCCAATCGATACAGGGACATGGCGCGCATGAGCTTGTCTACAGAAGCGCGAACGGCCTTGCCGTACTCTTGGGCGGCCAACTCATAATTGCCTTTTTCATAGTAAAGGCCGGCCAGCTCGTATTCTGCTTCTTCACGAATGCTCCTTTTCAATTTCGTGTCCAACGATAACTCGCGGAATTGACGCTCAGCCTCGTCGAATTTCTCCAATCCCAAATAGGTCTTGGCCATCAACAATCTGGCTTCGGGGATGAACTTGCTGTCCGGGTACAATGCCCTAAGCTCTTCAAACTTGCGCAGAGCCTTGCTGTACTCTCGCCGATAGAAAAAGCTCCTACCCAACAAAATGAGGGCGTCGTCCACATATTTGCTTTTCGGGTAGAACTCCAGAACGCTGGAAGCCTTTTCGATGGCCTGCTGATAGTTTTGCATTTCTTGGCTGGAAGGGCGGTTGGCATCCGCAGCGGAGGTAATACCCTGGCGTTTTAGCTGCTCTTTTTCCTCGGGGGACAACTCGACCACTTGCGTCCGCATTCTCTTTTTGCGTTCGGCGCTGGCGGCGTTATAAAACTTTTTGGCATTGTAAAAGGTGTTGTAGTAGGCGCAGCCTAATGACAAGCCAAAAGCAATGAGGAAGAAAAGTATGAAAGGTCTAAATCGCATGTCGTTATCAAGCATTCACTCGTTTAGCTGCACCGGCCGGCGGTCGATGACTATTCCTGACTTGCCAAAGCTTCCCGCAGCCGGGGCCAAATTAAGGAGATCAATCCACAAATTCAAGGTCAAACTTTGCTTGCTCGTAATACCTAACTTACCGGTTGGAGAAGCCTGCGGATGCAAGCATGACGCGCACCAAAGGTCATTCCTGCGGATGCAAGAATCTCCTTGGATGCGCACATAGGTTTTAATCAGCCTGTAAGTGAGCCTTTACGTTTGCTCATACCGGCAACGAATGGGGAATAGAAATGCTATGCCTTTTTGGCCTTCTTCACCCGCGCCCAGAGAGCCGGCAAAATCTCGCCGGACTTGCCGAGGATGCTCTCATCCACTTCGCGGCTAATAGGCGTGGGTTCGAGATTGATTTCTACAACAAAAGCGCCGTTCCGTTTTGCCTCGTTCGGCAGCATAGCGGCAGGAAAGACCACCGCCGACGTGCCGATGGACAAATAGACGTCGGCTTGCGCCGCGTCGGTGAAAGACGCTTCCAGCACCTCAGCCGGAAGCATTTCGCCGAACCATACCACATCCGGGCGCAGCATGCCGCCGCAGTCGCAGCGCGGCAACAGCTTTCCCTTCTCAAAGGCGACTTCCCCGACGAGCCGGTTGCATATGGAACAACGATTGCGCAAAATATTGCCGTGCAGCTCGTACACGTTCTTGCTGCCGGCCTGCTGGTGCAGACCGTCGACATTTTGCGTGCTGATGGAAAAATGCGCAAAAGACTGTTCCATCTCCGCCAAAACGTAATGGCCCGCATTCGGCTTGACGCTGTTGACAATCCTGCGCCGGTATTCATACCATTCCCACACCAGCTCCGGATTGCGCATAAATGCGTCCATGCTGGCCAACTCTTCAGGCTTGAACTTTTGCCAAATACCGCCCTTGCCGCGAAAGGTGGCTACGCCGCTTTCAGCGGAAATCCCGGCGCCCGTCAAAGCGGAGATTCTTTTTGCACCTGCTAGGCGCTCGACAAGCTCGTCAGAAAAGGTCATCATTCTCCCTCAGGCGATGGAAATACGATTGTTGATCGAACGTACTGATGGATTTGCAGAACGTGCTCCGGCAGCGCGCGCCATCCTTGCCGCTCGATGGGCTAATCGGCTTTGTTGTTAATCGCCAATAGCGCCCAAAAGTTCCGGGATCGCGGGGGACCTACAAGCGTCTAAACGAAAGCACCTTCTGCGTCATTCCAGGCGAACCAAGTGAGTCGAGAAATCTGATCAACGATCATAACACTCAGCGTCCGCAGATGTTGCATCCGCCGAAGCGAATTCGAATTTCGGCATGGCGCGTCAAGGATTCTAAGACGTTTTCAAGTAGTTCTCACACAGGCATTAGTCAAGGCGGTAAACAAAGTGAAAGGCTCCGATGATGAAAGTCATGGGGCAAACCAATGCGGCGTGAGCAAACCGGCAGAGCCAATCTTTCGCAATAGCAACAAAGCCAGCAGGCCGTTTATCATTCCGGTAACAATGGCCGGCAATACCAATATGGGAGTTAAGAAGATGATCTGCGGGCTTTTTACCAAAAGTAAATAGGCCAAGTAGAGCTGCACGGCGTTATGGGTCACGGCGCCGAGCATACTGACGCCAACCACGCTGAAGGTCCTTCCCCCCACTGCGCGGGAAAATTCCATTACTAAAGCAGCGGCTAACCCGCCGCCCAGAGAAAGAAAAAACGCCGGACTCAGAAAGCTTCCTAACAACCACGAGCCGACGGTGACCCGCACGAGCACGATGAGAATGGTCGCACGCAGATCGAAAATATACAGCGCTAAAAGTATTGCGACATTGGCCAATCCGGGCTTGGCCCACGGCAACGGCGTGGGAATATAGCTTTCCAAAACAAAAAGCACGATGCCAATGGCCGCCAGAATGGCGCAATAAGCGATGGTTCGGGTTTTCCACTTCAATAGAACGCGCTCCTGAGAGAACCGTTAGCCGGTGATGAGATCGAAATTCACCTTGCCTCTACCAATGACGCGCACCACCACCCGATTGGGGACGCAGACAATCGTATCGCCGACTTTATCGATCCTGCCGGTTTTGACGCAAATTTGCAACGGACAATCGGAGGCGAGCACCTGCACCTTTCCCTGCGAGACTGCAACGACAGTCTTGCCGATGGCACCTTCTACTGTAATTTGTCGCTCCTCGAACAATTCCATTTGCGCGACGAGCTTGCCGTTTACCTCCACGCAAACAGCGCTGCCGGTATTGCGAGCGATTTGACTGATTCCCAAGCTGCCGAGCCCAAGCGCCAGAGAGAAAATCAACAACACCTTGTCACCCTTGGTGAGGAAGGACAACAAGCCGGCCAGTTGGCGAATAGTAAGCAATGAACGATTGTGAGGCGACCGACTCATGGCAGGCGATTGAGAGCTTCAAGGCGTTCCTCGGCTTTACCTTTGTACTCCGCGGAGCCTTTATGGTTGGGATTAATCTGTAAGGCTTTTTCCCACTCAGCAATGGCGGCGCGATACTTTTCTTCGGTGTAGAGTTGGATTCCCCGGTTGAAATGCTCATCCACCTGCTCATTGAGCTTGTCGGTGCACTGCCGGCGCAATTCGGCAGCCTCGGCGTGATTAGGCCGCATTTCCAAGACGTCGTTGAAGCTTTGCCTGGCTTCGAGATAATTGCCGCTCAGCATTTCCGACTTGCCCTTCTCAAGTATCCTCTCCACGCCCAAGGCAGAATTGATGCGTTCCCGCAGTCGCCTGGCTGCTGGAAAATTAACATTGAGGGTCGTCAACGAATCCAGCGTCGCCAAGGCGTCGTCCAACTGCCCATCATTATAGTACTGTTGAGCCAAGGCATAATAGCGTTGGGACTTGTCAGTTTTACTTTCTGCGATGAGGCCCAAATACCGCAATGCTCCGGCATGATCCGGCTGCAGAGCGATCACCGCCCGAAAAGCCCGTCTGGCGCTCTCATAATCGTGGCGAGCATAGGCCGCTTCGCCCCGAGAAAAGTGCTGCGCTGCGGCTGCGGTAATCTTGACCCGCAAATCAGCGATTTTTTGCTTGGCCAAGCTATGATTCGGATCGATCTCGAAAATCTGCTGGTAAGCTTTCATCGCTTCAGCCAACGACCCCGCGTCCTCGTCACGTTTGGCATCCAAAAATAACTGTGTGATTCGCTTATAATTTTTTTGCCGGTCCCGCTTAATCCGGTTCAAATAGTCCAGTGCGTCTTGGTAATCCGGCAGCAATTTGACGGCATCACTGAACTCTTTCTCCGCTCGGGTCAACTGATGTTGGCTATAGTAACCCAAACCGGCGAAATAATGCTCTTCCGCCTGCTTGCGCAGCATGCTATTGATCTTGGCCAGATACTGCCGGGATTCGGCATGGTCGCGTCGCACCAGGAGGATAGACTCAAAAATGTCCTTGGCGTGCTCAATCTGCCCGCGCCGGAAATACCGGACGCCGATCTCATACCAATGCTCTGTGTGAATGTTCAATTTTGGGTTGATCAAGGCCATGGCCGATTTGGCTGTGCGATGATCAGGATTCAGGCGAAGGACCTTCAAATAGTTGGCCGCAGCCAGCATGAACCACTGCTTCTTCTCCATCTCTTTGGCTACGGTGAGAAGAGAATCGATGCGTTTGTCTTCTGCTTCGATCAAAGGCTCCAAAGTCGAAAACAATTCTTTGGCCAAGGTGTTTTCCGGATCGTAGATCAAAGCCTTTTCTGCCTGGCGCAGGGCATGTCGTTTGTTGGCATCGGAGAGCTGTTCCCTGGCCTTCTGGTATTCTCTCTTTGCCAAATCCTCTCCAGAAGCACCGTGACGAAAATTGACGGAGCAGGCAATTCTCTCCGATTGCAAATCATAACTTAGATTTGTAGTCAAATTTTCCCACACAGCCTCGATTCCCAGGCCGGCCTGCTGGGCGCTCATATCCTTCATCCCGGCGTAGACCCGAAAGCCGCTGTGAGGTTCTATGAACAGGCCCAAGTGCGAAGTATCCAGTTCACGTTGAAAGTGGTAACCGTACAGAATGCCAAAACCGTTCGGGATGAAAGCGTAGGAGGCACCCAAGCGAATTTGATGATCATAGTCAGGGGTGATGATCGGTATGTTCTGCACGCAAGCGCCCAGGGTCAAACGATCCACGATCATGGAGGACAACGCGGATGCGGGAGGCTTCAGAAACCCTTGGGGCTTGAAAAGCAAGCCGACCCCCGCACTGGCCCAGCTTTCCTGATCCATTTGCAAAGCATTGAGCGCAACGCCGGTATACAAGGATCGGCTCAGAGGGAACCCCCAACCGAACCCGCCAAATTCGACGGCGTTTTGGGTTTGATCGGTGCGGGCGGCGTGGATTGCAAAGGTGCCCCGAAGCGGGAAGAAATGCGCATAACCGGCATAGTTCATCACAAACGGTTCATGCACCGCCAAGGTGATTTGATTTGCATTGAGCGCGCCGAGCGAGGCAGGATTCCAAAAAAGTGCGGAGGGATCATAGACTTCTATCACCCCGGTTCGACCCAGCGCCAAAGCTTTGGCGCCTGGAGAGAAGTTGAGCAACTGACTTTGCGCAAGAACAGAGAGAGGGAACGCGATTAGAAATAGGATCGCCGCCTGAAATCCAAGCCGTTTCATTTGGCTTTTCCGGGTTGCAGCAGCTTTACATGATAATTGCGCGATCATAATCAACTTCAAAGATATCCACCGGCTGGCTGCGTCCTTTCACCAGCACCGGATTCAACCGAATGGTTGGGTACTCCCCGTTCAGTCTATCCACCATTTCGATGGGCGCAATAATCTGCCCCGGTTTAGCTAATGCGCATAGCCGGGAAGACAAATTGACCACATCGCCAATTACGGTATAATCCAAGCGACTTTGTGAGCCCATATTTCCCATTACCGCCTGACCGATGTTCAGTCCGCAGCCGACGGTCAAGACCACTTCACCCCTGCGCTTGCGTCGCTTATTCAACTCTCTGATCGAGCGTTGAATTTCCACTGCAGCGTGCAAAGCATCATCGGCCTGTGTCTCGCCGATAAAAATGGCCATCACTTGGTCGCCCATAAATTTATCGACGATGCCATTGTTTTCTTCGATGATGCGGGATTGAAGGTCCAGATAAATGTTGATCAGCTTGACGACCTCCTCCGGGCCAAGCTGCTCGGTCATCATGGAGAAGCTGCGCACATCGGAAAAGAGCAAGGTCACTTCCCGACGCTCGCCCACCGGCTGTAATTCCTGCGACCCGGATCGTTTGCGAATCATTTGCACCGTCAGCTTGGAAACGAACTTTTGCATTTGCAGCTTTTCGCGCAGGTGTACGATCATGGAGTTGAACTCGCCGGCAAGATGCCCAAGCTCGTCGTCGACCAGGATGGGAATCTCCATGTTCAGATTGCCCTGCCCGACCTGTCGCACTCCTTCGGCCAAGGCATCGATTTGTGCCGTCATGCTCCGGGCGATAAAAAAAATAATGACCACTGCCAAAAGAATGATGACTCCCGTTGCGACCACAATTGTGCCGGTCGCGGTCCGAATCGGGCGTAGAATGATCGCTTTGGAAAAGCCGAGGATCGAGCTACCGAGATGAACCGGGTTGTCGGGCTCAGATTCCCGGCGGGCCAAAATCGGCCGAATATACTCGATGATGTCGCCCGTTTCCCGGACGGTGGTATCGTTCAGCCGGGTGAAATAGAGGCTATCAGCCGTAGAAACCCGGTGACTAATGAGATCAAGGTCGGTATGGGCGATGATGATGCCGTTGCGATCCACCACTGCCGCGTACGACAATCCGTCAATATTTTCCGCGGCAACGTTCAATATGGTTTCGCGCATGTGGGCGAGGTGAATAGAGTTGGCATTGGCATCGGATTCGGAACGATAGTATAGCAAGAGCTCGTCTTTGATCGTCTGCGAAATATGGCGCAAGGACAAGGTACAAGTTTCCGCCAAGCGATCGTTAAAGATCCGCTTGCCGTTTTGCACAAGGATAAAACTGAGGATAGAGGTCAATCCAACGAAAAGGATGCCGATGATGATGATTAGCTTCACCCTAATTTGCAGTGACCCAAACCGGCGCATGACGTTCCTCCGCGCCCGAATCGGCCAAGCAAGCAACCATCGTATTTTGCTCATCAGATGCGCAACCATGGTATTCCGTGCGGATGAGTATATTTTGCCTCTTTGCGAATCCCTCACACCCGAATTAAACCGGCGCGCCAAACACCCGGCGCTTGCCGATCAACGCGCAAAATTTGCCAGTCTCTCACAAATGCTATCCTGGATCTTGTTGGCAAGCCCTGTTGGCACCAGGTAGTTGTTGACGATCATGGAGAAAGCCAGCTCCTCTCCGTCCAAGGTGGTCACATAACCCGAGAGGGCGCGCACCTTGTCTAAGTATCCGGTTTTGGCTCTTACGTTTCCCTGCGCTGCCGTTCCGACCAGGCGACCCTTGATGGTTCCATCCACACCGGCGATCGGTAACGACTCGTAGAAAACCTTCCCCGACGAATGCTGCCGCATATAGCGCAGCAGTTTTACGATGCTCATGGGCGTCACCAAATTCAAGCGGGATAGCCCGGAGCCATCGGCAATGTCGATTTGCCCTGGATCGATGCCCATGCCGGCAAATAGCTCTTTCTCAACCTCCGCACCCTTGCCGGCGCTGCCTTCGCCCCCGAACTCTTTCCCCACCAGCCGCAGCAAAAGCTCTGCATACAGGTTTTGGCTAACCTTGTTAATGGTCGTAACAATCTCACCAAGCTGCGGAGAAGTGTACCTAGCGAGAACGTGCAGTGAGTCATCCACATATTGGTAATCATTCAAATCGTCCATGTCCGCAGCCTCGCCTGTCACCACAATGCCTTTGCTTCGGAGCACCTGTTGAAAAATGTGGGCAGCGTACAAGGTCGGATTTTCCACTGAAAACCAGTCATGCTTTTCTTTCTCCCCGATAAAAATAGTCCCGCTGCAAACGACGGTGTTCCCGCCTCGCTCTCGATTGTAGCGGATATCTGTCCCCATCGCCTCATCCGCAGTCACGACTCGATTCACCACCGAGACATAATGGTCGTTCGGCAGCAAGCGAAAAGTGGAAAGCTTGCCAAGGCTGTCGCCGGGGGTGAAAAAAATATCCACGCAGTTATCGTTGAAGGAAAGGGCGCTTACCTGAGCGGCGTAATAATCCGACTCGTAATCCCATGACCAGCCCGCGCCCATGCCCTCGTCGGTAAAGTAACTATCGTCCCCGATGATCCTGCCATTGATTTGTCTAATATTCTTCGCAGCAAGGCTATCCGCCCAACTCTCAAAAACCTTGGTAGGATTTCCGTTCGCGTAGCGCTCGCTCAAGCTGGGATCCCCGACGCCCTTGATGATCAGATCTCCCTCCAAGATGCCGGTCGGTGAAAGAGTGCCGCGATAGATTAGTTTGGTCGTAAACCGAAACTCCGGGCCGCATTTGAGCAAAGCGGCCGCGGTGGTAAACAGCTTCATGTTTGAGGCCGGCATGAATCCTTTATGCTCGTTGCGCAAATACAGATACTCGCCTGTCTTCAGCGATTGGATGGCGATGCCCCAGTGCGCAACGGCAAAGGACGGATCAGAAAGTAAATAGTCAAGCTCGCCGCGCAGCTTGCTAAGTGCATCCACTTTCATGGTCAAAGCAGGATGTCTGCTGCAGCCGGAAAACACGAGCGTGGCAAACACCACTGCATAAAGGAAACTCTCTATCGGACGTTGTCGCATATTACCTTACCGATACGTGACGGATTCGATTCTTTACCCGCTGAAGTTTTTGTGAATTCGAGGAGCCAGGCGGTAATTGTCCGAGCGATTGAAACTTGCCCTCATCAGGCGGCATGGGTTTCTTTGCCAAAGATTGTTGAATCAGTTTGAATCGCTTGACGGCCAATGGGAGCAATCGGCGAGATCGGCTTTCCGTATAAGCAAATTGGCGGTTCAGCAGCTTATCTCAAAGCAAAATAGCCAAATTCATTCTAAGAGTCAAGATTTTTTCTGGCTGGAATTTGAGGATATATCGGCACGCGGAGCATCCATCTGCTTTGAAGCTGGGCGGTTGTATTCGAGAATGCCTTTGCTTTTCTCCCCGCAATTGGCTATCTTGCCCCGTTCAATTTGGCCACGCTTACGATTATTGGAGAGCAGTTTGAAGTCAATAGATGAAAAGTTTTCCCGCTTGGTGGAGATTATGGCGATCTTGCGCAGCGACCACGGGTGCCCGTGGGATCGGGAGCAGAACCACCGTTCACTACGTCAGTACTTGTTGGAAGAAGCGTATGAGGTCATCGAAACCATCGACGAGGGACAACTGGAAAAGCTGCCCGAGGAGTTGGGTGATCTTCTTTTACAGGTGGTTTTTCACGCGCAGATGGCGGCGGAAGAGGGGCTGTTCACCATCACCGACGTCATCGACTCCATCAACCAAAAACTAATCCGCCGGCATCCGCACGTCTTTGGCAATGCCCAGATCAATTCTGCCGCGGAACAAATCGTGCATTGGGAGCAATCCAAGCTGAAGAAGGAAGGTAAAAGCTCCGCCATCGATGGCGTGCCCAAGGAACTGCCGGCCTTGCTGCGGGCATATCGAATTCAGAACAAGGCGGCCACCGTGGGGTTCGATTGGCCAAGCGTCCATCCGGTTTGGGAAAAATTTGCCGAAGAAATGCACGAATTAAGAGAAGCAGTCGAGAGCGGTCGGGCGGATAGAATCGAGGATGAATTGGGGGATTTGCTGTTCACCCTGGTGAATCTTTCACGGTTCCTAAAAACCAATCCGGAGGATGCTCTGCGTCGAACCATCGAAAAGTTTGTCCGGCGTTTTCATCGGGTAGAAGAAGAATTCGGGCGACGCCAACAAGCGCTGATGGACGTCACTCTGGAAGAAATGGATGCTGTGTGGGATTCGATCAAGCGCTTGGAAAAGGAACAGACCGCTTCGACCCGGGGCAGTTAGAAATAACCTTTCAGTAGCTCCCACGATTCGTACAGCCCCTGTGACAGCACTTTGGTGTGCCCGATGATCGGCATGTAATTGGTATCGCCATTCCAGCGGGGAACGACATGAAAATGCAGATGATCGTCGATTCCTGCCCCGGCTACGGCGCCAAGGTTCATGCCGATATTCATTCCTTGAGCTCGAAGGGCCTTTTTCAAGATATCGCTGCATCTCGCCACCAAGGATATCAACTCAGCCTGCTCGTCCGCCTTCAGAAGCATCAAATCCGCAACGTGGTGATACGGCACCACCATCACGTGGCCGTTGTTGTAGGGATAATAATTCATCATGACAAAGCAAGTCTCACCGCGGTGGACGATGAGATTCTCCCGCTCTTTTCCGAACTCCTTGGGCTTGTCGCACAGAATGCAACCTTTCGGCTTTTTTTGCAGCACGTATTCCATGCGCCAAGGGGCCCACAGTCGTTTCATCCTTCCTCCAAATATCAATGCCAAAATAAAGGGCGCGGATGAGGCATCCGAGCCCTTTGCTTTTCGAAAGCTTGCAACAGCAAGCGGGCAGTTTTTCGCCCGACTATTTTGACTACTTTTCCTTCTCCGCCTTCGCTTCAGCTATAACCTTAGCTTCCAGCTCTTTCGGCAGCGGATCGTAGTGCGACAGTTTGCGTGTATGCGTTGCCCGGCCTTGCGTCAAGGAGCGCAAAGTAGTGGCATAATTGTGCAGCTCAGCCAGCGGAACTTTGGCCTTCACGGTCTGGAACCTCCCCTGCACGTCCATGCCTAATATCTTGCCGCGGCGGGAGGAAAGATCGCCCATGACTTCGCCCATGTACTCTTCGGGACACTTGATTTCCACGTCGTAAATGGGTTCCAGCAAAATCGGTCTGGCATTGAGGACGCCCATCTTGAAAACCTCGCGCCCGGCGATCTGGAAAGCAATGTCCTTGGAATCGACGGGATGCTCTTTGCCGTCGTAGACGATGGCCTTCACGTCCACGATTTTATAACCGGCGACCGCACCCTCCGCTAAGATCTGCCGCACGCCCTTTTCAATGGAAGGCAAAAAGCCGGAAGAAATGGCGCCGCCGACGACCTGGCTTTCAAACTCAAAGCCGGCGCCGCGCGGCAAGGGTTCGAGGCGCATCCAGACTTCGGCAAACTGGCCGGCGCCGCCGCTTTGCTTTTTGTGGCGATATTTTTCATCCGCCTTGGCCGTGATGGTTTCGCGGTAGGGTATCCTGGGCTTTTTCTGCTCGACTTCCACCCCATATCTCTCCCTAAGCCGGTTGATAATCATCGCCAGGTGCAGCTCACCTTGCCCGGAGATGACCGTCTGTTTCAGCTCGGACTGCACCTCGACCACAAAGCTGGGATCGATCTCGTGCAGGGTGTGCAGCCCAGTGGATATCTTGTCCTCGTCACCCTTGCTTTTTGGCACTACGGCAATTTGCACGACTGGCTCGGGAAATGAAATCCCCGCCAGATGCACCGGAAACTTTTTGTCGGACAATGTATTGCCGGTGTGGGTATTCTTGAGCTTCACCAAAGCGGCGATGTCTCCGGCCTTGACCAGACCAATCTCTTTCCTGTTCTTTCCGTTCAGCGCATATATCTGGCCGATCTTCTCGCTCACGTTGCCGGAAGTGTTGAACACTTCATCGCCGGACTTGATGCCGCCTGAATACACCCGCACCAGGGAAAGCTCCCCCACGTGCATTTCCGAGAGGGTCTTGAACACCAAAGCCGAGAATGGCGCTTTCTCGGTGACTTGCAGTTTTACTTCTTTCCCGTCGGAAGCTTTGGCAGTGACCGGAAGGTCTGCCGGTGACGGGCCGTATTCTCCGATAAAATCCAGCAACAGGTGTGTGCCCATGTTTTTTGCGCCGGCGCCGCAGAGAACCGGAAAGATTCCTCGGGAGAGAATACCGGCGCGCAATCCCGCCACCAATTCAGCATCGTTCAATTCGCCCGCTTCAAAATATTTCTCCAAAATGGCGTCGTCACTTTCGGCGATTTTTTCCACCAAGGCCATGCGCATTTCTTGGGCCTTGTCAGCCAAATTTGCCGGAATTTCTTCCACCCGATATTTGCCGCTGGCATCGCCGGCAAAAACAATCTGCTTCATCCGCAGCAGATCGATCAGAGCGTTGAAGCCTTCACCCTCATTAACCGGGAACTGCACGGTGACGACTGCATTGCCGTAGGCCTCTTTGGCTTCGGCAACGGCTTTCGCAAAACTCGCGTGTTCCTTATCTTCTCTATTGACGAACAGCATGCGCGGCGTTTGATATTCATCCAGTATATCCCATACGATATCGGTGCCGACCTCGACTCCGGCAACGGCGTTGAGCAAAACGACGGCAAAATCCGCCACTCGCAAACCGCTCTTGACTTCGCCGATAAAGTCCGGATAGCCCGGCATATCAAGAACGTTGAATTTTCGTTGATTCCAAAAAAAGTTCAGCAATGACATGCTGATCGAGTTCTTGCGCTCGATTTCATCCGAACGATAATCAGAGGTGGTGGTCCCTTCGTCAATCGTTCCCAAACGGCTGGTTTCTCCCGCCGAGTACAGCATCGCCTCCGCGAGGGTTGTTTTGCCGATGGATTGGTGCGAAACAAGGCCTACATTTCGAATATCACTTGGGCCATAATCTTTCACTGTGTTCCTCCTACTTTTTTGTGTACTTTAAGGCAAGCACACATTTCGAATAGCTAATATGGTTCTTGTTCCTGTTTGAGAAAAAAAGCTCTCAAGCCATCCAACAGGGTGTTGACACCCCGGCCGCACTTTCGATTAGCCCGAACATAACTGACCGTCCGTTCTATACTGTTGTCGTTTTTACACCCGCTTCCGTGCTCGAAAATACGGCCTTCTCTTTCTCTATCGACTTGGCACGCAGCTTCTGCTTTAGAATTCGCCCGGTTGCGCTTTTGGGCAAGCTTGCACAAATTTCTACATAGTTCGGAGTTTTGTACTTTGGCAAGGTTTCTTCACAACAGGCAATCAACTCGGCTTCGGAGGCCGATTGGTTCTCTTTGAGGACGACGAACGCTTTCACCTCGAAGCCTTGGCTGGTATGCGGCACGCCAATGACCGCCACCTCCGCGACCGCCGGATGCCGGGCAATGACTTCTTCCACTTCATGGGGGAAAATGTGAAATCCACCTTTGACAATAATGTCGTCCTTGCGCTCCTGAACGTACAGATAGTGATCCTCATCGAGATAGCCGATGTCCCCAGTGAAAAGCCAGCCGTCTCTCAGCTTCTTTTGGGTTTCCTCGGGATGATTGTGATAGCCGGTCATGGTGCTGGGACTACGGACCCAGATCTCGCCGCTGTTGTTGGGACGAAGCAGTGCGCCTTCCTCGTCCCGAATCTGCACTTCTACGCCCAAAAGCGGCAAACCGACAGAACCGATTTTTCGATCCCGATTGATGCGATTACAGGTCACCAAGGGACCGGCTTCCGTCAGGCCGTAAGCTTCCAATATCAAAGCGTCGTACTTTTGCTCGAAATCTCTAATCACCTCTTCGGTCAATCTGCCGCCGTAACTCACACAGTATTTAAGACAAGGAACCGGCTGATCTTTCAAATCCAAAGCTGCAAAGCTACGAAACATGGCCGGCACACCGGCCAAAAGGGTTACTCCCCGGTTTCTAACTGCGTCAATGACATCTGCCGGCACAAATCGCGGAACCAATATGATGGTGGCACCCAGCATAAAACCGGTGTTCATCACCAGCGTTTGGCCCAAAGGATGAAAAAACGGCAAAACCGCGATCAGCCTTTCTTCCGAGGTGATTCGCAGCATGTCGCGACAGATACTCGCGTTGGCCACCAGAGCGGCATGGCTAAGCTCCGCGCCAAAAGATTCATCGAGCGAGCCGGAGGTATAGTTGATGACCGCCAAGTCTCCATCCGCCACCTCCACGGGCGCCGATAAAGGCGACGACCGGGCGATCAGTTGCGTTAAAGAGAGGGTGTTGCGGGGAATTCGCTCGCCCAGCAAGAGGATGGTTACCTTCTTGCTCAAGCCCTGCACCGAAGGCATAAGCCGAGAATAGAATCCCACCCAGGCTATGATCACCCCCGCTTCGCAATCCTCCATGCGGTGTTTGATCTCTTCCTCTTTGTACAGGAGATCGAAAGGCACGACCACTGCGCCAATTTCCAAGACGGCATAGTAGCTGATACAGAAATGTGGCACGTTGGGCAACATGAGCGCAACACGGTCACCTTTGCGCACGCCCAATTCTTTGAGCCCCTGCGCCAAACGCTTGACGGCTTCCAACAAGCGACCATACTCGATGTTGACCTCGTTAAAAATCAATGCGATTTGCTCAGGTGACTTTTCGACGGTTCTATGTAGGTTGGAAACCAGGGTTGGCAATAGCGAGTCCTCGCTTCACGAGAGAAAGCTGGCTTTACATTGATCGCCTGCGATGGATCCGCATCGAGAAAGTGGCGGCCATCGCGTAATTTCCTAAAAATGCTCGCAAAGATACTCCTAAAGTGGGAAAATGTCAAGAAATTTTTGGCCGCTGAAAAGTCGCCGCATAAACAACCACCAGCCGGACTTCGGCGGCATGCCACAAACATGGGCCCACTGAGATAGGATTCCAGAGCTTTTGCAAAATCTATTGACTATTATTCCTCTATGTTTTACTTTTACCGCGACAAATCACGCAGCTAATGCCCCGTTGACTTGGGACGGTCAAGTTTCTCAAATCCACTCCGGGCGCATCGCTGTTTCGGTAATTTCTTTTCCACGTACCTGCAAAGTAAATGGACCTGAGCTGCCAAAATACTTAGCGCACTTTTATCACATCGAATGGGAACAATCCTTTGGAATGGCTGAAAGTTGATAATGGCATTTACGCCACGAACTGGGGCAAGAAAAAACCCTCGACTTTGTTTCCTACTCTCAGATTCTATCCAAAGATGGCCTCCGTGGTGATCAAGGCGAGCAGCAAAGCCAAGCGCGGACTCTATGATAATACCGAATGGTGCAAATCCAGCTTGGGCATTGTGCGCGCTTTGGAGAGCGTAGGGATCAGCATTGAAGTGACCGGCATGCACCATTTTACCGGTTTTTCCGGCCCTGCTGTTTTTGTGTCGAATCACATGAGCACTTTGGAAACTTTTGTTTTGCCGGTCATTATTCAGCCGTATAAGGACATCACTTTCATTGTCAAAGAGAGCCTGATCGAGTATCCGGTTTTCCGGCACATTATGCGCTCGCGTAATCCCATTGTGGTCAGCCGTACCAATCCGAGAGATGACCTGAAAAGGGTGATAGAAGGAGGCGCCGAACGGTTGGCTGCCGGCATTTCGGTCGTTGTTTTCCCGCAGACCACCCGGGTGGTGCGTTTTGACCCGGCAGAATTCAATAGCCTGGGAGTCAAGCTTGCGCGCAGGACCAACGTTCCGGTCGTGCCAGTAGCCCTGAAAACGGACGCCTGGAGCAACGGCAAACGCTTTAAGGACTTTGGCAGAATCATACCCAAAAAAGTACGCTTTGCGTTTGCCGAGCCGTTGTTGATCAAGGATAAGGGCACCGAAGAGCATCAAAAGGTCATCGATTTTATCTCGCAAAAGCTGGCCGAATGGGAAAAACAAGAATGAAATTGCAGTGCCGCTGTTTCAGGAGAGGCGATTGGTAACGGATTCACCCACGGTTGATGTCCCTGCAATTAGATCTCGCTTTTGGTTGAGATGCCCGCATCTGCGGGCATGACAACGCCATCGTGTCATCAGGCGGATGCCAGAATCTCCTTTGATGCCCATATAAGTTTTTAATCCTCCTCTCACTACCGGACACTTTCCAAAAACCACCGAGCTACACGGAGCGTCACGGATTTTGTAGGATCCTTTATCGCAATGGACGACCAGACGTTTTTAGTGGCCACAAACTTACGCGGTTCTGAGCGGCCGTCTAAAATTCCATATCCGAACCATCCTCTAAATTGGCCAATATTGTTCTG
>DYKH01000088.1:7626-22674 GCA_020722685.1 Caldithrix sp. | reverse complement strand
TTAATAATTTTTGTGGAAGGCATGATACCAAAGAAAATGGGAATCGTCAACAGTAACTAACTTATCCCTGCAATTCTCAATATAAACTAACAACTCAATCAGATTGTTTTCTGGTGGTGTATGGCGGGGTAAATTTCTGCGTTAGTTTATGGAGGTCGGCTGGTAAATTTTCGGGAGACCGCCAATACGGAGCATACTGCATCTATCGGTTAGTACTTGGAGCGTGGAAGAAGGTTAGAAAGCCCAGGGATGATATAATTGGTATGACGAAATAAGTTCCGATAGGAGAAACGGATGGAAATTGTAACCGTCTCCCCCAAGTATCAGGTTGTTCTCCCCAAAATGGCGCGTAACGCTTTGGGCGTGAAAGTGGGGCAAAAGATGATCGTCTTTGCCTACGACCGCCGTTGCCTTGAGTATCTAGGTGTCAAAGTGCTCCAAATCAAGTTATGTCACTGTAAAAGTTGAGTTATCCGATTTGCAAAAGTATTTTCCCTCATGTTGTGTGCTCGAGCAGACGGCGAGTAATCCAGGCGCGATAGGCAAAAATCAGCGGCAATCCCAACCATATAAGACGGCTGACCAGCCCGCCAAATTCGGCAGAGACTTCATCGATCACTTCGGTGGTCTTCGAATCGACCTCTCGTAGCTTGTGATGATGCCGCCAAGCTTTGAAGGGTCCGATTTCCTGACGATCTGTAAAACCAGACGGAAGCCGGACGTTCTCGTGGATCGCTAGCCAGCGGATAGGAACGGGGCCTGCCCACATCGTAAGTTCGACGCGTGAGCCTTCGCCAAGTGGTTGCGCCTCGTGGAATTGCACAATCAGCAGCGGGGTGAGTTTTTTAATCACGCCAATATCGCCGTAGAAGGCAGCAATTTCATTTATAAAGGTGCAATGACAGTAAAGCGATGTTTATAGGTTTTCATAACGCTCCAATAGATCCCCGAAGTTTTTGGGAGAGCGGTTGAATCAGGTCCTTAGCTGAGAAGACTTCGGATGACTGATCAAGTCATTACACCAGCAAATCTTACCTTTGAGTCTCCAATTCTGGAAACTCAAAGGTAAAGCCTGCATTTGGTCATTTTATTCTCCCAGGGAAGAATTCGGTTCGATCCAACTACGCCTGTCCTGGGCGATAAGCACTTCGGCGCTCTCGGGGCCCCAACTCCCGGCTGGATAGTTAGGAAAACCGACCGGGGGCTGGGCTTCCCAAACTTCTAACACGGGATCAACGATAGCCCAGGCATATTCAATCTGGTCAGCGCGCATGAACAGGGTGGCGTCACCACGCATTACGTCAAGGAGAAGGGTCTCGTATGCTTCAGGGGGCTTGGTCTGGAAAGCCTCAGCGTAACGAAAGTGCATCTCTTTGTCGCTAAGTTGTAGAATCACACCGGGTTGTTTGGCTTGAAAGCGAAGTGCAACGCCCTCGTTAGGATGGATGTTGATCACAATGCGGTTGGGTTGCCAGTCCAGCCGAGCGGTAGCGGGGAAGAACTGGTGCGGAACGGAGCGGAACTGGATAACAGCCTGCGAAACTTTTTCCGCCATGCGCTTGCCTGTCCTCAGGTAGAAAGGCACATCTTGCCAGCGCCAGTTATCGATAAATAGTTTCAAGGCCGCAAAGGTCTCGGTGGTCGAGACAGGAGACACGCCGGGCTCGCCACGATAGGCAGGGACTTGTTCCCCCTGGATCCAGCCAGAGCCGTACTGGCCGCGGACAGCATATTCGTGCAGGTAGTCCACTAAAAGGGGACGGATTGCGCGCAGCACGTCCACCTTGCGGGCGCGAATCTCGTCGGCATCGAAAGACACAGGCGGCTCCATCGCAATCAAGCATAAAATTTGCATCAGGTGGTTCTGAATCATGTCCCGCAATGCGCCGGCGTGATCGTAGTATTCACCACGATGCTCCACCCCCACCTGCTCGGCAACAGTGATCTGTACGTGATCGATATAGCGGCGATCCCAGATAGGCTCAAAGAAAACATTGGCAAAACGAAAAGCCAGGATGTTTTGCACGGTTTCCTTGCCCAGATAGTGGTCAATACGATAAATTTGGGATTCATCCAGGGTTTTGCGTAACGAATGATTGAGAGCCTGGGCAGAGGCGAGGTCACGTCCGAACGGTTTTTCGACTACGACCCGGCTGCGTCGAGAGTCTCTGACAAGATGGGCTTGGCCTAAATTGCGCACGATAGCTTCGACCAGCGTGGGGGGCGTGGCTAGGTAGTAAACCTGTTCTGCCGGTTCTCCCCAGGCTTTTTCTTGGTCTTCGATGGCTTTCGCCAGCGCGGTATAGGAATTTGTGTCGTCGTTGAAGTCCCCGAAGGGATGCATTTCCAGGTTCCCGGCAAAGTCCTCCCATGCATTGGTTTCGACTTTGCCTTGCTGTGAAAATTGTTCCACACCATTGCGCAGGTGTTGGCGCCATTCCTCCAAGCCAATGGCTTTACCATCCACGCCGAAGACGACGAATTTCTCCGGAAGCAGGTGAGCAAGGTGCAAATTGTACAGTGCGGGGATTAATTTGCGCCAGGTTAAATCGCCGGCAGCGCCAAAAACGACAAAAATGGTGGGTTGGAGTTTGCTTTCGGTTGTCACGGTTCAGTCTCTCCTTGTATTTGGATTTTTAGCCCAAGCCCTGACAGGGCTTCACGGGTGGTCTGATAAGTGGTGTGATGAATCCCTTGAATGCCCAACTGCTCGGCAACCTGAACAAACATCAGCCGATCGTCCACATAGACAACCTCCGCCAGGGAGGATTGCGAAACATCCAGGGCGATGCGGTAGATGTCGGGATCGGGTTTGCGAAAGTGGACAAAGCAGGAAGCGATGCAGGCATCGAAAATCTCGCGCAGATTGAATTGCTGAATCCGATAAAGGGTCAATTCGCGCCCTTCATTGCTGACCGCAACGATTCGGAGGCCGTACTGCTTTTTCAATGTACGTACCAGATTGAGCATGTCCGGGTATGGCTGCGAACGTCTAAACATGAAATCCTTGAAATCCAGACGGGAAAATGGGCGTTCCTGGTAGAAAACCACACGATCCAGGTATTCATCCAGGCTCAATTTGCCTTCTTCGTAGGTATCGAAAACCAGTTGGTGGCGCCCGTCGAGCTCCTCATAGTCCAACCCAAAGGTTTCGGCCGCCAGTTTTCGGGCTTTGTGGTCCCAGCCGTTGGTCAGCAACACCCCACCGATGTCGAGAAAAAGAGTCGTTATGGAATTTGTTGACATTTTTTACCTCCTGTTTGTCAATGTTGTGCATTGCGATAATAACTGATGAGAGCGTTGGTCGATCTGTCGTGGTCCAGGGGTTCTTCCGGGTTGGTCAACTGAGGGATTATGTGTTTTGCCAATACTTTGCCCAGTTCCACGCCCCACTGATCGAACGAGTCGATACCCCAGATCGCTCCCTGGGTGAACACGCTGTGCTCGTAAAGTGCCACCAGTTTGCCCAGGGTTTCGGGTGTGAGTCGCTCGGCAAAGATGGTGGTCGAGGGGCGGTTGCCCTCCAGGGTGCGATGGGGCGCCAGCCAGTCCGGCGTGCCTTCGGCCTTGACCTCTTCCAGGGTTTTGCCAAAAGCCAGCGCCTTGCCTTGAGCGATCATGTTGGCGATCAGTAGGTCATGATGGTTGCCCAGAGAATTGAGCGACTGGCGGAAACCGATGAAGTCGCAAGGGATGAGTTTCGTGCCCTGGTGGATTAGTTGGAAGAACGAGTGCTGGCCGTTGGTGCCCGGTTCTCCCCAGTAGATGGGGCCGGTCTGATAGTCCACCTGCTGGCCGTCCAGGATGACGTGCTTGCCATTGCTCTCCATGGTCAACTGCTGCAGGTAGGCCGGGAAGCGATGCAGGTACTGCTCGTAAGGAATAACGGCAATGGTTTGGGCGCCGAAAAAGTTGTTGTACCAGAGCGCCAGCAGGCCCATGATCACGGGCATGTTTTGCTCCAGCGGCGCTGTGCGGAAATGCTCGTCCATCTGGCGAAAGCCGGCGAGCATCTCCCGGAAGCGCTCGGGCCCGATGGCTAGCATGGTAGAGAGGCCGATGGCCGAGTCCATGGAGTAGCGCCCACCGACCCAGTCCCAAAACTCAAACATGTGGGCGGTATCGATGCCGAATTGGCGCACGGCTTCGGCGTTGGTGGAGATAGCCACGAAGTGCCGTGCTACGGCTTCCTCGCTGCCCAGCGCGTTCACGACCCAGGCGCGTGCACTCTGGGCGTTGGTGAGAGTCTCCAGAGTGCCAAAGGACTTGGAGGAGACGATGAACAGGGTTTCGGCGGGATCGAGGTCGCGAGTAGCCTCAGCCAGCGCGGTGCTATCCACGTTGGAGACAAAGCGGAAGGTCATGTCGCGCCGGCTGTAATAGCGGAGTGCTTCGTAAGCCATGGACGGGCCCAAATCCGATCCACCGATGCCGATGTTGATGACGTTCTTGATGGACTTGCCGGTGTAGCCCCGCCAGGCGCCGCTGCGCACGCGCTCGGTGAAATCGGCCATACGGTCGAGCACCGCGTGCACCTCGGGCACCACGTTGTGTCCATCTACCAGAATGACCGCGTCCCCGGGGGCGCGGAGGGCGACGTGCAGCACAGCTCGATTTTCGCTGACGTTGATTTTTTCGCCGCGGAACATGGCGTCCCGGCGTTCCTCTAAATCCCGCTCCCGGGCCAGCGCAAAGAGCAGGCGCAGGGTCTCGTCAGTCACGCGATGCTTGGCATAATCCATGTACAACCCGGCTGCCTGAAGGGTCAGGCGTATGCCCCGATCGGGGTCTTCTTGGAACAGGTTGCGCAGGTGCAAGTCTTGCATTTTTCGATAGTGTTCCCGCAAGGCCTGCCAGGAACGGGTTTGAGTAAGAGTGATGCTATTCATTTTACACCTCCTAATGATTTAACGCGTTGTTTTTAGCGGATAGGGTGAGGAGCAGGTCTTCCCAGAATTGGCTGAACGGCTCGGCACCCTCCTCCTTCAGTCTTTGAGTCAATGCTTGATGCCTCATGCTGGCCCGCTCGAACGCGGCGATCGCTTCACCGCAGTCACCCTCCTTTGGCGGCAAGGGGGCGATCCCGGCCAGGGGTGCGATTACTGTATCGATTCCGTCGTCGACCACGATGGGAATGCTGAGCTCGCATTCCGCAAGCAGGGTGCGCAGGCGGTGGATTTTGTCATGCTGACCGTGGAGAAATGCCCACCCGTCCCAGCCGGGTTGATGATCATGATCTGCACCAAGTCGGTCAATGGCGGGACTTCTTTGATCACGCTGAGCGGCGGGCCGGGATTGAGCGTGAAACCGGCCCCCACCCCATTTCGCGGTTTTTAATCCCCGCTGTAGGCTGGGAATAGGATTACTTTGCCTAAAATCCAGGTGCAACATTAGCCTCTCTTTCCAGCACCCGGGATGGAATTCTCCCGATTTAGCGTGGTTTTCGACGGTGCTAATGGAGTGAACTGGCTGGCAATGCGATCCCACACATTTCTTGAAAGGATAAATAGAACCAAGTCGTCGATTTCCAAACGCATATTGGCATGGGGAATTAATGTGTGGCCATCGTGGAAAATAGCCACCACTTCTCCCTCCTCATGAGGAATATCCTGGAAGAGTCTCTCAATAGGTTGGTGTGCATAAGGGCAGTTCTTGTGCACGCGTCCCATAACTAAACTTTTCCCGTCCGGTAGATCCAACGGAACGCCTGAAGCCAACAGAGGCTGCAGAGCCACGTGTGTGGCATGGTCGGACAAAGCAATATTTTGGCTCTGCAGGATACGTAAAGCCGTCTCCACGAGAGTCTCGAAATGGGCGGGAGATTCTGCGCGCGTTGCGACCTGTGCTTCGTAAAGGCTCTTGTATTTTAGCGAGGTGGAGAGAAACACCTGTGTCAAGTAGCTCAATGTAACAGCTAGCGCTGCAGCGACGATTAGCTGATATCCACCCGTCATCTCCGTAACCATGAGCAGGGTCGCGATGGGCACGCGGGCAGCGCCGCCAAAGACGGCAGCCATGCCTGCAATCACAAGAGGAGCCGATGTTAAGTGAAAAAATTGGGCTATTGTGGCTCCGACCATAGCGCCAACGAACAGACTTGGGGCGAATACACCGCCCGATCCGCCAGAAGAGACCGTCAACGCAAAGGCGACCATTTTAGCCAAAATGAGGATGGCAGCCAGTTCCAGACCTAGTTTTCCATCTATAGCTTCTTGAATCCAACCGTATCCACCGCCCAAAATTTGGGGCAGGCCGATAGCCATCAGTCCTACCCCTAACCCTCCTATGGCCGGCTTCACATGAGGAGGTACCGGAATCTTGCGGAACAAATCACGAGTTCCATAGAAAACAGTAGGGAGAATTGTAGCAACAATGCCGGAAATAATTCCCAATACGGCGTACAAAAGATAATCCTTGAATTGCGGGATGGGTAAGGAAGGGACCAGAAACAGTTGTTCCCATCCGACGAACAACCCGTTTACCGTATAGGCAACGATAGAACCAAGCAAGGTATAGAGCAAGGCGCTCGCCTCAAAATCCATATCAGAGTACAACACTTCAATAGCAAAAAAAGCCGTGCCGATAGGGGAACGGAAAATAGCTGAAAGTCCAGAAGCCATGCCGATTAATACCAACAATCGCCTATCTTGCTCGGAGCGTTTAAAAATCGTGGCGTAACTGGAGCCCACGCCAGCAGCGATAAGAGCTGTTGGTCCCTCTCGTCCGGCCGCGCCCCCAGACCCAATGGTAATGGCTGAGGCAATGGTTTTCAGGGGCGCCACCCGGTGTCGAATGAAGCCACCTGTTTGATGAAATGCTTTCACCCCCGTATCTGTACCATGTCCCTCCGCCTCCGGCGCAAAGGTGTAAATGAGCAACCCAGAGAGTAAGCCCCCCAATGTGGTAGCCAATGGAATGAGGAGCAGGCCGTGGGGACCAATGGATTGTTGCAGCAATCCCCCTTCGGCCGGGAGCCCTGGGGGGTGGTATCCAGCCAATGTAACCAGGAAAATACGTTGTGCCCAATGAAGAAAAAACATGAATATCTGTGCGGCAAAGGCTCCTACGACACCCAATAGAATGGAGTCGAGAATCAGGCGATGCTGACGCCTCATCGTTCATCTCCTCATTGAAATGTCTTGCTTTTGGCGGACAGGGTGGAGAGCAGGTCGTTCCAGGACTGGCTGAATTCCTCCGCTCCTTCCTTCTGCAGCCTTTCGGCTAACGGGTGATATCCAATGCCGGCCCGCTCAAAGGCGGCGATGGCCTGGTCCGCGTCGCCGCCGTCCGAAGGCAAGGAGGCGCCGGCAGCGCCGTGTTCGGCAAAAGCTAGCAGGGTTTTGTCGGGCGTGGTATTGATGGTGTACGGCGCGACGAGGCCACGCACGTATAAAATGTCAGAGGCTTCCGGGTCTTTGGTGCTGGTGCTGGCCCACAACAGGCGCTGAGTGCGGGCACCGAAGTTCATAGCCCGCAGGAGGCGATCGGAATTCAAGAATTCGCGATAAGCGCGATAGGCACGCTTAGCCACTGCGATGCCTAGCTGGTCGCGTAGTTCTGGCGGGGCCTGGTTCATGACGGCCTTGTCCCAGCGACTGACAAAGATCGAAGCCACCGAGCCCACGTCCGGGTTCAAACCGGCGGCGATGCGGCGTTCGATGCCGCGCAAGTAGGCTTCAGCGGCAGCGGTGTACTGCTCAGCAGAAAAGAGCAGGGTCACGTTGACGGGCACGCCGGCAAAGATGGCCTCCTCGATGGCGGGCAGCCCTTCCGGCGTGCCGGGAATCTTGATAAACAGGTTGGGGCGGCAAGCCCGCTCGTGTAGGCGTTTTGCCTCGGCTAGGGTGCTGGCCGCATCATAGGCTAAGAGAGGCGAAACCTCCAGCGAAACCCATCCATCTAGGCCGTTGGTGCGATCATAGATTGGCCGGAACAGATCGGCTGCCCTCACCAGGTCTTCGAGTGCCAAGTCGAAGAACAACGCCTCGCCGGATAGGCCGGCCCGTATTTTTTCGCGGATAGCCTGATCGTAATCGTCGGTATGGGCGATGGCGTGATCGAAGATAGTGGGATTCGAAGTCAAACCGGTGACATTGAATTCATGGATGTACCGCTCCAGAGTGCCATCCTGCAGCATCTTGCGGGTGATATTATCCAGCCACAGGCTGACGCCCGCGTCGTGCAGTTGTTGGGTATGGATATTAGTTGAATTCATTTTTGCTTTACCTCCAAAGCCAATTGATAAAATTGATTTACGTATTCTTTGACCATCCGCCGGGTGCTAAAGCGGGGGGCGACACTTTTAATTGCGGCCTTAGCGACCTTGATGAAACCGTGGGGTACGCCGTCGTCCGAACGTGCGTAGTACAGTTGGATGACCTTTTCCTCCAGCAGTTGGTAGAGTTGCCCGGCGTCGGCATCCGTGCGATCGCCCTGAATGTCTTCACCGCCAAAGGCCCAGCCGTTTTCGCCATTATAGCCTTCCAGCCACCAGCCATCTAGAATGGAGAGGTTTGGTGCACCGTTCACGGCGGCTTTCATACCGCTAGTGCCACTAGCTTCCAGCGGCGGCAATGGGTTATTGAGCCATACATCTACACCGTGCACCAGATACTGGGCTAGTTGCTGGTCGTAGTTCTCTACAAAAGCGATCCGTCCAGCAAAAGTAGAGTCCTGGGCCCGCTGCACAACACTCTGGATTAGGCGCTTGCCTTCGTTGTCGGCCGGATGGGCGATGCCGGCAAAGATAATCTGTACAGGCCGTTGGAGATCGGTAAGGAGATGTTTGATGCGCTCCAGATCGTGGAAGATCAGGTCAGCTCGTTTGTAGCCGGTAAAACGTCGGGCAAAACCAATGGTCAAGACATCAGGATTCAGCAGCGCGCCGAAAGCCTCCACACTGCCGGAAGCCGGGTCATTTTGCCAGCGGGAACGAGCCCGCTCGTTGATCTGCCCGATAAGCATCACTTTACTATTTTGATGGATTTGCCACAACACCTCATCGGGAATAGCCTCAATCTTTTCCCAGACCTCGGGCTGATCCTGCTTTTCTACCCAATTCGGACCGAGATAACGCTGGAGCAGGGGTTGTAAATGCACCAGTTCGATCCAGGAAGGCAGGTGTATCCCGTTGGTGATGGCGGCTATAGGAACTTCGTTCGCCGCTTTGTCCGGCCAGAGCCCTGCCCACATCTGACGCGCCACCTCGCCATGGCGCTTGCTAACTGCGTTATGGAAGCGGGTAGAGCGCAGGGCAAAAACGGTCATGTTGAACCCGGCTTTGGGATCCTGGGGGTGGGCCCCTTTTTCTAAAAGCTTATCCAGGTTTATCCCCAGGCGGGTACAGTAGGCGCCGAAGTATTGTTCCATCAGTTGGAAGGGGAATACGTCAGTGCCGGCAGCCACCGGGGTATGAGTGGTGAAGATGGTCGAGGCGCTTACCCGATCGAAGGCGTGTTCGAAATCCTCTCCGGCCTCCATCCGTTGGCGGATGCGTTCCAGGATGGCGAAGGCGGGATGGCCTTCGTTGAGGTGGAGCGCGGCCGGTCGGATGCCTAGTGCTTCCAGGACTTTTATGCCCCCCATACCCAGCACGATTTCCTGCTTCAGGCGTTGCTCTAGATTGCCGGCGTAAAGGTGTTGGGCGATGGCTCGCTCCCAGGGCTGATTGATCTCCAGGTCGGTATCCATCAGGTAGAGGGGGATGCGGCCCACGGCCACTTTCCAGACCGCCACGTGCAGTGGGGGATCAAATAGGGGCACCTGAACCACCAGTTGCTTCCCCTGGTCGTCCAAGACGGGGGTGATGGGGTCGAAGGTGCGGTCCAGTGCTGTGGTCACGTCTTCCTGCCAGCCGTCGGCGCGGATGTGTTGCAGGACATACCCGTCGGCGTAGATCATTCCTACAGCCACCAGCGGCAACCCCAGATCGCTTGCCTCCTTCAAGTGATCCCCGGCCAGGATACCTAGGCCACCGGCGTAGATGGGCAGGGAAGCGTGCAGGCCGTACTCGAAGGACAGGTAAGCGATAGGCGCTTGGGGAGTGGTGTAGGTGTTCTCAAACCAGCCGGCGGTGCTGCGAATTTCCTTCTCGAAACGGGCCATGACAGCGTCGTAGCGCTTCAGGTACTCACGATCCGCCGCGGCGTTTGCCAGCACATCGGCCGCTAGTGTGGCGAGCATGCGAATGGGATTGTGGCCGCTCTGCCGCCAGGCATATAGCCCCAGGTCGCGAAACAGGTTACGGGCGTCCGGCTGCCAGGACCACCATAGGTTGTAAGCCAGATCGCGCAAGCCACTGATGCGTTCTGGAAAATGGGGAAAGATAGCTTGATTCATAATATTCCTCGCTATGGATGGTTTGTCTATTTCCATTTACGAATGATAGGGATGCTTGGCAATTGAGAGATGGCTTTCTTATCCAATTTAAGATAAACTACGCCATCGTCAATCTTTTCGATTTCTGAAACGGGGATGCTCACATCTTTTTCACCCCAGAGATGCCCTTCACGCATTACCAGGTGTGAGATCTGCCCGTTTACAGGATTGATCAGGAATTCGTCCACCTTGCCTACGTTGCCGTCTGTGGCTTTAACTTGCGACCCACGACGAATGACAATCTCGCCTGCCGGGATATGTTCATATTCTAGCGGCATGGGCATTACTTCGTACATGCCGTAGGGCCACATCAAGTATGGATCATCATACGGCAGCACAGTTTCAACATCTCCTGACTTGATGAAATCTGTTTCCATAAAAGGATCCATTTTGCTCAGTTCTTCTAGAGAGCAGCGGAGCTTAATAATAGTTGGAGTGGTCTCGTAGACATAATCTATCGATACCAATCGTTCAGTATGCGGAAAGGACTTCTCCGCAATCACCAGGTGAGTTATTTCGTCATTCGCCGGATTGATCACTAGGTACGTGGAGCGCCCGCAGACTTCGGTCCCACAAATTACATCAACACCAATTGGAATATCCATGATTTTTCTCCTTAATTATAGGTTTTTTTGATGGTTTATTTTTCAAGCTTAAACTAAAAACAAAGCCCAGTGCCGCCGCAAAGACGACCAGCAGATAGATATGCCGGAAGCTGGAGAGGGATGGCATGCCCGCTGTGCTCGTGGATGACAAAAATGCGCCCGCCAAAGTAGCACTGACCATCGTCCCGAAGCTGGTCACGAGACTGATCAGGCTTTGGGCGGATGCACGTTCCGAATCATTGGTCTCGGCGAGGGCAACGTAGCGAACTGGTGCGCCAGACCTGGCGCTAAGCCCAATGGCGAGAATAACCTGAAAGCCGATGAAACCTGCCAATGTATGCGCACCGCCAAGCTGATAAGCGCCGATGGCAGTAACCGCAGCCCCAAAGAGCAGGACAATTTTTGCACCGACGCGGTCAACCATCATGCCCATCGGCTCGGTGAAGATGAACATCGTCAGAGCGCTGACGAGCACGTTTCCAGTTCGCTGGCATCATTGGTTAATCAAGGTAGCACAATGCCGGGCAATCATCAATTCTTCATCTGTTTTCATGACCCGCACGGTTACCGGACTACTCTCAGAAGAGATAATTGCGTTGTTCGCGTGGTTGGCGGTTGGGTCCAGACGAATGCCCAGAGCCGCCATCCCTTCACAAATCTGCTGGCGAATGGCCGCTGCCTTTTCACCGATACCGCCGGTAAAGACCAGCGTATCCAGACCGCCTAAGGCGGCTGTTAGTGCACCCAGGTATTTCTTCGCTTGATAACAGAAAAGATCGATTGCTTCACGAGCGTGTGGGTTTTGATCTTTATTGTCTAAAAGTTCCTTCATATCGGAACTATATTCCGACACGCCCAACAGGCCAGAATGTTGGTTTAGCAGGTTGTCGAGTGCCTCGGTGGACATTTGTTCCTTTCGCATCAGGTAAAGGAGCACGCCGGGATCCAGGTCACCGCTGCGAGTACCCATTACCAGACCACCCAGCGGTGTTAGTCCCATTGTGGTATCCATGCTTTGTCCATCCAGTACGGCCGTCATGCTGGACCCACCACCCAGGTGAGCAATAATGACACGTCCCTTCGCCGCCTCGTTCCCCACCTCCTTCTCTAGTTCCTGCAAGATGTATTCGCAAGATAGTCCATGAAAACCATACCGTCGCACACCTTCGCGTTCGAAATGGCGCGGCAAGGCAAACATGCGGGCCCGCTTGGGCAGTGAACGATGAAACGCTGTGTCAAAGCAGGCTATCTGCGGAATATCTGGAAAACCCTGGCTTATCGACCGGATGGCTTCGAGTTCGTGGGGGAGGTGGTCTGGCGCTAACAATACCAAACCTTCCAGGCGTGTGCGCAGCTCAGGAGTGATGAGGTGCGGCCGGATAAACTCAGGGCCGCCGTGAACGAGGCGATGACCAATGGCATCAAGGGCGGCGTGATGGCCTGCCTGTTTCAACCAAGCGAATAACACTTGTAGGGCTGTGTGGTGATCAGGCGCCGAGACAGCCTGTTGGACCAGGCTGTCTCCTTTTTCGCCATAGACCTGAAAATGAGATTCGGTTTCACCGATCTGCTCCAGGCTGCCCGAAAACAAACGAATCTCCTCTGAACCCATCGCAAACAAGGCGAATTTCACGCTAGAAGAGCCACTGTTGATAGTCAGTATATGTAAAGGTTTAACCATAATCGCTGCTATTTTCGCTGATGATCACCTGGTTTGGCGGACTCAATCGTAGGGCCATTTCCAGTTGGTGAATTCGGGTTTGTCAAAACCTTCCTGGTGAGCAAAGGCGATATTATTAATAATCTCGTTTTTCATCTGCTCCTTAACGTGCGCTCCGGCGACCTGCAGCTTTGGCACGCGATCAATGACATCAATTACCAAGTTAAACCGATCAATCTGGTTTTGGATGGCAAGTTCCATGGGGGTGTTAATGTTGCCGTGTTCTTTATAGCCACGGACGTGCAGGTTTCGGGAGTTATTGCGACGGTAAGCCAGCTTGTGGATTAGATACGGGTATCCATGGAAATTAAAGATGATCGGTTTATCCAGGGTAAACAGGCTGTTGAAATCCTGATCAGACAGACCATGGATGTGTTCGCTCTGGGGTAACAATTTGAACAAATCAACCACATTGATGAAACGCACCTTAAGTTCTGGGAAATGTTCCCTGAGCAAGGCTGTGGCAGCTAATGCTTCCATTGTCGGCACATCACCCGCACAGGCAATAACGACATCCGGCTCGCCGCCCTGGTCGTTGCTAGCCCAATCCCAAATGCCAATACCTTTTGTGCAGTGTTGAATAGCTTCATCCATCGTCAGGTATTGCAAATGAAATTGTTTGTCAGCAACAATCACGTTCACGTAATTCGTACTACGCAAACAGTGGTCTGCCACGGAGAGCAAGCAGTTGGCATCGGGCGGCAGATAAATTCTGGTCACACGCGGGCTTTTGTTTGTGACGACATCCAAGAAACCCGGATCCTGGTGGCTAAACCCGTTGTGATCCTGCCGCCAGACAGTGGAAGTGACCAGGATATTTAACGAAGAAACCGGAGCCCGCCAGGAAACATTTAGGCTTTTTTCTAACCACTTGGAATGTTGATTAAACATTGAATCGATTACATGGATGAACGCTTCATAAGAGGCGAAGAATCCATGACGTCCGCTTAGCAGATACCCCTCCAACCAGCCTTCCAAAGTGTGCTCGCTAAGCATTTCCATTACATGCCCGTCACGAGAAAGCTCGCTACCATCCGCGTCCTCCGGTTTAATTTCTTCCATCCATACTTTCTTACTGGCCTCATAAACAGCGTCCAAACGATTGGATGCGGTTTCATCGGGCCCGAAGAGTCGAAAGCTGGATGGGTTATTGCTCATCGTATCACGAAGGAAAAGCCCCAATACCCGAGTGTTTTCTGCCATTTTTTGGCCAGGGTGATCGACCTCAACGGCATAGTCACGGAAATCGGGAAGGTGCAAGTCTTTGCGGACCAGGCCGCCGTTGGTGATGGGATTGGCACTCATGCGCCGGCTGCCGGTTGGCGCCAGGGCTCTCAGTTCGGGGATGAGACGGCCGTTATCCGCAAATAAACGCTCAGGTTCATAACTACGCATCCATTTCTCCAACAATTCCAGGTGAGCTGGATTGTCGTGAACGTCAAAGGGGATCTGGTGTGCCCGCCAAAAACCTTCCACCTTGTGCCCATCCACTTCTTTAGGGCCAGTCCAGCCTTTGGGAGAACGCAGGACAATCATCGGCCACTGCGGCAGGCCATTGACGCCATGCACCCGTGCTTCGTGTTGAATTGACCGAATATCAGCCAGTGCCGCTTCTAACGTTGCGGCCATCTTTTGGTGCATCTCATTAGGATCATCGCCTTCCACAAAGTAAGGTTTGTAGCCATACCCTACAAAAAGGCTTTCCAACTGCTCGTGGCTGATGCGAGCCAGAATAGTCGGATTGGCAATTTTGTAACCGTTTAGATGTAAAATGGGCAGTACGGCACCGTCGTTTACCGGATTGAGGAATTTATTCGAATGCCAGGATGTAGCCAGCGGCCCCGTCTCCGACTCGCCATCGCCAACCATAACCGCTACGATCAGGTCAGGATTGTCGAACGCAGCCCCGAAGGCATGGGAAATACTATAGCCGAGTTCGCCACCTTCATGAAGCGATCCCGGTGTTTCGGGGGTGCAGTGGCTGCCGATACCACCTGGAAACGAGAACTGCTTGAAAAATTTGCGCATCCCCTCTTCATCGGCGCTCTTATCAGGGTAGACCTCTGAATAAGTTCCCTCCAGGTATGCCTGGGAAAGGACTGAAGGCGCGCCGTGACCTGGGCCAGAGACAAAAATCATGTTCAAATCATATTTCTTGATCAATCGGTTCAAATGCACCCAGGTAAACGTCTGTCCTGCGTCGCTTCCCCAGTGACCCAGCAGTCGTTTCTTGACGTGTTCCAGCTTCAAAGGTTCCTTGAGCAGTGGATTGTCCTTTAGATACAGCATACCCACACAGAGGTAAAGGCTTGCACGCCAGTAATCGTCCATCTGGCGCAGTTCATC
>DYKH01000088.1:0-7526 GCA_020722685.1 Caldithrix sp. | reverse complement strand
CCGAGATGTAGTCGCCTTGGGCGGTGTCATTATCAAGCAGTGTATTGTCTACATCCAGCAAAAAGGTAATCGCTTTAGTCATCGTAAAACTCTCGGGTTCATCTGGTTTCCCTCGAATGGCCGCCATACAGGCTTCCGTAAGGATGGGCAGACTCTTTGATGCGGCTCAAAAAAGAGTGATGTCGCGGCCCGCTCAAGTTGAGATTGTGATACACACTCACTTTGAACCAGTCATTGATGAAGACCCAGACCAGGCAGTAAGCCCAGATCAAGCCAATATTCGTCCACGAAATAGGGGTGAGCAAACCCAGTCCAAAGGCGACCAGCAGGGTGGCCAGCAGTTTGGTGATAATTGCAGACCACAATAACACTCCCGCCGGGAAGGGCCGGGCCCAAAACGGTTTCCGGGTGCGGGTTACAAACAGGGTAAGGTGACCGGCCACAGCTAGCTTAAGGAAGATGAAGGTTTGAACTTGATTGTCATCCAATTTAAGCCAGAGTCGGGCAATGACCAGGAGAAGAAAGGTCTGGACGACCCCAATTAAGCCGAGCACAGTGGATACGGTAAGAACCCGGCGCATATCCCAACGCACCGGCTGCGGGTCGAGCCAGGTGTTGTCGTAAGCGATGGTCATGATGGGCAGGTCGTTAAAGAATGCCAGCAAGATGATCATGATGGCGGTGATGGGATAGAAATCGAAGACGATCATCGCCAGTACCACGAAGAACATGATGCGGATTGTTTCGGCGATGCGGTAGATGGCGTAGCTGTTCATGCGCTCGAAGATCTTGCGCGCTTCCTCCACCGCTTCGACGATGACCGACAGGCCAGGCGCGGTGAGCACCAGGTCTGCGGCAGCTCGGGCGGCGTCGGTCGCACCGCTGACCGCAATGCCGATATCAGCTTCCTTGAGAGCCGGTGCGTCGTTGACGCCGTCGCCGGTCATGCCCACGATATGCCCCTGAGCTTGTAGCGCTTTGACAATCCTGTACTTGTGTTCCGGAAAAACCTGGGAGAAGCCATCGGCTGTCTCTATCGCCTCGACTTGCAGGGAATCAGGCGCCTGGTTCGTATTGTCGCCAAACAACTCGTCGGCTGGATGGATGTTCGTCCCTAGGCCGAGCTGCCCGGCAATCTCTTTAGCGATGGCTGTGTTGTCCCCAGTGATCATCTTGACTTTAATGCCGTGCTCGCCAGCCCGCTTGATGGTCTCAGCTGAATCTTCACGCGGCGGATCGAACAGCGGCAGAATGCCCAGAAATTGCCAGGCATCGCTGTCTTCAGTTTTCGCCACTCCCAGGGTGCGGTAGCCTTTGGCTGCCAGGTCATTGACCGTTTTTTCAGCCCGCTCCTTGTCTTCTGCCGTGAGCCGGCTCATGGCTATAATGACCTGTGGCGCACCTTTGGTCACCCGATAGGAGTGGCCTTGGTTATCTTTAATCAAAGCCTCGGTACGTTTGCCGACCGGATCAAAGGGGACGAATTTCAGTTGTTGGTAATCCGCCAGAACCTGCCGGTCGGCCAGTCCGCTCAAAACCGCCAGGTCGATAGCATCCTGGTCCTCGGCCTTAGAAGCCAGGGCAGCGGCAAGTATCAACGCCTGCGGCTCCTGGGCGTCGAAGAGTACCGGCTCGCCCAGGGTTAACTTGTTCTTGGTCAGGGTGCCGGTCTTATCTGAACACAGAACGTCCACCCCGGCCATCTCCTCGATGGACTCCAGCCGGGTGACGATGGCTTTCACTTTAGCCAATGACCTGGCGCCTATGGCCATCGTCATCGAGAGCACCGCCGGCATGGCTGCCGGAATAGCCGCCACCACCAAGATCAGGACAAACTGCACCAGGCTGAGCATGGGCGCACCCCGGACGAGCTGTACCAGCAGCAGTGCCGCGGCCAGGCCCAGGCTTATGTAAATCAGGTAATCGCCAATGCGCAACACGGCTCTCTGGAAATGAGAAACAGATTTGGCTTCGGAAACCAGTTTGGCGGTTTTACCAAAGTACGTCTCTGCACCGGTAGCCGTGACCACGGCCACCATCTCACCCTGCTTGACCACTGAGCCTGAGTAAGCCACGTCGCCGGGCTTCTTGTCCACCGGCAGCGATTCGCCAGTTAGGGCCGATTGATCCACGCTCAGGTATTCACCCTCGGCCAATTTCACATCGGCCGGGATAATGTCGCCCAGGCGCAGGCGGATGATGTCGCCAGGCACTAGTTCGGCAGCGTCCACATCGGTCCATTGGCCCCCACGTTTGACCCTGGCTTTGAGGGCTAGTTGTTTTTTCAAAGCTTCTATGGCATTGGCCGCCTGATGTTCTTGCCAGAAACCGACCGCCGCATTGAACAGCAGCAATAGAAGAATGATGATCAGGTCAGGCCAGTGGCGGACGATAGCCGACAGCACGGCCGCTGCCTCGATCATCCACGGAATTGGTCCCCAGAAATAGGAGAGAAATTGCAGGAGCGGGCTGACTTTCTTTTCGGCTAGGGCGTTGGGTCCGTATTGTTGTAACCGTTGCCTGGCTTCATCCGGGCTCAGCCCTTCCATAGAGGTTCTCAGCTTGTCCAGCGCCTCCTCCAGGCTGATTTTAGCAAAATCTGGCCCAGCATTTCCGGATGGCGAATTTACGGTTTTCGACGAAGCCATTTTTAGTCTCCTATTATGCTTCGAGCTTATAGGGGGCGATGATGCCTAATAGGCGTTTCTTTTCTCGCTCGAGCATGGGTTCGTCATCGGCTTCCATGACCAGCCGCACCACCGGCTCGGTGTGGGATTGCCGCAGGTTGAACCACCAGTTCGGATAGGTCACCGAAAGCCCATCCAGGTGCTCCTGCTGTCCATCTTTGTAAGCTGCCTCTAAGGTTGTGAAAAGCTGCTTTGGATCACGCACATGGATGTTGATCTCGCCTGAGCGGGCATATTTTTGCAGCGGACGCACCAGTTGGCTCAGAGGCATTTGTTTCTTATCCAGCAAGTTGAGCATAGTAATCATCGCCAGAATACCGCTGTCGATGAAGCCTGCTTCTCTGAAGTAGTAGTGCCCCGAAAGTTCTCCGGCAAACACCGCGTTCACTTCCCGCATTTTCTCTTTGATGAACGAGTGACCGACACGGGTCTTGACCGGGTTGCCGCCCAGTTCACGAATGCGCTCGGGCACGGCGCGGCTAGCGCGCAAGTCATAGAGGATCGTGGCGCCCGGCACTTTTTGGAGAAAATACTTAGCCAGCACGGCGATTATCAGATCGGCAGGCACACGGGCACCGGTCTCGTCCACAAAGCCACAGCGGTCGCAGTCTCCGTCAAAGGCAAAGCCCAGGTCGGCCTTTTCGGCCACCACGCGCTGTTGCAGTTCTGCCGTGTTTTCAGGTTCGGCCGGGTTGGGGACGTGGTGCGGAAAGTCGCCGTTCGGTTCGAAGTACATGCGCACGCTCTCTATGTGGGGCAGGCGGGCAAGCAAATGAGGGGTATCCAGTCCACCCATGCCGTTGCCGGCGTCAATCACGATGCGCAGCGCCGGGTCGCTGTCCACAAAAGACTGCAGATGCTCCAGATAGCGATCCAAAAAAGCCATCTGGTGACGCTGCCCTTGACCACCGGCCGGCAGGTCGGTTGTGGCTCGGTACAGCTTTTCCACCTCCGGCAACCCGTCGGCTCCGCTCAACGGGATGGCTTTTTCGCGGCACAGTTTGATGCCGTTATACTGGGCCGGCAGATGCGAGGCGGTGATCATCGCTCCGCCGTCGAAGCCACCGTCAATGATGGCGGTATAGAGCATGGGCGTGGTCGCCATGCCTATGTCGGTCACATCCATGTCGCCAGCCTGAATCCCCTCCGAAAAGGCCGTATTCAAGGCAGGTGACGAGTCGCGCATGTCGTGACCGATGACGATGCGCCGTTTGCCCAGGTAACGGGCAAAGGCGTAGCCGATTTTGCGCGCTGCTTCCTCGTTGATCTCCTGGGGATACAACCCCCGGATGTCGTATGCTTCGAAGATTCCGCTCATGCTATTACTCCTTATTTTCCTTTGTTTGAACCTGAGGCGAGGAGGATCACGCCTGAACGTGGCCCCACCTGATAGGTTTTTTGTTCGTCCAATAAGGGCTCTTCTCCGGGCTCGAAAATGTCCTGAGGCGAAGGGCGAAAGGTATCCACCGCTAGGCGCCAGCCACCGCCGCGGGACGGCGTCGTCAAGGTGAACCTTTCCGCCTCCGTGCCGGCATTGAACATCAGCAAGAGATCCGCGTCCGCCTCACCAAAAATCAGGCAAGCCAGGGACCGTGCGTTTGGATCCTGCCAGTCCGGCATGAACCCCTGGGGGCTAAACCAGCGGATATCCTTCTCCGTGTAAAAGGCTTCTTTGCGCAGGATGGCGTGCCTGCCTCGGAAAGCGATCATCCCGCGGGTGAAGCGGTAGATCTCTCGGTGGCGGTCCAACAATGACCAGTCGTACCAACTGATGTTATTGTCCTGACAATAGGCATTGTTGTTGCCCCGCTGGGTGCGCCGAAACTCGTCACCGCCCAGAAGCATGGGAACGCCGCGAGAGATGAAGAGGGTCAGAAGGAAGTTCTTGATCTGGCGCACACGCAGTACCTCGATGGCAGGATCTTCGGTTTCCCCTTCGGCACCATAGTTGGCGCTGTAATTTTCGTCCGTACCATCGTGATTCCCTTCGCCATTGACTTCGTTGTGCTTGCGGGCATAGCTTACCAGGTCATTTAAGGTGAAACCATCGTGGCAGGTAATGAAGTTGATGCTGCTCTCCGGCCCTTTGCCGGAGCGCTGATAAATATCAGCGCTGCCGCAGATGCGGCTGGCAAAAGCGCCCAACATGCCACTATCGCCGCGCCAAAAGCGACGTACATCGTCCCGATAGCGGCCATTCCACTCGGACCAACGGTGTTCGGAGAAACTACCCACCTGGTAGGCTCCGGCGGCATCCCATGCCTCGGCGATGATTTTCACCTCGCGAAGGATGGGGTCTTCGGCGATGCGTTCCAAAAGGGGTGCATCGGGTAGAAGATTGCCCGCTTCGTCTCGATCCAGCACCGAGGCCAGGTCGAAACGGAAGCCATCTACATGCATCTCGCTCGCCCAATAACGCAGCACATCAATGATAAAATCGCGCACAACCGGATGATTAGCGTTCACGGTGTTGCCAGTGCCGGTGTAGTTCATGTAATAACGCTTGTTCTCCGCTAGCAGGTAATAAACGGTATTGTCGATGCCCCGGAAAGCAAAAGTGGGGCCCAACTCGCTCCCTTCGGCCGTGTGATTGAAAACCACATCCAGGATAATCTCGATGCCGACCTGGTGGCAGGCGCGCACCATGTGTTTGAATTCATTGACGACCGGCTGTCCCTCCATGCTGGGTCCAGCGTAAGATGCCTTAGGCGTAAAAAAGCCTACCGTGTTGTAGCCCCAGTAATTTTTCAACCGCCTGCCAGTCAACGGATTGGAACTGTCCAGTTCATTCTCGTTGAATTCGAAGACGGGCAAGAATTCAATTGCGGTAACTCCCAGATCTTTGAGATAGGGTAGTTTTTCGATCACGCCCCGATACGTGCCAGGATGTTTCACTCCCCCACTTGGGTGCATGGTCAAGCCACGAACATGCGTTTCGTAGATGACCGTTTCGGACCAGGGCAACCGCAGCGCCTGATCCCCTTGCCAGTCAAAGTGTGAAGATATAACGATACATCTTGGCGTGGCCACGGCACTGTCCACTGTGGAAAAGGAAAGGTCCGCCTGGGGAGAGGAGGGATCGAACCCCAGCGCTTTTCCGAAATTCCATGGCGGCTGTTGGGTCAAAGCCCGTGCGTAGGGATCGAGAAGTAGTTTATGTTTGTTAAAGCGGTGGCCTTGTTCGGGCAAGTAAGGGCCATCCACGCGGAAGCCATAGGATTGTCCCAAACCCAGATCCCGCACCCAGACGTGCCACACGTCACCGGTGCGGTGGCATGCGGGGTCGAGTTCGATCACGCGGTCAGGCTTTGATGCCTCAGCGCTGGGATAGAGTTCCAGCCAAACCCGCGTGGCGTGGCGGCTGAACAGCGCGAAGTTGACGCCGTCACCGTAGGGATGGGCACCAAAGGGCAGCGGAGAACCGGCCCGTATCTCTGCCACCGACATTGACTGTTTAGCCATGGCCACGATAAATTTGCAGTGCATCCTCGACGCTGGCGTCATCCAGGGTGATGGCTGCAATCGCGTTGCAGAAGCGCACGGCTTCCTCCAGTGAACGCTGGTGGATATTGCGTCCGGTGGCGTTGCCCACTGCCCCGGCAACATGAATCTGCCTGTGCAAGCGAGTGAAAAACGCCTCCGGTGTGGTCTCCTTGCCACCGGCGCAGATCAGGCCGGTGCGACCAGCAGCCTGCACGGCTTCTCTCAACGCGGATGCCGAGGCATCGTCATCTTCGCCTTGCGGCGGGTTGACCTTGACAAAGTCAGCCCCCAGGCAGGCTGCCACGCCTGCCACGCCGGCAATCAGGTGACCATCCTTTTCATTGGGGACAGCTTGACCGCGAGGATAGGCCCACAAGACCGCCACCAAGCCCTGTTGGTGGGCTTCGAAAATCAACTGGGCGGCTTCGGTCAACATCTCGGCCTCGAACGCACTGCCGGGGTAGATGGTGTAACCCACCGCTACGATCTGCAACCCGGAAGATTCACGAAAACGCACCAATTGTTCCATTGTCTGCAACTGGTGGCTGAGTGGATCGCGTTGGGCTGTCTTGACGAGGTTGGTTTTGCTGTTCATTTTGACCAGATAGGGCACATCTGCGTAGTCTGCGCCGTAGCGGGCGATCAGGCCCATTTGCGTGGCAAATACGCCGATGCGCGCCTGGCTGGCGATGCGGAACAGGTGCTGCGGGTTGGCGTCATCAACCGCGATACCGGGACCGAAAAAGTCATCGTTGAGGTGCTCCACCTTTTGATCGCCGGCCATCAGCATCAAACGCCCTACGTTATGGGTCATTTTCTCATAGTTTTCGCGATACGTCTCACGCATGGACTCAGGAACATCCAGAGGGATGAGGGGCTTATTCATGGTTTTTACTCCTTCGATACTTGTCTAAATGCCTGCGGCACTCAAAATCGTCAAAACCTCATTCAGCGCCATCGCCAGCTTGGGATGCGAGACCTCGAAATAGGCCTCTTCATCCTGCAGAAGCCCGACGAGGTGCAGGTGTTGTTCGACGTCTTGTGGTTGTTCCAACTTGCGTTTGATAGCCTCGGTCAATTTTAACAGACGTTGGCGAGAAGTGGCGTCCAGGTCCTCCAGGCGGCTGATTTCATGGTGCAGCTCTTCGAGAGCGTGACTCAATCGTTCATCTGTCATTTTGTCGAATTCCTTTCTTGCGCCTGAAACGATGGGATGTAAACATCCAGGGCGATGATAAAATTCTTGTAGACCTGCTGGATTTCCCAGATGATCCCCTCCGAGCCAAGTGACCACCATTCCTGCAGGGTAAAGTTTGCGGAGACTTCCGCCTCCGAACCGGAACGGTCAGACCATTG
>DYKH01000360.1 GCA_020722685.1 Caldithrix sp. | reverse complement strand
CGACTGGTCACCGGACGGAAAGTGGATCGCTTTCACATCGCAAATGCGAGATTTTAACATCTGTGTAGTGCCTGGTTCCGGGGGCGAAGCACGCATTGTCACAGGTGGCGAGGACCCAAGCTGGGCTCCAAACTCGCGAACAATAGTTTTCACACGCCGAAGCGCGGGTGGAAAAAGGTCTCTATCTTTGCTTGACGTTCCGACTAAACAGTCCAAGGATATCCCTCAGAAGCTTGGCGTTTGCACACAGCCGACTTGGTCTCGGTAAACATGAAGGTGTGGACGCCTGACAATCGAAAAATGAAACGCGCTGTTTTTTTACCGTTCTTCTTGGTCGGCCTCGCAGTGGCATTGGCTACCGCCGGCTGCAAAAACCCTCCGAAAGGAGTCACGCAAATCCCGACGGTCACTTCGCGTCCGGTCCCCGGTGCGGTGGAGCGTCAGGGACCAATCACCACCCCCCCTACCACGCCAACGCCCGGAACCGGTGCACAACTCAAGCCCGAGGAAAGCACCACCGCAATAAAGTTGCCAGATTCGGCCAGCGGCTTTGCTCAGCCATCAATTGATGAGCTCCTCGAAGGAATGATACCCGATACCAACTACTTCAAAGCTCAAACGGTTTACTTCGATTTCGACAGCTCGTTGATTAAGGCTTCTGAATACCCAAAAATCCATGCTGTCGGCAACGAGCTCAAGGGCAGACCAGAAACCAGACTTATGATCGATGGACACTGCGACGAACGCGGTACCGAAGAGTACAATAGAGCCCTGGGCGAACGTCGCGCCCTCTCAATCCGCGAAGCCTTGATCAAATACGGAATTAGCCCCGACCGCATGTCAACTCGAAGCTGGGGCGAAGATAGACCTGCTGCCCTAGGGCACGACGAGGAGGCTTGGTCAAAAAATCGCCGTGGAGAGTTTATCCTGCTCCTGCCCAAACAATAACCGTCAAACAGCTTCGCGAAACCACCTTGTGTTCGGGCGCTTGTATGGTTACTGCCCAGGTTGCGAGGTGCTTTTCTTCATGAAGACTTTACAGTTTGATAGCGGTGGCTTATGTTAGTTGAGAACTTGAATCTTATGCAAAATGTTATCGCAGCGTGGAGCCTTAGCGGTGGTGAGATTTTGTTGATCGCTGTCGCACTGTTGATTCTCTTTGGCGCAAAGAAAATACCTGAGTTCGCCAAGGGTTTGGGCCAGGGAATAAAAGAGTTCAAAAAGGCTTCTCATGATAATACCGATACTAAAGCTTAGTTCTTATGAGACCTTTACTCGCAGCTTTTGGTCTGAGTGGCGGTGAACTTCTATTGGTGCTCACGGCCGTGTTGATTCTCTTCGGCGCGAAAAAAATACCTGAATTTGCTAAGGGTTTGGGGCAGGGAATAAAGGAGTTCAAAAAGGCTTCGCGCGAGGTTCAAGACGAAATCGAACGCGCCGCAGAAGACCTTAATTCGGCGCCTCCTCCTCCGCCACCTCCGTCAGTTGAGCCTCAGCAGTCTGAGGACCAACACCAAAAGGCAGTCGCATCTTCAGGTGAGGACGCTCCGCCTCCAGCTCCACCAGCGGCTTAGGGCGCTCTGACAAGATCCATAACCCATGGCCGAAAGCCCCGAAGCACCTCGTCTTGATGACGAAGAGGAAGGCGGTGGTCCGGTAAAAACGTTTCTTGAACATCTCGAGGACCTCCGCTGGGTCCTCATCAAGTCGGGCACTGCAATCCTCGTTGGTATGGTGGTTTGCCTGCTGGCAGTGAACCAGCTCGTCGCAATCCTCAAATGGCCGCTTGCCAGGGCTCGATCCCTGAATGCTACTTTTAGCTCAGGCCACACGGTTAATTTGTTCTTTGGCACGAATCGCATTGCTTCATTCAGGACAAAAACCAATCAAATCGGGTCTCTAAACCTCGGCGAGGAGAAAACAGTTACGCTGCGCCTCGAACCGGTGGAAATCAACGGACGTCAGCTTTTGGCCGTTGCACAGGAAACCAATGAACTGCCGAAAGGAATCGCTGGCAAAGGCCCAAACTTGATCTTTCTCGATCCTGCAGCTCCGTTCATCTCGTCTTTGCAACTGGCGTTTTTCGGTGGGATGTTGCTTGCTACGCCGCTGGTATTTTATTTCGTCGGCCAGTTCGTCGTTCCAGCTCTGAAAAAGAAGGAAAAGAAATACTTCGGGCGCGCATTTATAGTTGGGGTCGGACTTTTCTTACTCGGCGTCTGTTTCTGCTATTTCGGCATATTGCCGTTTGCACTCCGCGCTGCCGAGGCATACTCGCTCTGGATGGGTGTTGAAATGCCCGAGTGGCGAGCCGAGACGTATTTCAGTTTTGTGACCAAGTTCATGCTTGGCATGGGGCTCGGATTCGAGATGCCGGTGATCCTGCTCGCGCTGGTCAAAATAGGGATTCTTGACTATCACAAGCTCGCTTCAATGCGTCGCTACATGATAGTCATCAATCTTGTACTCGGCGCGTTGTTAACAACTCCCGAGGTGCTAACCCAGGTGCTCATGGCTGTACCACTCCAGGTTCTTTATGAGTGTGCTGTCTGGATCGCATGGTACTGGGAATGGAAAGAAAAAAGGCTGGCCCGTCTCCAGGCCGCCAGAGACTCCGGGCAAACTCAACAAGCTTGACTAACAGAAGACTCAAAGTTTTCGGTATACAAACGATCAGTCTAATCGATGAAATACTATAACATCGCGGTTATCCCAGGGGATGGTACCGGTCCTGAGGTTGTTCGTGAGGCAGTCAAGGTCCTCAACGCCGCAGCGCCAAGGTTCAATCTCAAGTTTGATTACACATATTACGACGTCGGTGGCGAGCGATACATGCGCACCGGAGAGGTTCTTCCGGATAGTGTTATAAACGAGTTGCGCCAGTTTCCAGTTATACTGCTCGGCGCAATTGGACATCCCGATGTCAAACCCGGTATTCTCGAAAAAGGAATCCTCCTTAGACTCAGATTCGAGCTCGAACAATACATAAACCTCCGTCCGGTTAAACTCTACGACGAGCGCTTTTGCCCGCTCAAAGACAAGAAACCGCAAGATATTGATTTCGTCGTAGTTCGCGAGAATAACGAAGGCCTTTACACCGGCGCTGGGGGCTTCGTTTTCAAGGGAACTCCAAACGAAATAGCCGTCCAGGAAAGCATTAATACCCGGCGCGGCGTGGAACGCTGTCTCCGGTTTGCATTCGATCTCACGCGCCGCCGAAACCGAGCAAAAAAACTCACGCTGTGCGGTAAGACGAATGTGCTAACTTACGCCTTCGACCTCTGGGAACGGACGTTCCACGAAATCGGGCAACGCGACTACCCGGATATCAAACGCGATTATGCTCACGTTGACGCCACTACAATGTGGTTCGTTAAAAACCCTGAATGGTTCGATGTGATCGTCACCGACAACATGTTCGGCGATATCATCACCGACCTCGGCGCAATGATCCAGGGCGGCATGGGAATCGCCGCCGGCGGTAACATCAACCCAGACGGGACTTCCATGTTCGAGCCGATCGGCGGTAGCGCCCCTAAATACACCGGCCAAAACGTCATTAACCC
>DYKH01000359.1 GCA_020722685.1 Caldithrix sp. | reverse complement strand
GAACGATTGTTGGAAACATATCACGGCTTGGCTCCCCGGGGCTTAAAAAGTTTTTGATTATGCCCTCAGCTCAGCAAAAGTTATGGTCGCAGTGTTGGCCCAGGCGTTTAAGAGGCGGTTGAACATTTGGGGTTGCCAAAAGCGTCGGTTAAAGCGATAGCAATATTCTGCAAGATAACGAGGAAGGTGCTTTTGGCTTACACCATGGTGAACCCCGCGGATATTTCCTTTAGCATTTGCGATCAGAGCATGAACCCAGGGCAAAACCTTGACGGCATTTGCCCCCTCTCCCACTACCGTGGGTTCATGCTGGCGGGTCTCCGAAGCCAGGGCCCGCTAGGCCTGCCAACCATCGGTGTGGATTACTGCCTCCTACTTAAGGACAGTCCTCCCAATTAGACACGATATCTGGCCCGCTGACTGCCGGCACCGGACGCATCTTGGCAAAACGGGGTTTCTCACCCCTGGTCTCCACCGCCACAACCACCTTGCTTTTGCCCTCAGCGCCACGTCCACGTTTACCCGGCTTCGACAGTTCGACATATGCATCATCCATCCCGAGCAAAGCGGCCAGCTGATAGTAGGCATCCCGAGCTGCCATGGCTTTTCGAATCTTATGTCCCATGGTTCAGACGGTTTGATAGCTTTTAATTTCCAGCCGGCGTTGCAGAGACAGCATGGAAATGCCGCTCTTCTGCCGCCCCATCAACAATATCATCCAAAACCATTTGGTCAAAGGGGTGCTGGTCTGATGGAAAACGGTTCCTGCGGTTAAAGAAACCTGAGAGCGACAGGAACAGCATTGATATAACTGTCTGGTCCGAATAAAAGATGCTTTCCGATGGCCACCGCGTGGGCACTTATAACCCTCAAGCCAGCGCAATTTAAAAAGGTGTTTTTGGCAGGCTCCCATCGTGGAGAATTTTCTCTGAAATTGCAAAAGATGCAGATTTTCTGGGTGCATGGCTTTGGGCCTCATTTTGCTTTAGATTTCAGCAGATTATAGCATGATTAGCTGACCAAAAGCAATAATCAAAAAAATAATATTGAATTTAAAATATTGACTTTGCACCCTGATTTGTGCTACTTAAGCTTTGGCGAGGAGGATTGGCTGCGAGAACATAACTGTTTGGGAGATTCTACTCGGTCAACGGGGCTCCCAAGAGCAGTTTGGGACCGGGCCAGCCAAGTCTGCCGCATAATCTCGGATAACTTAATCAGAAGGGGGGGAAGGTTATGCGTAAAAGGAAGTTAATGATGGGGGGGATGATGTTGGTGGTAGTCCTGGCTTTTTGCCCGGTCTGGGCGGCCAGCTCCAAGGAGATACCGCTAAACATCGAGGTAAATGCGGGCCTAGATTATGATTCTAACGTTACCCTGCAATCTCGGGATAACGAAACAGCCCGATATGTCTTCGGCAAAGGCGATGGTCTTTACAAACACTCGGCCAATATCGGGTATAATTTGGAGCTTAGCAACGAAGTGGGCATTTTATGCCAATATTCGTTCTATCAGGATTTGCATTTTCGTCTAACTCGATATGATGCCATGATTCACAATATCGGCCTCACGCCAACCTGGCGCCTCTTTAAGGGCTCCGGCCAACTGATGTCGCTCTTTAATTTCAGTTATATGGATATTGGCTCAGATAAGTATAAAACTTCCTATTCCGTGCTACCTACCTATTTTCAGATGGTCACCAATCGGACCATGCTGGAATTCGGGGTGCGCTTCGATCGTAAGTACTACTGGGCCCCGATCGTTGTTCAGCAGGATGATCGCAGCACCCATACCTATGGGGCCAGTATGGGGGTGTATTATTTTGTTAATGACGAGCGCACCGGTTACCTGATGGCTCGCTTCAGCTATGAGAATGACTTTGCCGCCGGAGACAATTTTGATAGCGAAAGCTATCGCTTGCATCTGGAGGCCATGTGGCCGATTATTAAACCGTTGCGCGCCCGAGCACACGTTGATCTGCTCCGGCAGTCCTTTGACAAAGAATGGTATGATGCGAATAAGTCGCCGCGCGGGTTTACCTTTCCCAACCGCGAGGATCATGTGGTTGAAGCTGGGCTAAGTCTGAATTATGCTATTTATCGCGGCCTGGAGGGGCGGGTATATACGACCCTGACGTGGGCCAACTCCAATATCACCTGGTACCGGTATAATCGGTTTGTAGTCGGTGGCCTGCTAGGTTATCGGTATTAATGATTGCAGGTGGTAACTACAGGAGGCGCTGAGCAAGGTGGTCTTGTCTACTGCAAGGCCTGATCCTGCGGGGAGAGCGAAACTTACGAATTCGGATTTTGTAGAAAATTCTCATTGGGGAGGGGAAGCAATCATGAAAAAGCTAATTATCAGATTATTAAGCATAATGTTGTTATTATATGGCATTGGGCTTGCTTCTCAACTCTATGCCACGAAGCCGAGTAAGAAGGAACTACCGCCCCCGGCGGAACGAGAACAGCCCGCGGAATTGGATAAGGATAAATATCGGGCTGTAGAGCCGACGCCACAGGCTCCCCCAGATCTCCGCGGCGACGGTGGCTGTTTCGGGTGTAATAAATATGCGATGGAAATCCCGGTTAAACCGGAAGTAGAAGCCAAGGCAAAGACGGAAGAGCAGGTAACCGAAAAGACCGAAGAGCAAACCCCGGGGAAACCGCCCAAAAAGGGGCAGGTTTATACTGCCATCGGTCATGGAGTTGCTGGAATGGTTGGGACCCGATAGGGTAATAAAGTCCTGACGGACACTTTTGGTCAAGACAGCTTCACCATCGGGGATCGGCCCAATAGGCAGCAATTATTGGAGAACATCCCGAGATGAGAAGTCGTCTGGTTAAATGCTCACGGTCTGCCCATTATAAAGAGATCAGGGAAGAAGCCGGCGCCGACATAGCTAACGTTGATACCGATGGCACTTGGGAGGGCAAGATTCACCCCTCTGATCCGGCTCGTAGTGTCCGGGTGGCCGAAACCGCTCGCGAGGTCACCTGTTTAAATGTTTGTGCCGTCGGCAGCAAAAGAGACCTCAAGCAATTTTCTTTTGCCGATGCCTGGGGGGTGAAGCAGACCACCAAGGGGCGAGCCATTATCGAGTATAAACGCTCCATCGTGGGCAAGGAAGCAGACGAGCTTGCCTTTGAAACTCTCCAAGAGTGGAAAAAAGGCGGGACCTTGAAGGAGGCCCTGGAGCGGGCCAAAGCCACCATGAGAAGTCGCGGTCGCTCGGTCTTTTTTAAAGGCGCGGCCAAGATGCAGCACGCCGGATACGCCCCGCATGAGGTGGTCTTGAGCGGCGATGGCAATATTAAATTCTCTGCTCTCACTGGCAGCCCGGCCCAAGTGGGCCGTTAAACATCATCATTATTGGTTATGACCTTGGCAAGGGGGGGGTGGGGCGGTGCTCGCCAGGTGCTGCGGCCGCCGGCACCACCCCCAGGCCAGTAGTCCCATAGAAAGCAAGGCCAGAACCAGGGCAAGCCACTGGGTTAAGGGCATATTCCACCACACCGGTCCGCGATAATCTTGCGGGGAACGGGAAAATTCCACTCCGAAGCGGCTCC
>DYKH01000087.1 GCA_020722685.1 Caldithrix sp. | reverse complement strand
AAAAAAATATATTTAATTTGTTGACATTATATTGGAGATTTTTTATATTGAGTTTGGTAAAAACTCTTCTAGCACTGCAGCACGAACCATAATTCCGCTAATGGTTTTGGCAACTAATTTAGGGAGGAAAAGCAGCGTCTAAAACCTGTTCTTAACTAAAACTCCAATAGAGTTACGCAACAATTAGTACCTGCTGGGCTGTGTGGGAAATGTGGTCGTTTCTGGTTATGACAAAGTTTTCACACAGATAAGTAGTACCCTACCTCGAAAGTAGATCATGTCAATTCCAAACACATTAAGGAGAATTGACATGAAAAAAGTACTGTTCTTCATTTTGGTAGGGGTTGTTTACATCTGTATCGCGCTAGGCTTCTCTTGGTCTAACAATAACGGTTCTTTAGACAATGGCTTAAGGTTTTTAGGTTTGCAGGCGAACTCGGCTGTCGCTGCGGAGACTTTTGATGTGGGCGTGGGTGTAAAGCCAGATTCCGGCCCATCGAACATTCCGATTCCACCTCCCCCATATCCGGAACCAACCTATCCGCCGCCGAAGGTCAGCTAAGAGTTTCTTTCTTTTTCTGCCGAAAGTTGGTACACAAGTCACTCGATCTGTTTGCAGTTTTTTTCACTGATGTGATCTGCTTTTCGAGGCAGTATGTTGTTGAGCAGGTATAACGTTGTGGTCTTTACAAGGATTGCCAATATTTGGTTGGCTTTCAATGCCGTCATGTTGGCAGTCTCTTGGTTACCTCATTGGCCGATACCCTGGCTGAGTTGGGTCAATCTGTCTCTGTACTTTCTGGCGTTCTTGCTGACCCTTTCTGTAGCTGCGGCTGATGAGTTTAATAGAGATGCATTCATCCCGTTTTGCTTGCTTTTCTTTTTGTATTCTCTATTTCTGCCGCTGATGCTCATTGGTGAGAGCTATGTGTTTGGCTCCAACAATTTAGGTTGGTTGGCTTACCGCTACCAGTATTTGGCGGTTGCCTTCTTTTTCGCCTATAGCATTGTTTACTATGCTGCCAAACATGCTCTTCGTCCCGCAAAACCATGGATTCTGACTGCGGCGACATTGATATTTGTCGCCGCAATCTACATTTTTCTTTTCGAGCCATTTCTGCATCCCAAATCGGCCTTTTACAATGCCCACCTGTTCCAAAAGTCCTTCATCTTTTATTTGCTGCCTGTCATAGCTATTTTCCTCTATGGACTTTTGAATCCCTTTTTTAAAGCAAAACATGGTGAGTATGCGCATTCCATCATGTCCTTTTTGGCATTACTAAGTCTGCGTGAAGTCGCCATAAACATGTCCCTGTTAAAAGGAGTGTTTTTATTCGGCATTGATCAGGCTTTCTTAGCCTTTGCCTTGATCGCATTGAACTTTGTTCTCATCAAAAAGCTCGCTTTCGCTTATTCCGATGCCGGTAAAGTTTACGCCAAGATATTGCACCAAGCTATTCACATTCCGAACCTCAAACTTGAGAGCCGCGATCGCAAGGAATTCGTACAATTTGCGGCGATAGTTTATTATGTCTATTTGCGCAAGAATATTATTATTCCTGTTTTTTTAATTTGTGTTTTTCTACTCAAGTTTATTAATCCACCCTATATTGTTCGGCTCAATCTACTTGCATTGGTCTTGGTATTATTATTTATGTTTTTATTTTTGATTAATGCATATAATCGGAAACAAAAAAACAACGGCTTTATAATTACTGCACCATCTCGCAAAAAAGAGTAATGCGTACAAACTTTTAAGGGCGGGGATACGGACATGTTGATGAGCAATGAACTTAGGATTTTGGGCAAAAGCCCCGAAATCAGTCGCGTCAGCAAGGCCATTAAGGCCATGGCGAAGCGGGACGAGCGCGTCCTGATATTAGGAGAGGTTGGTAGTGGCCGGTCGTTTATCGCAGAAAGCATTCATCGACTCTCCAATCGGAAGGATAAGCCCTTCCTCGCCGTTCAGTGCGGCGCGATTGGCGACACCATTGATGAAGAATGGGTCTTTGGCGACCGAGTCAGTTTTACTGGTTCCAAGGCTTCCTATCTCGCTTCGGTGGAGAATGGCACCATTTACTTTGACGGCATTGATCGGCTCAGTACCGTTCACCAAGACCGGTTATATAACCTCTTGACCACGGCGCGAAGGCGCAAAGATGGCCATCCGAGATTTGAACCCAGGATTGTGGCCTCGGCTGACCCGGGTTTGGAAGAAGAGGTACGCAAGCGGCACTACCGGTTGGACCTTTTCCAATGGCTGAATGAATTCCGTATCAATCTGCCGTCCTTGCGAGAACGCAAGCAAGATATTCCTTTCCTTTTTAGCCATTTTTTGGAAGAATTCTGTCGTGAGTTCGGCAAACCCATTCCGACTGTACCTTATGACATTTTTGAAGCGGTCTTGGAGTATGACTGGCCGGGCAATGTCGCCGAGCTGAGAAATTGCGTGCGCAATTTGGTCATCATGTCCCCGGACGGTGAGTTGGCGCCGGACTTTCTGCCGTTCCGGGTCAAGCGCAATCCGCTGGAAGTGCTGGCGACTCGCGATTTGCCGTCGGCCGTATCGGAAGTAGAGCGATTTCTTATTCGTAAGGCATTGGCGAGATTTGAAGGTAACCAAACCAAAGCGGCCCGCTTGCTACAGGTTTCCGAAGCTGCTCTGCGATACAAAATGAAGAAATACGGATTCCCTTCGGCACGATAAATGAATCTGCGAGATTCGGATCAAATAGCTTTTCAAAGATGTCCCTTTACAAGGGACATTTTTTTTCCTATCTTGTTATCAAGAATTCCATAGCCGGTCAGTTTGCCGCAAACAAAGCTATCAGCCCCGAAACGACGCCAATGAACGCCGAGGTAGAATCAGCCTTCATGGGCGCGAACTGGCGGCCGGAAAAATCTTTGCAGTCGTGGTAGTTTTTCCCGAGTGCAGCTATTGGGTGGCAATGGCGCAAGCCCAAAAGTCAAAATGATGAGAGGTAAAATCATTTTGCCTCTCATCATTTTGACTTAAATCTGCAAGGTCGTGAAGGCCTCTCCATGGCGTCACTGAAAGTAGCTTTCCCGACAATTTTGCAGCAGTCGAATTAGAGTTTTTCCGGAGACTAACGGCCCAGTCCGAACAATTCCAAAAGGAAAATTATGACAAGCAAATACGAACAGGTTCCAGTCGAGAAGCTGCGCTGGCACTGTGACCCATCGCAATTGAGTTTTCACAGCACTGAAGAAATTGACACAGTCCCTACCATTCTAGGCCAAGAGCGAGCTGTGCGCGCGCTAAAGCTTGGCTTGGAAATGCGCTTTCCCGGTTACAACGTGTACGTCTCCGGCGCGACCGGCACGGGGAAAACCACAACCGTCAAGTTTTTGCTGAAGGATCGCCAGGATGACGATCACACTCCGAACGATATTTGCTACGTGAACAACTTTCAGAATCCCGACAAGCCCGTGTCGTTGTCTCTACCCGCCGGGCAGGGCACCCGCTTCAAGAAAGAAATGGAGTCGATGATTGAGCATCTACAGGCAACTATTTCGCACGTGTTCGAAGGAGAAAAGTATCGCAATCAGCGGGAGCTGTTGATAGAAAAATACAACGCTTTGCAGAAGGGACAATTGGAAAAGCTGGAGGCCAAGGCGCGACAACTGAATTTCACTATGGTGCAGATTCAATTGGGTCCCTATACCAAGCCCGATGTTTTGCCGGTCATTGGTGATGCGCCGGTACCCATCGAAAGCCTCCCTGCTTTGATTCAGCAAGGCAAGCTCACCGCCGAGGAAGCCGACAAAATGGTAAAGTTGCACGAGCAATTGGCCAAGGACCTTGCTGCTGCTTTCAAAGCCAACCAAAAGCTGCAGCGGGAGAAGAAGCTCAAGCTCGCCGAGCTGGACCGCGAGATCGTCAGGCCGATCATCGAAGAGCACATAGCCGAGATAGACGAGGAATTCAAGAACAAAGGCATCACCGATTATTTGAACGCCGTACAAGAAAGCTTGTTAGGGAATCTCGATCTCTTTCGCGGCAAGCCCGAGCCGGAGGAGCAGCATGCCAAAAAGACTACGGCACGCGCTCTGGTCGTCGACCCGTTCTTGGAATATCGCGTAAACGTCATTGTTGACAATTCCAATCAAAAAGGAGCGCCGGTTGTCTTCGAGACTTCTCCTTCCTATGCCAAGCTTTTTGGCACCGTCGACAGAGTGATGGACGGCAACGGTCAGTGGCGAACGGATTTCACCAAGATTCGCGCCGGCTCGCTCCTCATGGCCAACGGAGGCTATTTGGTGCTCTATGCCTTGGACGTTCTGGTGGAAACCGGTGTTTGGAACAATCTCAAGCGAACCTTGAAAACTCGCAAAACGGAAATTCACGGCTACGATCCATATTTCATGATCGCTTTTTCCTCCATCAAGCCGGAGCCGATCGACATCGACGTCAAGGTCATCATGATTGGCGATGCAAATCTCTACCGGATACTGTATCACGCCGATGAAGATTTTAAAAAGATTTTCAAGATCAAGGCGGATTTCGATTCGGAGATGAAGAACGAAATGAGCAATTTGTATCGCTATGCCGAGTTTATCAAATGGATTTGCGATGAGGAAAAGCTGTTGCATTTTGACAAGAGCGGCGTGGCGGCAGTGGCCGAATATGGCGTTCGTTTGGCCGGTCGCCAGAACAAGATATCGACTCGGTTCAACTACATCGCCGATTTGCTCAGGGAAGCCAGCCACTACGCCAAAAAGGATAACGCCAAATTGGTATTAGCCAAACACGTAGAATTGGCAATCCAGGAAGGATGTAATCGACTCAATTTGGTCGAGGAAAAGATTCAAGAGATGATCGAAGACGGCACCATCATGGTGGACACAGATGGCGCCAAGGTCGGTCAGGTCAACGGTTTGTCGGTGCTGAGTCTGGGTGACTATACCTTTGGCCAGCCGTCGCGTATCACCGCGCAGGTGTCGATGGGTCGCTCCGGGATCATCAACATCGAGCGAGAAGCGGAGCTCAGCGGCCCGACGCACAATAAGGGCGTGCTCATCTTGACCGGCTATCTGCAAGGTCGTTTTGCGCAGGAAAAACCATTGTCGATCAGCGCCAGTCTTTGCTTCGAGCAATCCTACAGCGAAGTCGACGGCGACAGCGCCTCTTCCGCCGAAGTTTATGCCCTATTATCGGCTTTATCGCAAGTCCCCATCCGGCAAGACCTGGCAGTGACCGGCTCCGTCAATCAGAGGGGCGAGATTCAGCCTATTGGTGGAGTTAATGAGAAAATCGAGGGCTTTTTCAAAGTCTGCCAGGCCAAGGGACTCACGGGGACTCAAGGCGTTCTCATCCCGCGGCTCAACGTGAAAGATTTGATGCTGAAAAACGAGGTGGTCGACCAAGTCCGCAAAGGACGCTTTCATGTTTATCCAGTTGACACCATCGATCAAGGGATCGAGATTCTCACTGGCGTACCGGCCGGCAAGCAGGATGAAAACAGACAGTATCCGAAAGAATCTGTCTTTGGTCTGGTCGACGCCAGACTGAGTGAATTTGCGGAAAAGTTAAGGCACTTTGCAAATCCAACAGTTTGAAACATGATCAGCGTGGCTATGTCATGGATTAAGCGTAATCTCCTTCGTTCCGCACTTTTGATTTCTTTTTCGATTCTGCTATCGTGTGCCTCCACGCAATCGTGGAAAACGGCGATCGCCTGGAAGGATTTTTCCTTTAATGCTCTTCCCACCGCAAGAGACTATCCTGACGAGGGTGCAGTCGTGTTGTTGGATGCCGGCGACGCGGAGATATTTAAGTCCGGCGAATTCAGTTTCACCGTTTTGGAGCGCCACACCATCATCAAAATCTTCGATGAGCGTGGTTTTGTCTTTACCAACGTTACCATTCCTTATTCAAGCGCCTCAGAGATTTCTAACCTTCAAGCTCGAACGATTTCTCCAGATGGGAAAATTGTTCCACTGCCGGAAAACCAAGTCTATGATGTGACCCTTTATCCGGGTTTCATTTTCTATTCCGACGTTCGCGCCAAGCGATTCGCCCTGCCCGCCGTAGAAAAAGGCTGCGTCGTCGAGTACCGCTGGCGCACCACGGTCAGAAATTTTACCTACCGCGACCGATGGACCTTTCAAAACGAAGTGCCGACCCTTATTTCGCGCTATCACCTCAAAGCGCCGGCCGAGTGGGAGGTAAAGTGGAAAACCATAGGCATAGATTTGCAGCCGGAAATCGTCAAAGTTCCCGCCGGATTCAAACAAGACTATTTTTGGCAAGCCAAAAACCTGGCGCCGCTCATTGCGGAACCCGGCATGCCGCCAAGCCAGCGTGTGATGGCATCTCTCATTCTCTCTCCCATTGGCATGAGCCGGTGGAACGATATCGCCCGCTGGTATCGCGAGCTGATTTCCGACCGGATCAAGGCAGACAAATCCATTAAGGAAAAGGCCGTCGAGCTCACCAAAGAATGCAAAAGCGAAAGAGAAAAGCTGGCGGCAATTTACAATTTCGTTCGCGACCATGTCCGCTATGTGGCCATAGCCATTGGCATCGGCGGCTACCAGCCGCACTTTGCCGAAGAAATCTACGCCAACCGATACGGCGACTGCAAAGACAAGGTGACATTGATCATGGCCATGGCTTCGGCTGTCGGTCTGACTGTCGAGCCGGTGATCATCTCCACCTGGCAGAATGGCGACGTGGATACGAGCATTGTCTCGCATACGCATTTCAATCATCTTATTGCCCGCGCCATCTTGAGCGATAGCACCAATGTCTGGATGGATGCCACCGAATCCTACTGTCCTTTTGGCAAGCTGCCCTGGTACGATCAAGACCGGCAGGTGCTCTCGGTGAATTCCCATGGCGAGGGAGAATGGCTCACTACACCTTCCGCCGGTTCGGAAGAGAATGTCATTCAACGAACCTGGAAACTGCGGATCGACTCGTCGGGGATTTGTCACGGCCGCCAAAGTATGCTCCTTGCGGGGGCAGCCGGTATGGAGGCTCGGGAAGAGATCCATTCTATGCGCGAGGGGGAATTGCAGAGGTGGGTCCATAGCCCGTTGTTGGCAAGATTTCCACAGGCGCATTTTAAACCGGTGGAACTGAAGAATCGCATGCGGCTCGACCAGCCGCTGCAATTCTCCTGTGATTTCCGTTGGAGTCTGGCGAACACTGACTCCAACATCGCTTTTCCACTTTCATTGGAAAAATTTAGCCAATTCGATTGGCAAAAGCTCTTTGTGGAAAAGGAGCGCAAGTTTCCCCTGCTTTTCCGCTATCCTATAAGAATCATCGATAGCCTCTCGGTCGAGGTGGACGGAGATTGGAGCTTGCTGGCAAAGTCGGAATGCGATTCATTGTCTACCAAGATCGGGCGCTTTGCAATAAGCAGTGCTTGGTCGTCTGCAAACACATTTCGGCTTGTCCGCCGGCTTCAAATCGAAAAAACCGAGGTCCCGCCAGAAGATTACCGGGGGTTGTGGCAATTCATCAACGCAGTCGCCATGAAAGATCAATCAACTACCCTGCTCCTGACCTCCAAGCGCTGAATTCGCCAGCAGGGAGGTGGGTCTACGCCCAGTCACGGAACTAGGAATTGCAGGCGGCTCAGGCTTTTGACCGCAAATAATTTGCGTTGATATTTCCAAGCCGATTGTATATATTTGCATCAGAAAGATAAGCGGAGAGAGGCATAAGCGCGCATGAATACGAATGCCGTTTCTTGACAAGTATTCCTGCGACAGATTTCCCTTTACAAAGCCTTTTCATTTGCTCCACGATATGTCAATGTGTGCGTGGTTGAAAGAAAATGCTGGGAGTCACCCAGGTTCGAGCAGTTAGCCAAAATAAGTCGCCTCTAATTCGTGTTGGTTTAGGTTTTGCATCTGTCTCCACGAAGGGGAACCCCATGGCAAGACAACCGGCTACAGGAACCGACGGCAAGTGTCCGGCCTGCACGACGTGAACGTTGGTCAAGCACAAAATGACCAAACTCAAATGTAATGACTGCAACTGGGAATCCGTCCTCGATCCGAATCAAAGCAACGTTTTCAATCCACCCAAGGACACGCGCTCGCTTGAATTGGCGTGTCTAATCATTGTGCTGCTATCCATTCTGTTTCTGCTCTATAGCGACAAATCACCATAAACTTTTTTGCGGCTGTGTGACGATTTTCCATGTCTGAGGATTGGTGGCCGTAAAAGGAAAGAATTTACTAAATATGTTCGGCATTTCTACGGCTTGGCGCTCCGCCATTACCGACAGCGGCAATGAGCTGCTGGATCGCATGTTAGAGTCCGGCCTCTCTTCATTGGAAATTGACTACCGGGTCACTGGCCCGATGCTTCAGCAGATGCTGCCGCGACTCAGGTCCAGCGAGTTCCAAATTCTGACCGTGCACAATTACGTTCCCCATCCGGACGGAATCCCCAAGCAAGAGGCAAGTGGGGACATCTTTTTGCTTTCTGCACCGGATAGGGAGGAGCGGGATCTCGCCATCAAGAATGCGATCAAGACCATCCATTTTGCCGCCGATATGGAAGCGAGGCTGGTGGTTTTTCATCTTGGCCGGGTAGAAATGGAGGATGAATCGGATCGTCTCTTTGAGTTTTATGAACAGGGAAAAATCGGTGATGACGAAGCGGGGGAATGGCTCGAGAAAAAGTTGACCGAAAGGCGAAGCAAAGCCGCTCCCTATTTCGACGCGGTGCTGCGAAGCTTGGATCGACTGAATACGGAGGCCTTTCGCTTGGGAATTCTGATCGGCGCAGAGAATCGCTATCACTACACCCAAATCCCGTTTGGCGATGAATTCGACCATATCTTTTCCGAGTTTGCCGGGGGTGCGGTCCGCTATTGGCACGACGTGGGTCACGGCGAAGTCTTTCATCGGTTGAACATTCTCGATCATGAAAAAGATTTACTGGAACGATACAGGGAGCATCTGGCCGGCATGCACATCCACGATATCGATGGATTAAAGGATCATCGCGCTCCAGGTTTGGGGGATTTCCCTTTTGAGAAACTAAAGCCCTATCTGAATCAGCACAGCATTCGTATTCTGGAAATACATCAGCAGGCGTCCGCCCAGGAGGTTCAAGCGGGAGTGGAGCTGCTGCAAAGAACCGGCGTGCTGAGTTAGGACGACCCGGAGTTGGAAATGGCTAAAACTGCAGACTCGAAAGCGATTGCGCTGCAAAAAGACATTGTGTACGGCCCGATTCGGTCCCGGCGACTGGGACCTTCGCTGGGCATCAATTTGTTGCCGACCGAATACAAGCTGTGCCCCTTCGATTGTATTTATTGTCAGTAAGGCCTCACTTTGGCGCACACCTACGATTTGATTTCCCATAAAAAGAACTTTCCCACGCCTGAGCAAGTAGCTGTGGCGGTTAGCAATGTTCTTGGCAGAAGGGTGTCAGCGGACCATTTGACATTCTCCGGAAACGGAGAGCCGACTCTACATCCGCGCTTTGGACTGATCGTTGATAAGGTTGCCGCCATCGGCAAAGAGCTGTTGGCCTCCGCCGATACCTGCGTCCTTTCCAATTCCGCATTTGTGTGGAAACCGAACATTCGCCAGGCTTTGGCCAAGCTCGACGTCCGCATCATGAAATTGGACGTAAGCGACGCGGAGAGTTTTGCCGAAATCAATCGCCCGGCCGGAAGAGTTATGTTCGAGCAGATTCTCGGCGGGTTGAAGCAATTGGAAAACTATTACGTGCAGACGATCTTTTTTGATGGGACGATTTCCAACATCGGTGAAGAGCAGTTGGATTGGTGAATGGAGAGAATCAAGGAATTGAAACCCGCAGGCGTGCAAATCTACCCCATCGATCGACCGGTGCCAAGCAAGGGGCTGAAGAAGGTGTCGGATGAAAAGTTAACGGAAATGGCGGCTCTGGTGGAAAAGCGTGCGGGCGTACCTGCAGGTGTCTACGCATCTGCTAAATCGGGCGAGCATGGCAAGGAATAGGGGGCGATCCGAAAGTCGGAAACGGCTGAATGAACCTGGGGTTCGTTACTACACAGCTTTCGCAAGACAGACTATCAGGAAAACTCCGTCAAAAACTCCGGCAAAGTCAGTACCCGAAAGCCTTCCTTTTCCGCAGCAGCAAGCTGCTCCGCACTATGATATCCCCACTCAGCCATCACGCAATTAATTCCCACCGGCGCAGTTTTTAGTAAATTATCAACCTGATCGTCCACAAAATAAAAGCGATCCGGCGTGACAGCGTTTTTTTGCAACAGCTCAGATATAGTGGCGCGCTTGTTTCGTTTCTCGTCCGCAAAAAACAAATGGCTCGAATCGAGCTGGATTCCATTGCCGGATAAGATTTGCGCCATATACTCTGCTTTTCTCGTAGAGATGATGTAGAGATTCTTCTTATTACGATAAGCAGCTAAAAAGTCCCGCACACCATCGTACAACGGGAGCAAGCTTAGCCAAAGAGCCCGTTGCGCGGTAGATAATTTTTCTCTTTCCGAATAGAAAAGCCGAAAGAAATCCGATTGGAGCCGAGCGTGCTGCTGCTTGAAAGCATCAAAGTCCTCCTGACCATGAATGTCGGCTCGTTCCCGCAAGGCGAGATTGATGTACACATAGTCTTCACCGGAGCGAATATAATTTCGCAGTCTCCTGGCCTCGGATAGCGATTGCGGTTCGAAATCCTCAAGCGCAATAACCTTTTTACCAGTTCCGGAAAACTCTACAAAAGCATTGTTGCCTAAAACCAGGCATTCGGCGATGCTGTCAACGATGACGCCGTCAAAATCCAACCCCAGATAGCAACCTTCTTGATCGAACATGTTTTTTCAGTTTTCCTTTTTTTCCGTGCCAATTTAAGCTTTGCAGTAAAAAAAGTCAAGCAGGCAGGAAGAGCTTCCATTTTAGATTTGCGATTTTAGATTTTCGCAATCGACGACCCAAAATCAAGAATCTAAAATCCAAAGCGCCGCTCCAAAGGAGCGTATTTTAGCAGGCGGGAGGCTGGCGAGTTTGGTGCAGAAAATGCAAAAAGTAAAGCAGAAGAATCTCTTGATAATGCTCTCTTCTTTTCTTACCTTGTTGCAGAAGTAGCAAATTGGGGCCGTGAGGTTTGAGACATGCTTCCCGGGTTCATCTTATGCGGTCGATCATTTCTTTGTGTGGGGCCCCAACGAATAACTAAGGAGCGGCGCTTAAATAACTTCCCCATATCTCAAACCGCGAATGGACTCGAATAAACGCGAATTAAAAAAGAATTAGCGTTCATTCGCGTTTATTAGCGGTTTGGGAAAATGGGCAGGTTATTTAAATGGCGCTCCTAAATCCGAATCATTCGGAAGACCTATGGAGAGCGCTCATGGAGAAGCCTGGTATCGTTATCCTGTGCCAAGACCCACATCTCGGGCAAGTTCCCACCCTTGACGGGGAAACGGTCTTGACAGCTCCCCTTGAGAATGCCCAAATCCTCTTGCGAACCAAGCCCGTCTCCTGCCTCATTCCTCCTTCTACCTTGAACGACCAGAGCACCTTCCCCTATGTTGAGGGCTTGCGAAGGCATTACCCAAAGATCCCTGTCATTGTATACGGCAAAGGGCATGAGTTTTCTACCTACGCAGACGCGCACTTGATCCTGCTCGCATCAACCCATCTTGACCGTGCCCTAAAAGCGGCAGAGCAAGTGCTGCAGGAACGTGCAATCAGGCATGATGACCTTGATCCTTGCCGGCAATGCCCGGAACCTTGCTCCTCCCTTTGGCCGCGGCGCGTGGTGCGCTATCTGCTAAAGGACTATAACTTCCTTCGCCTCAAATCGGTGCAAGAGGTGGCCGACCATTTTGGTATCACGGAAGCCTATCTTGACAGTCGGTTCAATCCGGATTGTGTGCTTACGCCGAAGCAGATGCTCATGGCTCAGAAACTCTCTTACGCCGCCTGTCTTCGAGAGCGTACTACGCTCGACGAAGAAGCCATTGCCGTCAGGTGCGGCCTTCGAGATGCTAACCATCTCTCTCGTCTTTTCCGCAGCAAGGTCGGTTTCTCCTTCTGGCGCTATGCCTACGAACATAGGTGGCAGGAGGTCCGGTCACATTTTTTGTTAAAATGTACAAGAAAAAATGACAAAGGGCCCGGTTCAACTTTATCTAAAAAAAGGCCAGCGATCCAAAAAAAGGCCATTGACAACAGGGAAAGAATTTTGTATAATAAAACAAAGTTCTTCGGGGAGGGAGTGATATGTTGAGATATCATATTTTCGCTTCACAGATGGTGCGTACATTTGCAAAGTGGATAGGCGATGGAAAGGCCCGCTCCTTCACCAAGGCCTTCAAAAAGCGGTTTCACATGACTGCATCTGTTTGTAAAGCGGCAATCTTAGAATCTGAAGATCCAACGAATGAATTAGCAAGATTGAAAACAATATTCTGGAGTAGAGAAAAGTAGCGATGATTTGGGCTTGAGAAAAGCATCTAATATTTTGGCTATTAACAAAAGGGAATATTTTTGTAAAATATTTGGTGCAGTAGAACTGCACCCTACCACTGGGATGGCCGGAATGATGTGGAGCAAAAGGTCAGTTCGTGAAGACAGGAAAAACGACAATGCTACTGTATTTTCATACAAACCCAGGGGCATTTGATTTTTATTTGAATATCTTGTTCGGGGGGTAAAAAGTGCTCATCGTGTACGCCAAATGCGGGAGAGACAATTTGGTGGCAAGTGTGCCATGTATTCTTACTTAAGCATGGAGGATAATATCATGAATAATAAAAAATTGCCTTGGTTTCTATTAGTAGCTTATATTATCATCTTAGCTGTTTCAGTTGTACAGCAAGGATGTAAGAGGGCTATTGACATAAACGAAAAAGAAGAGGTTATGCCAATCATTGGTCATGGTTCTGGCGGCCCAGCAGTCTTGATTGCAAGCGTAACCACTTCTCAGGGCACAACAGCACGAGATATTAAAGTGTATTTGCTGAAATCAAATGACTACACCGCAAAGTTGGCGGAGCTCATCATTGATTCATTACCAAGAACTTTTAAAATCGTTGAATTGCCTTTAGGTAGTGTTGACCTCTTTTGTGAACGAGCTGGCTTTTTCACTATTAAGAAAACGGAAATTAATCTCTCGACTGGGGAGACAGTACTGAATGAACCGCTCGTTCTTACAAGAGCTGTTGCCGATACAGACTTCATCATCCCTGGCGAGGTGGTTGTCGAGTTCAAAACTGGCGTACCACGTGAGCAGATGCTGCAAACCATCGCCGATGCGAATTGCATTGTTAAACGTGCCGACACTCCGGTGATAGGCTCGGGTAGGTATTTTGTCCTCTACATACCGGATGACAAGACAGTTTGGGAGATGGTGGCCTTTTTTAACGCCTTGCCAATCATTGAGTATGCTGTCCCGAGTAGAGTAGTCCGAGTAGCCGGATAAACTCAAGTGTTTCAAGCCTAAATATGTTTTTCAATCTATCTGACGAGGTGAATTATGCGTCCCGTTTTACCAAAATCTCGCTCATATATAGCACCTATAGCAGCTTGCCTGCTGCTAACAATTTCAGTTTTTCACAACGCGCTTTCTCAAGACATTATTGTTCCATGAGAAATACTCGTCAAATTCAAGCCCGGGGTGTCTCCTGAGCAAATCAGCAATCTGAACTCTGTTTTAGGTGTAGCCGTTGCTGATCGACCGAGAATAGATGATATTCTGTTATTGAAGTTCCCGGAACATAAATCTGTTTGGGAATTGGTCGACGTCTATTCTAAAAATCCGTTGGTGGACTTTGCTGTTCCAAGCAGAATTGTCAGGGTGGCCGCTACTCCGAACGACCCATATAGAACCTCACAATGGGCACTCACAAAGATAGCAGCTTATAATGCCTGGGATGTAAACAAGGGATCTTCATCAGTGAGAATAGCTATCATCGATACGGGTGTTGATTGGGATCACCCGGATTTGAGCGCCAATATTTGGATAAATTCTAACGATCCTATTGATGGTCAGGATAACGACAATAACGGACTCGTCGATGATTACAGAGGGTATGATTGGGTGGAGGTTTCTCAAGGTTCGGTATGGCCTGGGGAGGATTGGGGAACGCCGGATAACAATCCGATGGATTTTCACGGTCACGGCACTCATGTTGCAGGTATTGCCGCTGCCAGAACGAATAATTCAACCGGAATTGCCGGTTTGGCCGGGGGGTGGCATCCTTCCACCGCAGGATGTCGAATCATGGCGCTCAGAGCTGGTTATAAAGGCTCGGATGGAAATGGATACATCTATCTTGACGCTGCCCGCCAGGCCATTTACTACGCGGCAAGGAATGGGGCCAAGGTTATTAACATGAGTTGGGGTAGCTATAGTCAATTGCCGGAGGTTAAGGTAGCTTTGGATACGGCTTTTGCCAGAGGGTGTGTTCTGGTAGCTGCTTCGGGCAATGACAACACCACAAGCACGTTTTATCCAGCAGCGTATAATGACATTGTTATTGCCGTAGGGGCAACCGATGAGGGTGACCAGCGTTGCGATCCTGGAGACTGGGGAACTGGTCGTGGCAGCAACTATGGCTCCTGGCTGGATGTTGCGGCTCCAGGTAACACCATTCGATCGACATATTATAATAATACCTACGCCAATGATAATGGCACATCCATGGCAACTGCTTATGTTTCAGGTCTTGCTGCGTTGATACTTTCAAAAACTCCTTCATTTTCCAATGTACTGGTCAGAAAGCGGATTGAACATACGGCGCAGCAGGTCGGAGGTTACACTTATAATCCAACCACAGGGAAAAGCCTCGAACTTGGACATGGCAGGATAAACGCTTATGATGCACTCGTAAAATATTTTGTCCCATCACCAGAATATCCCACAATCGCATCGGCTTTGAATGATGCTACCAGCGGTCAAACAGTAATCGTTTCCTCTGGGACCTATACCCAAAGCAGCAATTTGACAGTTAATTCTGGTATTACCCTTCAACTAAATCCTGGCGTTACACTCAGAATGGCCAACGGCAAAAAGCTCACCGTCAATGGCTACCTTACCGCGAACGGTACTTCCAGCAATCGCATCATTTTCCAATCGAGTAGCGGCACCTGGTACGGCATTGAATTCAATTATTGTAATCCGACGACTTTGAAGTATTGCACCATTCAAAATGCGTCGTATGGCATTCATGCTTATAATTCGCCTCTCTATGCGGAAAATTGCTCCTTCAGCAACAATTCCGTCGGCATGAAATACAATAACCAATCAGGTGGGAATGTGCAAACGAGTACTATTAGCTCATCCGGCAGCTACGGTATCCAATGCTCGCAAAACTCCAACCCTACAATCAAGCAAACTAACCGTATTTGGAGCAACTATACGGGTGTTTATGGCGATTATAATTCCCTTCCTGAGCTTGGGAATTGGGGTACCAATGGATATAACAGCATCAAGAATAATTCCAACATGGATGTATGGTCTGAGAATACTAATACCGTATACGCTTTATACAATTATTGGGGTAGCAGTACGCCGGACCCCAATGTGAGCGACAATGTCGTTTGGGAGCCGTATCTGACTTTTGATCCTACTGGAGGACTGCGGAAGCAGCCTGAGGAAACGGCAAGCGCTATTTTAGCCCATGGCAATGCTGATCCCGACACCACCGGCAAGAGCGAATTCAGCAAAGCCTATCAAACTTATCTGCACGAAGACTACACCGATGCTATATCTCTATTTGAAGAGATAGTCAATAAGTATCCGGATTCACCTGCGGGGCTGCAAGCCTTATCCCTTATCGACTACTGCTACCAGAACTTGAATAATCGAGCCGCATCGCTGAGCTACCTCAATCAAGTCGCAGACACTTATGCTGGTAAAGAGATTTCCGGCCTGGCATCTTCTATCTCCGTTGGATATTTGGTTAGAAGCGGCGCTTATGATGAAGCGATTGCAAATTCCTCAAAGATCCTCGATGGCTACGCAGATAAGAATTTGGGTAAATATGCTCTCTACGACCTGGGCACCATCTACTGGTATTATCTGGAGGATCACGAAACGGGTGAAAAGTACTATCGCCAGCTTATTGCCCAATGGCGCGAAGATGATCTCGCTGCCTCAGCAATGGCTACCTTGGGTGAATGGAAGCCGGAAGCTCAATCGCCCACTCCGGACAGCAGCCAAGCTTTGGCGAAGCTATCGGCAGTTCCGTCCGAATATGGACTCTCGCAGAATTTCCCCAATCCTTTCAATCCAAGCACCGAGATTCAGTTCCAATTGCCTGAAGCAAGCCAAACCACTTTGAAGATTTATAATGTCCTCGGCCAAAGGGTCGTTACACTCATAGATGATCAAAAGCCTGCTGGCTACTATACTATGCGTTGGGATGGAAGAAATGCGCTTGGCGAAAAGGTTGGTGCCGGCATTTACCTCTGCCGCATGCAGGCGGGCGAGTTTGTAAAGACGCAGAAGATGACATTACTGCCCTAGCGAGCTTGTCTAAGATATGAAGGGAGCGGCAACTTTGACGCTCCCTTTCAATGCCCATGTAGACGCCTTGGGCGCGTGCATTGAAAACTGGGCATGGCAAAGGCAGCCGCTACACTGTCAGACTTACGCTTGAAATTCTCTGTCAATATGCAAAAAAGAACTTGACATTTTCATCCTTCCATTGCATCATTCTTTGGAAAAATAAGAGGGACTCGAAGCTATTCTCTTCTATTTCGTATGTGGGCTAGGACGAGATGACCTTCGCGAGATTTTTCTGACAACATAGCCGTAACCCTCCGGTGAACTACACCTTGCATTTGTGATTATTTTGTTCTTTGAAAACTACGGAGTTTTCCAATTGCAGGGCAGGAGTTGATCGAGTTCTTTGAATGGATGGTTAGCAATGCGGGTGAGAATATCGCGTAAGTAAGCAAACGGCTCGACATTGCACAGCTTGGCATTGGCGACCAAGGTGTAAATGGCCGCGGCCCGTACCGCTGCCTTGTGCGAACCGGCAAAAAGATAGTTCTTCCGACCAGAGGTAATGGGCGGGTGGCATTTTACACCAGATTGTTGGCGATTGGGTCAAAGCGCAGGCCAATGAATTCATTGGGCGTTTGCTGGTTTTTTGACCGTGCCTTAGGTAAGGTTTGAGGCGGCAGAGAAAAGTGTTTATCGAAAGCTCTTCCTGCCGACAGAATTGTCTTTGCGTTAACCCGCTGGAAAGGTATTTTTCGATCAGCCCAAACATCTGGCGGGCGCGCGGTGTCAGCGGTGAGTTTTGCATAACAATACTACAGCAATTTTGTGCAAGCAGTTACAAAATCACGCGGCCAAAAGAAAGGTGGGGTTGACCAGAAGGATACATGTTAACTATTTTGTATAAGTGTTTTTAGGAGGTCTAGATACAATGGGACTATCAATTTGCAAGGGGTTCAAAATTCCATTTGTTCTGCTTGCTATTTTCCTGTGCTCAAGTGCTGTGATTTTTAATCAATTGTTTTTACAAGCATGCAAAACCTCAACTGCCCCAATCGGGAGTGAGGAGCCCCCAATAGCATCCAGTGATTCAACAATAGTGTCCGGACTAATAACCCAAAATAGCACCTGGAGCTTAGCTGGCAATCCCTACATTGTAAGCGATAGTGTAACCGTTGTTAAAGGAGTGAAACTGACTATTAAGCCAGGCGTAATCGTCAAATTTGATCCTTTTAAGCCATTGATTGTCAAAGGTACGTTGGACGCGCAGGGTGATAAAGAGAGCCGCATAACGTTTACTCTGAGAGGTACGTTCAACCCACTTAAATGGAACCTGTGGAGTGGGATAATATTTGCGGGCAGTTCTATGGGTTCCATTCTTAGGTATTGTACGGTTCAATCTTGTTATGACCATGCCATAGTCATCGAAGATTGCTCCCCCACTATTTCTCATTGCTCAATAGGTCACGTAGACACAAATGCGGAGACAGGTCCAGTGGCGGTAAGTTGCAGGGGGAAATCTAGCCCCTTGTTTGAATATAATTTCATAGCCGTGATATCTGGCTGGCGCGCAGTTGGAATAAATTGTATTCCACCTGCAAATCCAAAAGTTTCGAGCAATAACATAAAATGTAGCGAGCCTAATTACGCGGTGCGAGGCGGCGGTTTCTTAATTGGCAACTACTTAGAAGCGTATGATGGAAGCGTTGACACGACTCTCGGAGAGCCCGCTGATCAAGTTGGCAATGGCGTCTGCAACACTACCTCTGCATTTAGAATCCCTTTGTTCTGGAATGTAGATGGGGTCACTAATCCTAGATCATCCCCCAATGCTCTGGATCCATAAATCAGGCAGTTTAAAGTTATCGAATCAAGTCAATATCATTTTCAAAACGGAGGAAGAAGCGATGAGAGCTTATAGAAATGAACAGAAGTGGAGGATTCTTGCCGGTGGATTGGCGATGTTTATTGTGGTGTTTTGGCTATTTCCATTTGCGGGGAACGCCCAAGAGCACTGGGTGGTTTTCAAGGATGGTGCAGTTCCATCCTCACCAGCTACCAATCTCGTAAGCTCGACGAGCGATGAGATTGTGGTTCGCTTTGAAATCCCCGGCATGAACTCCAGAGATATCGCTGAAGAGAACCAAGCCTATCAGAAATTAGTTATTCCCAATGGCGGCCACACCGCTGAAGTGGGCAACCCAGAGCTTCCCACGGTGGGCAGATTTGTTGAGATCCCGTACGGAGTTATGCTCAGAATTAGCGTGGTCTCTTCGAAAGCAATAGTTATTGACAACTATAACGTTTATCCAGCCCAAGAGGCGCTACCTGATCAAGGGATAGACCGCGGGGCTGTAGAGTTCAAGAAAAACACTGAGACTTACTCTACTGATAGTTTCTACCCGAGGCAAATAGTAGTAGTGGATAAACCGAACTTTTTGCGGGGACACAGAATAGTCCTCGTTGTGGTTTACCCTGTGCAATATAACCCCGTTTCCGGACGCTTGAAAGCGTATTCTGAAATCACGGTAAGAATCGAGTTCGAAGGCTCGCCTTTCATGGGTACGAATAAGGATGACAGGTTTTTCCAAGCGTTGTTGCAAAGACTGGTGCTCAATTACGAACCGGCAGGAAATTCAGGCGGTGGAACAGGTCAACTTCTGAAGACAACGGATTTTTCCAGTGGTGGCGCAGACTATTTGATTATCACTCATGATAATTTCTATGACAAGATTCTTTCTCTTGCTGAGTGGAGGAGCAAAAAGGGGCTTAAAACTCGGATAGCGAAGAAGACCGATGTCATCAATGCCGGATATACCTGGACAGCAGATAATACGTGGGACTCAAACTATACGGGTATTGATGGATATATCAAGAATGCTTACGACAATTGGAATCCGGCGCCTTCCTATGTCCTGTTGATTGGAGATGCCGATTATTTGCCTACGCACTATGTCAATCCGCATCCGGACACTGATATAGAGTTAGGTAAAGAAATTGGCAGCGATTTATACTATGGCTGTATGGATGATGCGAATGATCTGAGCTATGTTCCTTTCCCAGATATTTTTGTGGGGCGTTTGCCGGCAAAGACAAGTAATGACGTGGACCTCATCGTCAGCAAGATCATAAACTACGAGACAAGCCCGTACATGTCCAGCACGACTTGGTTCGACACGGTTCTCTTGTCTGCATTTTTTCAGGACCTGGACTTAAATGGATACGAAGACAGATTCTTTGTATATACCTCCCAGGAATCTATTCGCCCGTTTCTCGAAAGCGAAGACTACACCTGTACAGACGTGTACAGCAAGACTACGGGGTCAACTCCACAATACTACTATAATGGGGCCTCGCTGCCGCCCGGCCTTTCCTTTGACGGAACAACGTCAGACATTAAGAATGCAATAAACGCAGGATGCTTTCTGGTAAACTATAGGGATCACGGCGATTCTCGTAATGGTCCATCTGGTACAATGGAAGGTTGGGTGGACCCAGCGTTTCAAAATTCTGATATCCCCTCTCTTACAAATGGATCCCAACTTCCAGTAATGTTCAGCGTTTGCTGCCGCTCTGGGTGGTTCGATGGCGAGACAGACTTGGATACTACTGATCCAAGTCCAATCCCAGACTGCTTAGGGGAGTCATGGCTCAAGACCAGCAATAAGGGCGGTGTTGGATTCATCGGTTCAACCAGAATTAGTTATAGTGGGTACAACGATGAATTAGATAAGGGCTTTTATGATGCGATTTGGGACAATTTCGATTCCGGCTATTCAGGTTCTTATGTAAGCAGTCCAACACATCATTTAGGGCCAGTGCTCGACTATGGAAAATTCTGGATGTATGATAAGTATGTACTGACAAGCGGTGCTGGTTATCCTTGGAGCCCTACCACTGAAATCACGCGAACAGAATTTGAGGAATTTTTGATTCTTGGTGATCCAGCACTTGAGATTTGGACTGCCGCACCTTCAACCTTTACCAACGTAACCGTAACAGTAACATCATCAGGCGTTACGGTGAACGCTGGTCTCCCAAACGTCATTATTACTGTTTGTAGCTATGACTTTTCGACTTTTCATGAATCCAGAGAATCGGCCAGCGGCACAGAGACTTTTGCCACTTCGGTTCGTCCCTTATATGTGACAGTTACGAAGCACAATTATATCCCTTACATGGGTACTGCCATCGGCAGCTCTAGTGCCGAGGCCACCGCTTTTAATAACGGTCGCAGGCTTGTTCGAGGTAATAACGGTTACTATCATTTGGTTTACGAATCAGGTGGTGACATCTACTATCAGTATTCTCCCGATAACGGGGCTTCGTGGTTTGGTGGAGTTCGGCTTAGCGCTGGCAATGGCAATAACAAATATCCCTCCATCGTGTGGGAAAATGGCAAAATATATACGTTGTGGCAAAAATATACCGGCGGCAGCAGCTATACGATTTACTTTCGTGCCAATTTAGGCTCTGGATGGGGCACGACGGTGAGCCTTGGCAGCATCACTTGCTCCAGTCCCAATAACCCTCAGCCCGTCTTGACCAGAAAGGAAGTCCGCATTTCCGGGGGAATTCGCAAAATTCGTTTGGTTGGCTGCTGGAAGACCAATTCTGGCATTTCCCATCGTTATTCTGAGAACGATGGGACGAGCTGGTCCAGTGCCGCGCTATTGCCATCCACCGGCTCCAGCCACAAAAATGCCAGCCTTTCACCCGGCGCTTCTTTCGATTGGACGTTTCTTGACATTTATGCCACTTATGATAATGGCAGCACGATCTTGCTCAACAAATACCATACGAATTTGAGCAATAATACGACTGCCTGGGGCACACCGGAAACCGTCCCGGGCAGTTCCGGCACTACGGCCAGTTGTTCTCAGATTACCTCTGATGCAAATGAGCCCCAGCCTCATGCCTACATAGTGTGGCAAGGAATAGATCCAATCATTGAGGCAGAAGGAGTGTATTATCAACGCAAATCGGGTATCAACGGTAGCTGGTCTGCGGTGCAATCTTATGTGAAAGAGTTTCAGAAACCGAGCATTACCAATCTGCTTTCCGGCAATCTGGCCATGATATGGGACGACTACTCGAGCATCTACAAGGCAACCTACGATTATAGCAGCGGTACCTGGTCCGCCAGACAGTTGGTAGCTACGGGCTATTCGCCAAACACTTCCATATCTTTCGGTATTTACAATCCTCCTTCCGCGGCCAAGTACATCTGGACCAGCGGCACCAGCTCGCCTTACAACCTCAACCTCAGCAGCGAAACTTTGCAAAAGCCGGAGCTTCTTGCCGACAAGTATCATCGGCGCGTCACGGTAGCGGACAGCACCCAAGCGTTATTGACGGTCGATCTTGGCGATATTTACTTTCGCACCAAAGATGGCGCTGTGATTCCACTAAAATTCACGGCAGTGAACGATACCTTGCTGACCCTCAAGGGCGAAGAGTTTTGGGGTTACCTTGATAGCGAGCCATATCTTGTCCCCAGTAACGCCGAAAGCTTGGTCATGGAGTTGGGAGTATATACTCAAGATTCGGAGAAGCTCAGGGCCTCCCCATCCTCGCATCTGACGATTGCCCTGCAAGTGGTGGATGCCGAAGATCATGACGACCTTTTGCAAGTAGGGAATGAAGAGGTTATTTCCGCGTCGGGAAGGATGATCGAGAACAAAGCGGCAGAGATTTCTTCTTGGGCTAAGAGAAAAGTCTACACTCGCGTGCTTGTGTGTGGATTGGACGCCAAGGCGGAGGGCTTGGCTTATATCTTAACCCATGTGTATGATGGTCATGCTCTAAGTCAATTTGAAAAGGAAGGCCCAGGTGCGCAGACAAGCACCGGCGTGCCCAAGGTTTTGGATCTGACACAGAACTACCCCAATCCCTTTAACCCGGAGACCAACATCACCTATGCTTTGCCACAAGCAATCAACGTGCGGATCGAGATTTATAACATCCTCGGTCAAAAGATCGTCACGTTGTTTGACGCCGAAATGCCCGCCGGCAATCACTCTGTGCGGTGGAATGGAAGAAATGCGCTTGGCGAAAAGGTGGGCGCCGGCATCTACCTCTGCCGCATGCAGGCGGGCGAGTTTGTAAAGACGATGAAAATGACCTTGCTGCCATGAGGAAGGCAGGCTGCTGTTGATTCCGTAGCCGCCTATCGCGTCCAATAGATCGTAATTCTTGAAACGCCTTGGCGATTAATGAAGCCAAGGCGTTTCTGTTTTAT
>DYKH01000086.1 GCA_020722685.1 Caldithrix sp. | reverse complement strand
ACCAGGGTATCTAATCCTGTTTGCTCCCCACGCTTTCGCGCCTCAGCGTCAGTATCGGACCAGGAAGCCGCCTTCGCTACCGGTGTTCTTCCTGATATCTACGCATTTCACCGCTACACCAGGAATTCCACTTCCCTCTTCCGAACTCAAGAACAGCAGTTTCCAAGGCAAACTTACGGTTAAGCCGCAAGCTTTCACCCTGGACATACTGTCCCGCCTACGCGCCCTTTACGCCCAATGATTCCGGACAACGCTTGCCCCCCCCGTATTACCGCGGCTGCTGGCACGGAGTTAGCCGGGGCTTTCTCTGAAGGTACCGTCAGAGCGAATACTTGTTCATTATTCGCTTATTCGTCCCTTCTAACAGAGGTTTACACTCCTAGGAGCTTCATCCCTCACGCGGCGTTGCTGCGTCAGCCTTTCGGCCATTGCGCAATATTCCTCACTGCTGCCTCCCGTAGGAGTCTGGGCCGTATCTCAGTCCCAGTGTGGCCGGACACCCTCTCAGGCCGGCTACCCATCGTCGCCTTGGTGAGCCGTTACCTCACCAACTAGCTAATGGGACGCAGGTCCATCCTTAGGCGATAACTTGCAAGCAGAGGTCATCTTTAACAACAATACCCATGCGGGTCCGCTGCATTATTCGGTATTAGCACCGCGTTAGCAGTGTTATCCCCATCCCAAGGGTAGGTTACCTACGTGTTACTCACCCGTTCGCCAGTTTACTAGGCCTCCGAAGAAACCGTTCTCCTTGACTTGCATGTGTTAGGCACGCCGCCAGCGTTCGTCCTGAGCCAGGATCAAACTCTTCGTTGTTTTTAATTGTTATTTTCTAACGCAAAGTTGAGCTCTTTGACGATTGAGCCATGCACGCTTATTTCCAAAGAACAAGAAAGCTCATCTTCTTGACTGAGCTTTGCTTTTAGTCGAACATTACTGTTTTTTTCAAAGCGCGTATAATTTAAGCTTTTTATCCAGAATGTCAACAGTTTTTTTAAAAACGATCAATATTTTTCCAAAATGCACTAAAATACTTTCCCAAGACCTTCCCAGCGCAGTTGCAAACCAGCGTCGAACCGAAATCGTTCATGCTCCACGCCGATCCAATCCAATTGGTCGTCTAACGCCTTGGAAAAAACCTGCATCCGGTACAGGTTCCCGGTCAAAGTCCATTCCAGCGGCAGGCTTCCAGAGGGCAAAAGGACTTGGCAACCCAGGTTGATATTGCCAGCCCCAGCCTCTGCAAGAAACTGTAGACGAGAAATCGTTAGGTCAATACCTCCAAACCACCCTTTCAGCTTGTGCAAAAAGCTATTGGGATTGGCCTCGCTGAACCAATGATTGCCAGAACCGAGGCTTAGGCTCAAAAGAGCCCATTTTGTCAGACGCCAATCATGAGTGAGGACCCAATATCCGGAAAAATAGGTGACGTTGTTGCCAAATTCCGGCGGTACATCGCGGTATGAACGCACATATTTGTCCTTGGCGATATTGAGTATTCCAATCGCTATCGACGGCCATGTCGTCTCACCATAAGGCGTATCCATAAATTGGGCGAACGGAATGGCGAGCTTGACGTCCATGGTTGCATACCACTTTTTGGCGTCACCCAAGCCGAGCCTACTTTGGCGAGACAACAACTTGCCGCCGATTTCAAAGTCGGCGAGGAGATGAAATCCTGCTCTGCCCCTTAGGGCTTGGTATTTTTCGGTGTGGTGGCTGGTAGAATAGGGTTGATAGAAGCCGAGATCCCCACGGAGCCGCATTTCGAAAGGCTTGCATACTTTTGCTGTCGGCAATTCAACAAGCTGTTGTGCGTAGGATGCAGAAGCAAGCCATACGAATACAAACAGAACCTTCCCCAAAGTCACAAATGGATGCATAACTCATCTCCGGTGCGTAGGAGTTAACATGCCCAATTCTAATCGGCAAAGTTCACTTGTCGCCGCACGATTGCCTTTTTCCTCGACGCTATGTTTTAGACCTGCTGCTGATAGCTTTATAAAACAGAGGAGAGAGCTCAAGCCCTCACACGACTCTCAGCCATCCTACTATACGGAATTGGGATCGACTTGCGGATAGATATACTCGTTAAGGGTTGCTTTTTCATGTCATGCCTGTGAATACAGGCATCTTCTAACCACCTGTTCATAAGGAGATTCCTGCATGCACAGGAATGACAAGATGGATGAAATTTCTACCCTCAACGAGTATAACACCAAGGCGGGGAAAACGGCCGTTTGCGTTTGCCTGAAACTCGGCGGAAAGGGATTGTAAAAGGCCAACGTTGGATTCTCCACATCGGCCAATGCAAACGGTACATATAAAGTGGGCAGTACTGGATTCGAACCAGTGACCTCCTGCTTGTAAGGCAGGCGCTCTAAACCAACTGAGCTAACCGCCCAAAACGGTTAGAAACCAGGCTGGCAGCGCAGCATCGTCAAAATGTCCCGGCATCCCTACGTACTTTGATCTAAGATTGCTGATTCATTTCTTGCTGTTTCTTGGGTTTCCAAAATATGGCGACTGGGATAATGAGGCAATATCCTATCACCAAGAGGATGGGCGCCAAGGTGAGCGACCAAAAACTATCCACCGGACCTTTGGATAGTGAAACATATCCAAAGATGATTACTAGCACTCCCAAAGCAAAGATCTGATAATTGCGCTTTGAAAAGCTGAGGGGCGAACCCGTCTTTCTGCTCTTGCGCTTGTTTAGGATTTTATCTCGTCGTTCTTTCATGTTGGCGGGGCTAATATAAACAAATTGCTCTACTCAGTCAAGGTATTTCTGGCTTGCATTCTGCTCCGGAGTCCCTGGTTTGCTATTTGGCGAATCGCCAGGAAACGCCTTTTTTGCCATCCTCAACAATGATGCCTCTTTCGGACAACTCATCTCTAATGTAATCAGCCAAGGCCCATTCCCTTTTCGCCCGCAGCTCCTCCCGTACAGAGATGAGTAACTCGATGAATGCTGATGCGGATACTTCCGACTTGCCGCTCTGCATGGGCAAGCCTAAGATTCTATCCGACGTCTCTTTGAAAGTGGCTATAAGAAAATCAAGGGAAACGCGTGAGATTCGATCGTTCGCAGCTATCAATTTGTTCGTCTCACGGGAAAAATCAAAGAGCTTGCCGATGGCTCCTGAAGTATTGAAATCATCATCCATTTCGGCGAGGAATTGTTCCTTAAATGAATGGGCGAGCGCTGCGACCTGAGGATCCAATTCGCCATTGGGAGCATGCTCCAATTTGGTCTCCAGCAGGCGAAAGGTTGTCATGAGTCGCTCCAGTCCTTGACCGGCAGCATGGAGAGCTTCTTCCCCAAAATCAACAGGGCTGCGGTAGTGCGTTTGCAGAATGAAGAATCTGATCTGAGCGCCACTGTATTTTTCCAGCGCCTGTGCCACCGTGGTAAAATTGCCCAAAGATTTGCTCATTTTTACCCCATTCACCAGCACCATATTGTTGTGCATCCAATATTTGGCAAACGGCTTGCCGGTCGCAGCTTCGCTTTGGGCGATTTCGCATTCATGATGCGGAAACTGGTTCTCCATCCCGCCACCGTGGATGTCAAATGTCTCGCCAAGATACTTCATGGACATGGCCGAGCATTCAATATGCCAGCCGGGGAAGCCTCTTCCCCAAGGACTGTTCCACTGCATCACGTGTTCCGGCTCTGCCTTTTTCCAGAGGGCAAAATCTGCCGGATTGCGTTTTTCCACATTAACTTCCACGCGGGCACCCGCCTGCTGTTCTTCAACCTTCCGCCCCGACAACTTGCCATAGCCCGGCCACTTGTTCACGTCAAAGTAGACGGAGCCATTCACCTCATAAGCAAAGCCCTTTTCCAAAAGCTTTTCGATCAGCTCGATTTGCTCCGGAACGTGTGCTGCGGCGTGAGGGGAAATATCGGGACGAAGGACATTAAGGGCATCCATGGCTTCAAAGTAGGCTCGCGTATATCGTTCCACCAATTCCATTGGCTCCACCTTTTCGCGCACGGCTCCGCGCAGGATGCGGTCTTCTCCGCTGTCCAATAGATGCCCTACGTCGGTAATGTTTTGCACGTAGCGAACCTGGTAGCCAAGATAGCGAAAGTAACGCACCACCACATCAAAAGAAATGTAGCTTTTTGCATGGCCAATGTGGGGATAGTCGTATACCGTCGGGCCGCACACATAGATATGGACCCTTCCCTCTTGAACCGGAACGAACTCTTCTTTTCTTCTCGTTAGGCTGTTGTACAGTTTCAATGCCATTTTTTTCAATTTCCTTGACGGCCTCCCCCGACGGCTTGCATCAGCTTTTCCACTCTATTCCGATCGATTGGATTTGCCGTCACACCCTCTTTTTTAAGATAGGTGCCGACAATGACCGCATCGGCGATTTCAAAGGCGCTGTTAATACTCTCCGGTGTTATGCCGCTTCCAATCAACAGTGGAACTTCTATCTTCCCGCAGATGCCCTTCACCTCCTTGGCAAATCGCAAATCAGCAGCCATCCCGGTGGCGGCACCCGTGACGATGACGGCATCGGCAAGGCCGCGAACGACGGTGTCACGCAGCATCTCGTCGGCGCTTTGCGGGTAAAGTGGGTAGGAGTGCTTGACGGCAATATCGGCAAAGATCAAACACTCGGACTTGAGAAATGCCCGAAAACGCAGAACCTCGTGGGCCTTCCCCATTAGTAAACCTTGCTCGCTGGCGGCCATTCCTACATGGACATTGGTGCGAATGAACTGCGCTCCAACTGCCTCGGCAATCGACAATGCGGAGATGGCATCGTTGCGCAGGACGTTGATGCCGAGCGGCAAATCAATAATGCGTCGTACCTCGGTTGCCACACGAGTCATGGCCGCGACGGTCTCGGGCGGCACCCGGCCGGGGAAGAAAGGCTGATCGCCATAGTTTTCCACGATGATACCGGCCACGCCGTAATTTGATAGGATTCGCACCTCCCCGCAGGCTTGTTCCACCACCTCTTCAAACTGTCCTGAATATGCCGGACTTCCCAACAAGGGTGGCAGGTGGATCATGGCGATAACCGGCTTGGGCTGAGGGAATATGTTTCGGAACTGCTCTAACGGCGCCATGAGAATTCATTCGTAAGAATTGCAGAGACCAGAAATTGCTTGGGAGACACCTGAAAGTAGAAAGTGCTTGAAAAGCAGAGCAAATGCTTACCTTTTCCGGATCAACACGACCGCGTAAGCAGCCACGCCCTCCTCGCGACCGGCAAAACCCAACCCTTCGGTCGTAGTCGCTTTCACGGAGACGTTGTCCACAGCCACGCTTAGGGCTTCGGCGATATTCTGCCGCATCTCTGGTACATAAGCAGCGACTTTTGGCTTTTGCAGCACCAAGCTGGAATCGACGTTCTCGACGACCAGTCCCTGTTGGTCCAGCAACCGAGCAACGTTGCGGAGCAGCAAAATGCTGGAAATCCCGGCGTAGGCAGCGTCCGTATCCGGAAAATGCTTGCCGATGTCGCCCAGTGCAGCGGCGCCCAATAGCGCATCGCTGATGGCATGGCAGAGGACGTCGGCATCGGAGTGGCCCAGCAGACCCAATTCATAAGGAATGTGCACACCGCCCAAGATCAGCTTCCTTTTCGGCACCAGACGATGAACATCATAACCGTGGCCTATCCGCATTCCGTCAGCTCCTGCTTTAACAACGCCTCGGCCATGACCAAATCATCCGGGGAAGTGATCTTGATGTTTCGATAGTCTCCCGGTACAATGTAGACGGCTTGTCCAAGCCGTTCCACGAGAGCGGCATCATCGGTGCTGAAAAAGCCGTCCGACATTGCCCGCCTATAAGCCCGCAAAATGAGGTCTTTGCGAAATACTTGCGGAGTTTGGATGGCGATCAACGAGTTGCGTTCCAGCGTTCTTTTGATCACTCCGTTGCTCACCACTTTGATCGTGTCTTTCGGGGTTACACCGACCGCCACGGCGCCGTGTTTTTCCGCTTGCTCGACGGCCATGCGAATGGTGTCCAAGGAGATGAATGGTCGAACCCCGTCATGGATGGCCACCAAGTCGATGTCTTCGGACAAAGCTTGCAGACCGGTCCACACGGAATTATGCCTTTCCGGTCCACCGGCGACAACCTGTGTCAGCTTTCGGATGTTCCACTCGTTCCTGCATAGCACGTCCGCCCTCGCCGTTTCCGCCGAGGGAACAACGAGCACGATTTCTGCAATCGCTGCCGAGGTTTCGAATTTTTCCAGCGCCAGTCTGAGGATGGCCTTGCCGGAGATTTCAACGAACTGCTTGAGCGTCGAGCCGCCGAATCGCTTACCCTGACCGGCGGCTACCACGACGGCCGCAGCCTTGCACTTTTTCATCAAATCAAGGTCTTTACAGAATCATCATGGCATCGCCATAGCTGTAGAATTGATACTTTTCACGAATCGCTTTGCGATAGGCTTTGAAGATCAAATCCCGCGGCGCAAAGGCCGACACCAGCATGAGCAAAGTGGAGCTTGGCAGATGAAAGTTGGTAATCAGCCTGTCGATGACCTTAAAGTCATAAGGCGGGTAGATGAACTTGTCGGTCCAGCCGCGACCCGCTTTTGCCCAACCTTCGGAGGTAACACTGGTCTCCAAAGCGCGCACGACGCTCGTGCCCACGGCGATCACTTTTTTCTTATTCCGCATAGTTGCGTTGATGCTCGCCGCAGCCTCTTCGGAGATTTCATAATACTCCGAATCCATCTTGTGGCGGCTCAAGTCTTCAACCACCACTGGCCGAAAGCTCCCCAAACCCAGATGCAACACGATGGGTACGACGTTTACGCCCTTGTTTTTCGCCTTGTCCAACAGTTCCTTGGTGAAATGCAGCCCGGCGGTTGGCGCTGCCACGGCGCCGCGCACCTTGGCATATACGGTTTGGTATCGATCCTTGTCGGAGCTTTCGGGTTCACGTTTGATGTACGGCGGCAGCGGCGCCTTACCGATCTTGTCCACAATGGCGTAGAAATCGCCCCTGTAATTGAAGCGAACGACCCTTCCTCCGGAAACCGTATTGTCGATCACGTCGCAAGCAAGCTCATCGCCAATGGTGAGGCGATTGCCGACTCGGACCTTGCGGGCTGGACGCACCAGAACCTCCCAAAGGCCTTGCTCCAGCTCGCGCAACAAAAAGACCTCGACTTTGGCATCCGTCTTGTCTTTGGTTCCCTCCAACCTGGCAGGAAAAACTTTGGTCTCATTGATAACCAAACAGTCCCCCTGCTCCATGTATTTGATAACATCCGCGAAAATACCTTCCTCTATCGAGCCTTCCGCCCTGTTCAAAATCATCATGCGACACTGGTCGCGCTTGGGACTGGGGTACTGAGCTACTAATTTTTCTGGCAGGTTATATTTAAAGTCGGAAAGTTTCATCGCGTTGCTACCTCCTCTGTTAAATCAAACAGCTCATGATTCATCCGCGTGACACAAGCACTCTTCATAACAACATGGTTCTGGTGGTCACGAATCAAATAGGTTTTCTTGTCGAAAGGTCACCCGCTTTCTTTGAAAATGTTGGTATGCCAGCTCCGTGGCGACTCTTCCACGCGGGGTCCGGTTCAAAAAGCCGCGTTGAATGAGATAAGGCTCGTAGATTTCTTCAATGGTGTCGCTCTCTTCGCCGATGGCCACCGCCAGTGTGTTGAGTCCGACCGGGCCGCCGGAAAATTTGTCAATCACGGATAGCAGAATGCGCTTATCCATGTCGTCCAGACCTTGGTCATCGACGTCGAGCCGATGCAGGGACTCATTTGCCAAAACCGCGGTAATGGTTTTTTGTCCGTCGATTTGCGCAAAATCGCGCACCCGGCGCAGCAACCGATTAGCCACTCGCGGGGTGCCGCGGGAGCGGTTGGCGATCTCAAAAGCGGCCTTCTCTTCCACGGAGCAATCTAATATTTTGGCGGAACGTCGCACGATGGCGGCAAGGTCTTCCGCTTCATAATAATCCAATCTCAGCGACATGCCAAAGCGGGCACGCAAGGGAGAAGTCAACAAGCCGGCTCGCGTCGTCGCTCCGATGAGAGTAAAGTGCGGAAGCTTTAGTTGGATGGTCCGGGCGTTGACCCCCTTGTCAATGATAATATCCAGCTTGAAATCTTCCATCGCCGGGTACAAGTACTCTTCAACCACGCGATTCAAGCGATGGATTTCATCGATGAAAATAACGTCCCGCTCGCCCAGATTGGTCAGTAAACCGGCAATGTCACTCGCCCGCTCCAAGGCCGGGCCGGAGGTGACGCGGATATTAACCCCCAGCTCCTGAGCGATGATGTGCGCCAAGGTGGTCTTGCCCAGTCCCGGAGGACCATGAAATAGTACATGGTCTAAGGACTCTTTTCGCTCCAAAGCGGCTCGAACGAAAACGCGCAAATTGGCCTTTAGCTTGTTCTGGCCGATGAACTCCTCAAACCGAGTTGGCCGAAGGGTAAAATCGATCTCGCTTTCACCTGCCAACTGCTCCGGATATGTGGGTCTGTCCTGATAGCTCAAGTGACTACTCACGCTTGACTCTTCAGAGCGATGCGAACCAATTCCTCCACCGAAGCGGTCTGGCCAGTCCTCTCGGCAGCCTTTAGGATGACTCTTTGAGCTTCATGGCGCGCGTAACCCAGAGTCATCAAGGCCAAGATGGCTTCGTCCAGCAAATCTGGAGCGATCTTGATGGAGGGTAAAAAAACACCTGGCAGTTTCTGCAATCTTGCCGCCGCTTTGTCTTTGAGATCCAGAATAAGCCTTTGAGCGGTCTTTTTGCCGATGCCGGGAATTCTTGTCAAGGCCGACTCTTCGCCTTCGGCGATATGTCGGTAGATTTCCGCTACTTTTGAGCCGGAGAGGATTCCCAGCGCCAGCTTGGGTCCGATCCCGGATACCGACAAGAGCTCACGGAAAAGCTGTCGCTCCTCCGTAGTGGCAAAACCAAACAATGTCAATGCATCTTCGCGTACATGCAAATATGTGATGAGTACGATTTCTTCGCCGATATTTCCAATGGCTTCATAGGTCGAAAGCGGTATGAGCACTTCCATGCCGACGTTGTTGCAGTCCACCACAACCTGCGTTGGCAGCTTTTCTATTAGTTTGCCGCGGATGAAGGAAATCATAAAAACGAAAACAGAACGTCAAGTTTTGGCGATTGACCGGTGGTGAATTTCCCGTTAGCTAATAACAAGGGGAATGCAATTCGATTGAAATCGACCAGAGTTTGCCTTGAGCCGGCTACGATTTCTGTCGCTGTTGTAAGCTATGCTCAGTCCAATATCGGTTCACATGACAGACGGCAATGGCCAGTGCATCCGAGGCATCAAGCGGCGCCCTCATCGGCTCAAGGCAAAGCAGTTTGGCGACCATTCTTTGTATTTGTTCTTTCGAGGCCGCGCCATGGCCGGTTAATGCCTGCTTTACCTCTCGAGGCGTATAGGTCACAATGGTCTTGTCGGCGTTGAGGGCCGCCAGCACGGATGCGCCTCGCGCCTGACCGAGCTGCATCGCAGCTTTGACATTCCTACTATAAAATATGTCTTCCAAAGCCACAAAGTCCGGACGGAAACTCGCGATCAAATCACTTACCCGATCGTAAATCTCCTTCAAGCGGAGGTGAAAAGGTTTATTTTGATCGGTCCGTACACAGCCAAATTCCATGCACTCGTAGGTCGAGGTTTGCAGGCTTTGAATCAGCCCGTAACCGGTTATCACACTTCCGGGGTCTATGCCCAAGACTAACATGCCGCTATTGTGCGTTGAGCTGTTCTAAGACTTTGTCATCAATGTCGAAATTGGAATAAATATTCTGCACGTCGTCATGTTCTTCCAGCGCATCCATCAACTTGAGCAGAGTTTCCGCATTCTTGCCTTCCACCTTGACCATCGTCGATGGCTCCATGGTTATTTCAGCGCTTTCAAACGGAATATTGTTCTCGCTCAGGGCCTTCTTGACCGCTTCCAGGGCCGCAGGCTCCATTTTCAGCCGGAACGTCTCCTCGTCCTGTTCGATGTCTTGCACGCCGGCATCCAAAGTCGTCATCATCAGGTCGTCTTCGGTCGTGGCGGATTTGGCGATCGTAATGGTGCCGGTCTTGTGGAACATCCAACTGACGCTGCCGCTTTCGCCCAAGTTGCCGCCATATTTGGAAAGCAAGTGACGGATTTCGGCGACGCTGCGGTTCTTGTTGTCGGTCAAGGCATCGATGTACAAAGCCGTTCCTCCGGGGCCATAGCCTTCGTATACAACTTCCTCATAAGTTACGCCGGGCAGCTCGCCGGTGCCACGCTTGATAGCTCTTTCGATATTCGCGGCTGGCATATTGGCCGCCTTTGCAGCCAACACTGCGGACCGAAGCCGCGGATTGGAATTCTCATCGCCGCCACCATGGCGGGCGGCGATGGTCAGCTCCTTAATCAAGCGAGTGAAAACTCGACCGCGTGCGGCATCGGTCTTCTCCTTCTTCCGCTTGATGGTACTCCATTTTGAATGGCCTGACATGGTGCCTCCTAAAAATAAGCCCGTTACCCCTGCCAAGAGGAAACGGGACATCCATCAAATTAGTTCGGGCTTGTATGAAATCCACACCTGAGCCGTGCCGAGATGGTTTTCTTAATGTCAACTTTTCAGGCGCTAAATATAACAAAAAAATGGCCCGAATTCAATTAAAAAAACGGGCCGCCTCGCTATCCGCAACGAGCACTCGAAACGCCTTGTTTGCAGTCGCTCATCAGTAGCTGTACGATGTAGCCTGCTTATCAGACAAAAAATCACAAGCTACACCGATTCTCTTTTCCGCCTACGGTTCTTTTTGCGCTTTCTCCGGGCCTACTTCTGGTTGAATCATCGGCTGTTGTGGCGCGGTAAACACCTGAGTGCGAACCACCCAAGCTTCGACAAAGCCCTTTTCCACCGCCTTTTCCTGCAATATCTCCGCCTCATATCGTGAGCTGCAATCGCCAATCCGCACTTTGTAGTACGGATTGTCAAAGGCGACATAGACGTTCTCTTCAAAGGCAAGCACCGCGTCGCGCTTGACTGAGCGCGCTTCCTCTCCATCTCGGGTGGAAATCAATTGCACCCGATAGCCGGTCGTCATTTGCACCTGGGACGTGTCCGTTGCGCGCCCTCCCCCAAGCAATTTTTCGATGTCTTCTGCGCTGCTCAACCGTGGCTTGGCGGCTTCGAAGTCAAGCTCATAGTCACCCAGAGACATAGGATCGAAATCCTCGACGATTTCAACCGCCGGCTTGGGTTTTTCCGCCGGTGGAGTATGCTCTACAACTTTCTGCTGCTGCGAGCATCCTTGAGCATAAGAAACCAGCAGAAGGATCGCAACAAAATGTGAATACTTGCCAAAATGCATTCTCAATCTCGTTTTGTTCATGGCAGCCAGATAATTCTTGCTTGGCCTCTTGCAGTCGTATCTTCTATCCAGAATCCCGAAAAAAGTTGAATGATAAAAATCAGCGCTACCCAGCCAAAGAGCAGTTATGAGCCGAGCGCCGGATGAGAGTTCGGGTACAAAGCGGCGGCAATTTATTGAACCAAACCATCAAAATCAACAGAAATGTCCTGATAACTTGGGGCGCGCAGGAAAGCCACTCGCCGCAAGCAAGCATCCGAACATTGGGGGACGACCTGACCTGATAGGTTTCTGCGGCCGCGTCGGACCCTGCTATAACAGTCGAAAAATGTGTCAAACACCGCATGGAAGCGAAGGAATGACTTCCGGCGCAGTCAATTTTCTGCCTTTCGATCAAAATATCACTTGACATTCAAAAACAAACAGCTTATTATTGCAGTGAATAACAATCATTCTGGTTCGTTGGCTTTTTCTCGCGTCTGATTTCCCAACTTTGAATTGCTTTTGAAATTCAGTGGAAGTTGTCATTATTCGGGCAGTGTTACAATTCTACGAATGCAGGGAGTGCAAGCAAATGATAGACGATAGAACAGATTCATCCCATTCAATGGGATTGCCCGACATTTCCCGACTTGATTCCCTCACTCGGCAAGCTGAAGAAAAAAGCAAGAATAATCCCCAAATTTTGCCTTCTCTATGGACGCATGGGAACAGCTATGATCAGCGGGGAAAAATCAACACCGCCGTCCAAACTCCCGGACCGGCGGTTCAAGTGAACCCCCGCTCACCCCGCGCGTTCAACTATCACGGTGTCTCCTGGTATCGCCAGGGGCAGGCAAACGATGCCGAGGTCACGCTTAGAAGGGCAACAGGGCTGTCGCTGATTTTTTCGATGGCGTATGACTGGCATGCCACTAACCATTGGCGTCAGAATAGCTATCGGCAGACAGGCGAAACGTTCGAGATTTTGCGCAAGAAAAACGCCGAATCGCCCATCGCTCACTATCATGCAGCACCGGCTTGTATTGAAGAAAAGGATTACGACGGCGACTTGGCACATCTCCAAGCTTTGGCAGCCATCATTCATAACGACTCGCGCTTATGACTGCATCTGGGATCCGTTCGCCGGAGGCGTCGAGGCCGGGATGATGCCCTCATGGCTTCTGCGCTTGGCCTTCAGTCGAATCCAACCGGTCTCCCGATCAAGGAGGTGCCGACGTATTTGAGCAAAGTAGCGGAGCCATAACTGGTTTTGCTGTTTGTCTTGCACACGATCTCTAACTCATCGCTCTGGTTTTCAACAGGGCATGAAGGAGAACAGTCCAAATGAATCAATGACCACAAGTATTGCGGAGGAAATAGTCATGGCAAGCATTGGAGTTCCGTGGCAGGTTTTTGCCAAGGAAAGGAAGCATCCCTTGGTAGATGTAGAAGAACCGAATCTCATGCGAGATATTTTTCCCTATTCCGAGGTTCCGAAAACGGTCTTTGACGGAGAAATCGTGGAGGCTGAGCCCGCCTCCGAGATTTGGATCACCGACACAACTTTTAGAGATGGCCAGCAAGCCCGCACTCCCTTTACGGTCGAGCAAGCCATAAAGCTATTCGATCTCATCCATCGGTTGTCCGGGCCCAACGGCATCATCCGCCAGTCGGAGTTCTTTATCTATTCCGCCAAAGATCGAGAGATCCTCGAGGAAGTCAGGCACAAGGGTTATAGATATCCCGAAGTTACTTCCTGGATTCGCGCCAATCCCTCAGACTTTGAATTAGTGAAGCAAGTGGGCATCAAGGAAACCGGAATGCTCACCTCCATCTCCGATTATCACATCTTTCTCAAATTCAAAAAGACCCGCCGGCAAGTGCTCGATTCCTTTATGCAGGTCGTTCGCGCGGCCGCCGAGGCCGGGCTTGAGGCCATTCGTTGTCACTACGAAGATGTGACGCGCGCGGACTTTTGGGGAACAGTTGTCCCCTTTACCGAAGAGTTGATGAACTTTTCCGCCAAATCGGGATTGCGAATCAAAATACGGCTGTGCGATACGATGGGGTATGGATTACCCTATCCCACCGCGGCTTTGCCGCGTTCGGTGCCCAAGCTCGTCTATTATCTGCAAAGAGAATTCGGTATTCCGTCCGAGTTGCTGGAATGGCATGGTCACAATGATTTCCATAAAGTCCACATCAATTCGGTGACCGCCTGGCTTTCCGGTGTCTCTGCCGCTAATGCTACGATTTTAGGCTTTGGCGAACGCACCGGCAATTCGCCCATGGAAGCTTTGGCTGTTGAGTACGCCTCTCTGACCGGATCCACCAACGGCATGGACTTGACAGCCATCACGGAAATCGGCGAGTATCTGCGCGAGATTGGCACCTCGATTCCCGCGAACTTTCCGTTTGTCGGCGACCGCTTTAACGTCACCATGGCCGGCATTCATGCGGATGGCGTCATCAAGAATGAAGAAATCTATAATATTTTCGACACGGCGAAGATTTTGAAACGCCCGCTGGGCGTAAACATCACCGACCGGTCGGGGGTCGCCGGCGTCGGCTTTTGGGTAAATCAGGAGCTGCAAAAGAGGGGCAAAGCGCCGGTGGACAAGCGAGATCCAAGAGTTGCGGCCATATATGAATGGGTGGAGGAACAATATGCCCAAGGTCGAGTCACTTCCATCTCGCCAGAGGAAATGGAAGCACAGTTTGAGCTGCATTTTACTGACATCGGTTAGTGTCTGTGGTAAAAGTCCGAAAAGTCGATTCTTCTCCCGTTTTGATTGATGAAACAGAAGTATCAGCGCTACGGTTAAAAGATGATTTTGCCAAGGAGACCATTGACAAGCTGTTTGTCTACGGCTCACTCAATAACGATTATCACTTTCAACTGCTGACCGGGCGAACTCTGCCTTCAGAAACGGCGGTGCTTCTCAATCATCGCAAGATCAGCCCGGCAAACGGCTTTCCGTTCGCCATTTTCTGGCAAGGGTCGAGGATCGCGGGGCGAGTGCTCTTTGACATAACGCCTTCAGTGCTGGAAAAATTGGATGACTACGAGTCAGAAGGAGACTTGTACTTCCGCAAGGTCGCTCAGGTTCAGATTGGCGGTGAAATTCATTCGGCCTTTGTCTATGTGGGTAACGCCGCGGCGCTCAAACAATATTTTGAGAAAGGATACAAAGAGAGGGATCGGATCGAAGAATTCGTCCGGAAAAGTGTCAATCGCTATCTGGAAGAACAAGCGGATCGATGTCTGGTGGTGGATCAAAAAGAGCTGCCACTGAAAGTGACGCGCGAACTGCTGTCGGAAGAAATCCATGGACTCATGCGCCAGTACTTTCACAACGCGGGTCTGCCACCGTTCATCATCAAACACGAGATCGAACAGGCTAACATTCCAGAACTGAGTTGGGTCGTTGCGAATCGCAAAGCTCTCCGTTATGCTGACAACTATATGACGTTGGCGACCAAGTTTATGGTCTTTAACCAACTGGAAGAGCGATTCCGTGATGAATATCGTGCCCACGTCACCGTTTCCGATTCCTATTACCTGCACACCATCTCGGCGTTGATGGCACTGAAGCTCTTAGTCGATCATCATCAACAGCTTCAGGCGGCTCTGGCGCAGCTCGGGGTCGACCGTTTTGATCCGACCTTCAAGTACACGGACTATGCCGTAGCCGCCATCTTTATCGCCGAAGAGCTTTATACCAAATCTCGGGCGGAAGAAGTTGCAGACTGGATCCAAAGCAATCGCCGGGTAGGCGTTTCCCCGTTAGGGGCCGAATTGGAGTTTTCGAATCTGGGCGTTCGCGCCATCAAGGCGGCTGAAGGAGAAGATCCGATTTACGATAGCTTTTACTATTTCTATCAATTCGATCTCATGCGCCGCGGTTGGAAATTGGGCGCTCACATCGACGACCATGGCTTTCTGACTTCAACCGACGTGCACTCTCGAGGGTTTTTGGAGTTGGCCTTTGGCCGCTACAAACTGCTTGGCGACGTTTCCAAGCCAGCCACTCAGGACCCCTGGATTTTGGCACAAATCATCGATTTGGCGATTCGGTTCATTCAAGTCAAACCGCATAGCCTGCACTTGAGTATCGAGGTCGCGCCCGATGCGCCGTTCCAGCGCTTGCAAGATCCGGAGTATTTTCTCTGCCTCTTGTTATTGGGAGGAGATTTGCGCGAAGACCAATACGGCAAGCTCCGCGAGATGCGCATCTTCGGCGGTGAGATTTTGCATCCGGATGTGGGTGTCTGTCTTTCGCGACTCAACAAGCATCACCAGGACCCTGATGATCGCAAATGGTCTACGGTGGTCGAATATCAATTCCCTCGCCTCAAATATGATTATGACTACCAACCGCTCATCATGGCATTGAAAGGATTTCAACTGCAAGCCAATCCCTACCCGTTAAAAGGATGCAAAAATTGTCCCCATCAGGATTGGCACGAAGAATTGGAATCATCGCTGATGCAGTGGGCGGCCTTCCCGACCCCGGTATCGAACTCGAGTTTGGATAAGTTTTTGCAGATCGTCGAAGCCGGTTTGGACAAAGAGGCTGCCTTGGTGGGACCCCAATACGGGCGATACGCGCAACGAATTTTGGGGCGCATCGAAGAACAAGTGAAACGCCGAAACCAACGCATTGGGGAGTATCATGTTCGATCCAAGAAAAAACCTGATCGCGACAATTAGCAAACACAAAGCGGAGCTTATCAAAAACGTCTGCAACAGGCTGCAAAAGCTGGAACGCTCCCACTATGAAGCCATCGACTTTGAGAGGCATCAAGAGCGCGAAGAAGCGATGTTGCATGCTCTCCTTCGAGGCGTGGAAGATGCTGACTATTCCACTTTCCTTGATTACATTGAAAAGATTGCCGGTAGGCGATCTAATGAAGGCTATTCTTTGGATGAGGTGCAAAATGCCGTCACGGTTTTCGAGGAAGAGCTATGGCACATATTAACCAAGTTTGTTCCCATTGAGCCTCCACTCATTGACATGCTCGCCATCTGCAACCGCGTATTCGGGAAGGCGAAAGATCACTTAGCCAGAACTTATCTCAAGGAAGCAATGGAAACCCAAAAGGAGTTGGATGATTTGCGCCAAAAATTTCTCGCTTACCGGCAAGATGCAAAAGGCCTGACCGACTCTGCCAACCATTTGGAAATTTATTGACCTGCAAAGATGAAATTGAATTGACGGATTCTCTTGCTGTCCACCACAGATTACTAAGGAGTGACAATGAACGCACAATTGCATGAAAAAGCCAAAGAACATTTTGCCAAACTGATCGCGGAACAGTTAGAACGAGTCGAGAAAATGAAGCGAGCCGAAGATTGGCTTGACTTTTCCAAGCTCAAACCGATTATTATCGGCGTATGTTGGGGGGACGGCATCGGCCCCATTATTTGCCAAGAAACACAACGATTGCTGGAGTACCTACTGGCGGAGGAAATTAAGTCGGGAAAAGTCCAATTCCGCACCATTGAAGGACTGACCATCGAAAATCGTGTCAAGCACATGAAGGCGATCCCGGACGAGGTTCTGGCCGAGCTGAAAGCCTGCCACGTCATCCTCAAGGCGCCGACGACCACCCCGGAAAAAGGCGGGCCGTATCCCAACATCGAGAGCGCCAACGTAGCCATGCGCCGGGAACTGGATTTGTTTGCCAACGTCCGTCCGGTCAAAGTGCCCAAAGACGGAATCGACTGGATTTTCTTCCGTGAGAACACCGAAGGAGCCTACATCCTCGGCAGCAAGGGCATTCAGGTGACCGAGGATTTGGCCTTCGATTTTACCGCCGTCACCAAGCAAGGAAGCGAACGCATTATCCGCATGGCTTTTGATTATGCGCATAAGAACGGTATCAACAAAGTCACGGTGGTCACCAAGGCCAATGTGATCAAGACCACCGACGGTCTGTTCCTCGAAACGGCGGAGCGGATTGGCAAGGAATATCCCGAGGTGAAATGGGAAGGCTGGTACATTGACATTATGACGGCTAAATTAGTGGATCCCAAGAGACGAACCCAATTCCGCGTCATGGTGCTTCCCAATCTGTACGGTGACATTCTTACGGATGAAGCGGCAGAGTTTCAAGGCGGGGTTGGCACGGCCGGAAGCGCCAACATCGGTAAGCGCTACGCCATGTTTGAGGCCATCCACGGCTCCGCGCCGCGCATGATCTCCGAAGGGCGCGGGCAATATGCGGATCCCTCCAGCCTCATCCGCGCCGCCGCGATGATGGTGCGGCACATCGGCTTTATCGACAAAGCAGAAAAATTGGAGATGGCGTTAGACATCTGCGGCCAATATGAGAAGAAGAAGGTGATCACCGGCCGCAGCGATGGTGCGACGGGGCGGGAATTCTGTGACTATTTGTTGGAGATGCTGAAAGACGCGAACTTGAAGGACAAATGGGAAGAGTACGTTATAAGATAATAGCAGCAGAGTTTGTAAATATGGAGGTCAATTATGACCATTAATCTTGAGATAGATAAGACACTCATTGATGAGGCGAAAGCATTAGGCAAACAAAAGACTAAAAGCGCAGTCATTGTTGCGGCCCTACAGGAATATATACAACGGCGCCGACAAGCTCAGATACTTGATTTATTCGGCACCATCGAATATGACTCCGACTATGATTATAAAGAGCAGCGAAATCGGGCATGAAAGTCTTGGTCGACACTTGTGTTTGGTCCTTGGCATTACGTAGAGATGCAAGCAATAGGGAGAATCCTTTTATCCACGAGCTTGAACGCTTGATACAAGAGGCTCGAGTGCAAATGATTGGCCCTATTCGCCAAGAGATTTTATCAGGAATCCGTTCTCTCACTCAATTTGAATCTCTGCGAAATCATCTATCTGCGTTCCCGGACCTTAGGCTTGAAACTCCCGACTATGAGCGTGCCGCCGAATATTTCAACATTGCACGAGGAAAAGGAGTTAAGGCTCTAACACGGATTTTTTGATTTGCGCTGTCTCTGTGAAGCGTGATATGCCCATTTTGACATCAGATAAGGATTTTACCCTTTTTGCGACTTGTCTGCCGATCAAATTGCATGAGCCTCGTGCCCTTGACACGTAGGCCAAATAGCTTTTTAGGGAGATTGTTGGAAAATGGTTAAATGGCAAGATTTCATCACGGTCGATCCCAAAGTCTGCCATGGAAAAGCACGTATTGCAGGAACTCGAGTATTGGTATCGGTCATTCTTGATAATTTTGCAGCCGGTCTAAGCGCGGAGGAGATTGTACGCAGCTATTCGTCAATCGGGTTTGACGCAGTACAGGCCTGCATCGCCTACGCCGCTGAGCCGACACACGAGTCGGTCGTGGAAGTGCCAGCATGAGAGCCAATGCAGTGAAATTCAAGACTGATGAGAATTTGCCAAACGAAGCATCCGAAATATTAAGGCAATTCGGCCATGATGTGACCACCATTTTTGAGAAGACCTTGCCATGGAGCGCAGATGCGGAATTAGCGTCGGTTTGTCAAAAGGAAAACCGCGCACTGTTGACTTTAGACACTGATTTTGCCGATATACGAACTTATCCTCTAGCCGATTATTCTGGACTCATTGTGTTTCGATTGAAGCACCAAGATAAGCTATCTGTGCTGCAATTGGTGAAACGATTGCTACCAATGCTTACTCAGAAACGCTTGGATAAGCGCCTGTGGATTGTTGATGAAAGGCGAGCCCGAATTCGTTCTTAGCTCTTCTGGTTAAGCGTTCTTGAATGACTCGATCGAATTAGCTTTTGCTGCCCGTCGCAGTATTTGCATTCCCGTGCAGCAGTTCCGGGCCTATTCTGTGGCAATTGTAAAAGATGTTAAGCTGTGAAAAAAGGACCCAGGATATCTACAGTCGCTACTATCATGATTTCCGAAGAAACCATACAAAAAGCAGTTCGGTTACTTGTCGATGCAGCAGATCCGGTCCGAATCTATCTGTTTGGCTCTTATGCGCGCGGTGACGCTCGTGAAACTTCCGACCTGGACTTTTTGGTAATCGAAAAAGAGCTAAAGGGCCGGCGCAAAGAGATGGTAAGATTACATGATGCCATCCGACCAATGCGAATTCCTGTGGACATATTGGTGGCCAGTGAATCCTCTTTCAATGAATGGGCCGATGTAGGCGGGACGGTGTACCATAAGGCGAAAACTCAAGGGCGATTATGCTATGCGAAATCCTGAGTTGGCCAAAAAATTTCTGCGGAAGGCCAAGCAGGATTTGGCCGCATTCGAAAACTGGCGATCATCGCCAGACATAGCTGAAGAAATATTTGGTTTTCATGCCTAGCAGGCTGCGGAGAAAATGCTAAAGGCTGCTTTATCCACTCAGATGATAGAATTCCCATTGACACACCGGCTGGCCGACCTGTTAGACTTATGTCGTGAACACGGCATGAAACCGCCTCAAGACTTGGATGAGCTTAGGTTTTTGACACCCTTTGCTGTCGATTATCGTTACGACCTCTATGAATATGAGCATGAGGAAGAACGAATTGATTTTGATAGGATGTCTGCCTTGCTCAAGCAATTGAGACAGTGGGTTGATCAGCTAATTTCTCCTAGAGACAAGGACATCAGCAAAGTCAATAACAAGAAGAATGAGCACCAAAAATTGGATTAATAGTTCAGCAAGTTTTCAAAATAACTGTTGATCGGACAAAACACGCATGAAAGTATCCCTCTTTATCCCCTGTCTTTCCGAACACCTTTTTCCGGAATCCGCTATTTCGATGGTCAAGGTGCTGAGGCACATTGGCGCAGAAATCGATTACGTCGAGAATCAGACCTGCTGCGGCCAGCCGGCCTTCAATTCCGGCTATCGCAAAGAAATCGTGCCGGTGGCAGAACGCTTCATCAAGCTGTTTCGCGGCAAAGAATACGTGGTGGCGCCTTCGGGATCGTGCACGGCCATGGTGCGCAAGTTTTACCACGAGCTGGACATCCGCGACGACCTAAAGCCTGATCTTGAGGACCTCAGCCGTCGCATCTTTGAATTCACCGAATTCCTGGTCGACGTGGCCAAGGTCGATGGCATGGGCGGACAATTTGCTCACAAGGTCACTTATCACGATTCCTGCCACCTGCTGCGTGAGCTGGGTATTCGCGAGCAGCCTCGCCAGCTTATTCGCGGCATCAAAGGAATAGAATTTGTGGAAATGGAAAAACCCGATACCTGTTGCGGCTTTGGCGGGACCTTTTCCTACAAGTTCTCCGATCTTTCCATCGCCATGGTGGCGCGCAAATGCCGATACATCGAGGAAAGCGGAGCCGAATTTGTAGTCGGCGCCGATTCGAGTTGCTTGATGAACATCGAGGGCTATCTGCGCAAACACGAAATGAAAGCAAAATCACTGCATATTGCCGACTTGCTGGCACAAAGCCTCTCACTTTAGATTGCGACGATAGAACGAAGAAAACCTATGGAATTGGCGGCGATAAAAACTAAAGAATATATTCGTGCCGCTCTCAAAGATGAGCGGCTAAAGGAAGCAGTAGACAAGGCGACTCAGACGGCCTTGGCCAAACGCGCGGACAAGGTGAGCCACATCCCTTATTGGGAGGCATTGCGCTATAAAGCACATTCCATCAAGCGCGACGTGATCGAACATCTCGATCGCTATCTGGAGGAATTTGAAGCCAACTGCGTCAAAAACGGCATTCAGGTGCATTGGGCTGCAGATGCAGAGGAAGCGCGGCAAATCATTCTCAAGCTGGTGCAAGACAAGAATGTCAGGACCATCGTCAAATCCAAGTCCCTGACGACCGAAGAAATTCATTTGAATCATTTTCTCATCAAGCACGGCATCGAGACGCTGGAAACGGATCTTGGCGAATATATCGTGCAGCTTATGGATCAAATCCCATCGCACCTGACCGCCCCAGCTCTGCATTTGACGCGGAAGGACATTGGGAAGCTCTTTCATGAAAAGTTAGGCGCGCCATATACCGAAGACCCGACCGAGCTATTGAAGATCGCTCGCGCTTTGTTAAGAAGCAAGTTTCTCAAAGCGGATATGGGCATCTCCGGCGTCAATTTTGCCATAGCTGATTCTGGTTCCTTCTGTGTAATAGAAAACGAAGCCAATGCACATCTAACCGTTAGTCTACCGCGCATACACCTCGCGGTCATGGGTATTGAAAAATTGGTTCCCAATATGGCTTCCTTAGCCTATTTCCTCAAGCTCCTCGCACCCAGTGCCACCGGACAAAAGGCCTCCTGCTACGTCAATTTCACCGGTGGACCTTCAAGAAACAAGTACGGAGAAGGCCCGGAAGAAGTTCACATTCTGTTGCTTGACAATGGTCGATCGACAATCCTTGCCGACCCGCAATTGCGCGAAACTCTGTTTTGTATTCGCTGTGGAGCATGTTTAAACGTTTGCCCCATTTACCAACAAGTCGGCGGCCATGCCTACGGCTGGGTGTATATGGGCCCTATTGGCATCACTTTGATTCCTCAATATCTCGGCGAAGCCGAAGGGCGTTACGCGCCGTTCACTTCGAGCTTGTGCGGCGCTTGTTACGAGATTTGTCCGGTGCGCATCAACATTCCGCATCACCTACTCAAGCTGCGCAATCGCGTGGTGGAAGCAGGCTATTCTATGAAAGTCGAAAAGTTGGCTATTGCCGGCTGGGCATTTTTGGCCAAACATCCCATGTTGTATCGGATGGCCACCTGGTTTCCCGGCAAGTTGCAAAAGCTGCTGCCGAAGAACATGGCTTTCCCGGCCCCGGGATACACCAAAGAGCGCTCCCTGGCTAGATTCGATGGCAAGGGCTTTCGAAACAGATTAAGAGAGCTGGACAAAGGAAACTAAAGCTGCACAATGCGCTGGGTGAAAGGCGATCTGAATTAATAGACCCAGGAGAGACGATGAAGTTAAAAGTAATCATTCATGGCGCGGAAGAAGGTGGCTATTGGGCCGAAGTACCTTCAATACCCGGATGTGTAACCCAAGGCGACAGTTCAGAAGAGCTTCTCGGCAATTTATATGAAGCGGTTGAGGCGTGCATGTTGGTGGATGTATCCAAGTTTGAGTTTTCAGAACATGACAAGGTCTTGGAGATAGCTGTCTGAAAAGTGTATCGGGAAAGGACCTTGCACGCCCATTGAGGAAGAAGGGGTGGCAATTGGCTCGCATACATGGCAGCCATCATGTGTATGTCAAACAGTCCGGAACGGATTTCGCTTCCCATACATGGAAATCAGGCCCTCAAACTTGGGCTATAGAAGCATCTAATGAAGATTGCAGATATCGTAAGAATTTAGCCGTCTGAACCAAAGCCTGTCATTCCGACCGCAGGGAGGAA
>DYKH01000085.1 GCA_020722685.1 Caldithrix sp. | reverse complement strand
TTCCTCGAAAGAATCCTGAATATTGAACGAAATCCCCAAAAGTATTTGCGCTCCACCCAATATTTCTGTTATAGTTTTCATCGCGGGGGCTCCTCCTCCTGTTTGGTCCGAGTCTTGATAACCCTTATCTTACAGGAAAAAGCCCCTGCTTTCTACTAAAAAATCACGACTCGCTGGATTTTTGAAAGAAGCTCTTATAATTCTACATTTCTTTCATTGTGTTTGACATGCATGCGATATTGATGTATATTGCATGCATGGAGGTTGTCATGCCTAGTTTACAAGTTCGAGATTTGCCTAACGATATCTATACACAACTCACCTATCTTGCCGAAAAAGAACATCGTAGTCTCGCCCAAGAAACTATTGTACTCCTGAAAGAAGGTATCATCATGAAGCTCGGCAATAAGGAACGAAGGCGAAAACTCCTCGAAAAATCCGATCATCTCAATATCGATGGATCCTCTTTCCCTGACCCTGTCGCGATGGTACGGGAGGACCGTGATCGATGATCGTTGTCCTTGATGCAAGCGCCGCCATTGAAATTGCCCTCAATCGAGGGCATAGTTCGTCGTTTCGTGAAGTCTTACGACAATCTGATTTAGTCCTCGCCCCTGATACCTTCCCTTCAGAAATCACGAATGTTTTCTGGAAATATGCAATGTACTCAGAAATGCCCGTTGAAGCATGTGAAAAAGGGATAGATTATTGTCTAGATTTGATAGATGACTTTATTGAGACTAAGCCCTTATGCAGAGAAGTGTTCTCCGAATCATATAAAAACAATCATTCCGCCTATGATCTTTTCTATATCGTCATCGCGCGTAGAAACAATGCTTCACTCCTTTCGCGAGATGCCAAAATGAAAACTATTGCTGATGCATTGAAAATTAACACCCTTACCTGAAGTTCCTGTTTGCTTTTTGTAATTGCATATATAGAGACTGGTCAATATGCATGTATTGTGTAATATGGCATAAATATAGTTCGACAATGTAAAGACTACTTCATAATACAAGAAAGTCAACCAGCACCTGCAAAGCAGGTGGCTTGAATATTGGCCCATAAAAGAGGCCTCCATGTAGTTCGCTATCTTCTTCCATTCTTTCGTGTTCTTCTTGGTATTTTACATATTTCCTGATTTTCTCTTCGTCCATTCCTAGGATTTGTCACTTGTAACCAATAATGAAAATCATTTCAGTAGAATAAATGATTTAACAATAGAGAATTGGGAAGACGCCTAACAACAGCTTGAACCAGACTCGCCTGTTGTCACGGAGTTTGAGACTCGCGCCCCAGCTACCCTGGGGAACGCTCGTTTGAGCAGACTCCGCGCCAATCCGCTTCTCGGAACGGTCTGCACAGGTTAAGCACATGTTAGCTGGACGCCTTCGGTGCCTCCAAAAGAAGAAGATTTGACAAATCTTATCGATAGCGGTATAGTAAGACATGGAGGCAATCGATGAAAACTGTAACCATATCCAGTAAGTTTCAAGTTGTTATACCTAAAGAAATAAGAGAGACCATCGGATTACATGTTGGAGCCAAGCTTGAGGTCATTACCTATGGATCAAGAATTGAACTTGTGCCAATTGTACCAATAAAGAAACTGAAGGGAGCTTTTAAAGAAATCAATACAGATATTCAAAGAGAAGAAGATAGACTATGAATATAGTAGATTCATCATGTTGGCTTGAATACTTCAAAGGAAGTCATGTAGGAGAAAAAGTATCATCAATTATTGAGGATATAGAACATCTCCTTGTTCCTTCAATTACTATCTATGAGGTATTCAAGAAATTGATAATTGAATTAGATGAGGATAAGGCAATATTCGCAATTGCTCATATGAAACAGGGTAATGTTGTAAATCTTGATACTGACTTAGCAATCTATGCAGCAAAAATTGGCAAAGAGAATAAACTAGCAATGGCTGATAGCATCATCTATGCAATTAATAAAAAATATAATGCAACTTTATGGACACAAGATAAGCATTTTAAAGATCTGAAATCAGTAAAATATTTTGAGAAAGAATAAATAGCGAACACATGCTTCAACCTGATCAAGAGATATTGTCAATTGTTGTGGATGAAGCAAAGAGTACTTTTTTGGGTCAGGCGATTGCTTCATCAACCAGTTCTCCATCTTTGAATTTCTATCCCGCCACAACGAGCGAGAGTTGTTTGAATCCTTGCAGCTTTCTCCAGCCTTTTTCAGCCTCTGTCAACGCCGATTTAAATTTGCCGGTTTTTGCCGACGAGAAATTGCCGGTTTCCCGTCCTTAATGATCAATCGAAACCAACGGTTCCGATCCGTAATCGCTCCTTCATTCGGTATGACTCAGCCTTCAGGCTGAAGATCTGGGCATGATGGAGAAGCCGGTCCAGCATAGCCGTAGCCACCGCTTCATCGGACATAATCTCGGCCCATTTGGGAAAAGGCCTGTTCGACGTAAGGATAATTGAACCCGTTTTATAGCGGACATTCACCAGTTGAAAGAAAACATGTGCCAGTTCAGGACTTAAGGGTTCATGGCCAACTTCATCAAGCAAGAGGACATGCGGTTTCTTGAACCAGGTCAGTACTCGCCTGAGGCGATTCTGTTCACGGGCTTTCAGGAGCCGTTCTATGGTATCCCTGCAGCTTATGTAATACGCAGAATAGCCGGACATGCAAGCTCGATGGCCAAGACCCAGCATGAGGTGCGTTCCCCCTAACCCTTCTCAAAGAGACGGAAAACTGGGGCATATCGGGGGAACGTAACGTACCGAGCTGAAGGAAATCGATCCGCCCAAAGATGTCCAAGAGACCATAAACGAGGTTGTCAAGGCAGAGAACGAGAAGATCGTCAAGGCTCCTCTTCAGGCGGCGAAGGCTCGAGAAAGGCGCGATGATGGGAAACAGAACCTCGCGAGGAGAATGTCGCCGAGTACAGCTTCGACGATCTCACAAGTGTGCTTCGCAAGCTGATGCGTGCCCCGAAGTTCATCGAAAAGTGCTCGGTGAAAGAACTCTCCCCCTGCTGTGTGTCTATCTTGATTTAAAATGTCCCTGCTGATATTGCTTATTAGCTACAGCCTCATAACGAGACTGGGCCTACCAAAGATCTGCAGTGGTCTTGCGTGTTTGCTGCTGAATAGGGAGCCATTTATTCATCGGAGGGATCCATGCATATTCTTGTTCTCGTTAAGCAAGTTCCAGAAACAGACAAAGTTAAAATGGACCCTGAGACTGGCACCATGGTCCGTTCAGGGCTCGAGAGCATTGTCAATCCACTCGATCTTTACGCGATAGAAGAAGCGCTTGTCTTAAAAGAGCAATTCGGTGCTCATATATCTGTGCTTTCCATGGGCCCACCCGATGCGGAGCGCGCTCTGCGCGAATCGCTCTCGATGGGATGTGACGAGGCAATTCTGCTGACCGACAGGATATTTGCAGGATCTGATACCTGGGCCACCTCAAATGTCCTTGCAAAGGCCATTAAAAAACTAGGCGTAGTCGACATCATCTTGGCCGGCGAGCGTGCGACCGATGGTGATACTGGACAGGTAGGACCGGCAGTCGCCGCGTGGCTCGATATTCCGGTGGTCTCCTATGCGAGTGAGATTGAGCTGCACATACGTCAGGCCTCGACGATAGTACAGGCCCGTCGCCTCACGGAGGAAGGATACCAAATTCTTGAGACAAAGACGCCCTGTCTTATAACGGTGGTCAAAGAAATTGCCTCACCGCGCCTACCCACGTTGCGAGGCAAAAAATATGCTAAAAGCGCACAGGTGCTTCGCTGGGGAGCACGCGATATCGACTTGAAAGCAGAAGATGCTGGCCTGCCGGGCTCACCAACGCGAGTGACGAAGATCTTCTACCCAAAGGTCTCACGGGATGGCGAACACATCGTCGCCAGAGATGACAAAGCGATCGCCCACACGGTGGATCGAATTCTCGAGATTCTTGAGGAAAAAGGATGCCTTGCTGCTGTACCCAACAGAGAACCTGCATCGGAAAACGGTAAGGGTATCGCTGCAGAGACTCCGAAGAAGGATACAGAATTCACAGAAGCACATTCTGCGCGAGAGGCCTACTCTTCCATTACTGATACTGCAGCGAATACAACAGGGGTCTGGATCATCGCCGAGCGTCATCACGACAGCCTCGATGTTGTTTCGCTCGAGCTGCTTGCGCGGGCTCGGGTACTCGCAGATGCATTGCATGTGCGACTCGCTGCAATTGTGCTTGCTCCAGCCTTACCATACGAAGAGGCGCGCACGTTGATCATGCATGGAGCAGATGATGTTATTGTACTTGAAAGCCCGAAGTTCAGCGATTTTGTCTGCGAGACATGGGCAGAGGCACTCCTGTCGCTCACACGGAAAGGTAGACCCGATATTGTGCTCGCCGCAGCGACGACTATAGGTCGAACGCTCATGCCCTATCTCGCAGTGCAGCTTCATACGGGCCTCACTGCAGACTGTACAGAGCTTGCTGTCGAACCAGAGACAGGTCTTCTTTTACAGACTCGACCCGCCATAGGCGGCAACATCATGGCAACGATAAAGACCCCAAAGCACAAGCCCCAGATGGCGACCGTGCGCCCGCATTCTGCGCAGCCATTGTCTCCCGATTATAATCGCGTTGGGAACGTGCAGAAAATCCACGTCCAAATTTCAAACGATGTTTCCAATCGGAATTCAGAAATCAGGCTCCGCCAACCCCGAACGCGAGTACTCACCGTCGAGCACACCATAAAAGATTTCGAAAATCTCGAAGGGGCACGGATTGTCGTTGCCGGAGGTCGTGGTCTCAAGAAGGCTGAAAATTTCAGACTCATACGCGAACTTGCAGGTGCACTTGGCGCCGTTGTAGGAGCAAGCCGCGAAGCTGTTGACCGCGGCTGGATCTCGTATCCACATCAGGTAGGTTTAAGCGGCAAGACCATTTCACCAGACATCTACCTCTGCGCTGGTATTTCAGGAGCCATTCAACACCTCGCCGGCATTCGAACAGCGAAAACAATTATTGCGATCAACAACGACCCCGAAGCTCCGATCAATGCAGTTGCCGATCTTGCAATCGAAGGCGATCTCTTTGAAATTCTCCCGCGCCTCACGGAGCGCCTTCAAAACTTGCAAGTCACTGTTGGTGCTTTTGATGAAAGTTTAGTGGAGGACAACCATGCGCTATAATCCCGTGAACGATGAGGTCGTTCAAGAGCTTGTCCATATCGTTGGAGAACGTAATATTTCGCGTGATCCCGCAAAACTTGAAGCATATTCCCATGATGAGACTTCCAAAGAAGAATATGCACGCCTGCCAGAAATCGTTGTCACCCCCGAATCAACCGGAGCGGTCGCTGCCATCGTCAAATTCGCAAATCAGCATACAATCCCGATCACCCCTCGGGGAGCAGGGAGCGGTCTTTCTGGCGGTGCGATACCAGTCTATGGGGGAATAGTCCTCTCTCTCGAGAAAATGAACAAGGTTCGTGAAATAGATTATGAAAATCTCACGATGACTGTTGAAACAGGAATCGTCACCAACGACATCAATAATCTGATTAAGGAAAAAGGATTGTTCTACGCCGGTTATCCAATGAGCCTTGAAACCTGCATGCTTGGCGGCAACATCGCGGAGAACGCGGGCGGCGGGAAAGCGATAAAATATGGCGTAACCTCCCGCTATATACTAGGTCTTGAATTTGTGACACCTGCGGGCGATGTCGTATGGTTAGGAGGTAAACTGGCTAAGGATGTCACTGGCTACGACTTGGTACATCTCATTGTAGGGTCTGAAGGTACGCTGGGTATCGCAACCGCGGCCATCATTAAGTTGATAGGATTGCCGGCAGCAAAATCAGACTTGCTCGTGCTTTTTCGAAGTCCGCAGGAAGCGATCTCTTGCGTTCCGGTAATCCTTTCAAAAGGACTCATCCCAACCGCGATTGAATTTATGGACCGCCGTTCTTTCGAGACATCGTGCAAATACTTGAACGAAAATCTCTCTTATGCCGATTGCGGTGCAATGCTGCTCATCGAGATGGACGGCAGAGACCCTGATCTTGTCGAGAATGAAGCTGAAGCCGTTGGCGATCTATGTGTAGAACATGGCGCAGTCGAGGTATATGTTGCCGATAATCGCACAACTCAAGAGCGCCTTTGGGCCATCCGACGCAATATAGCCGAGGCCTTTAAAGTATATTGTCCTGTGCAGAGTCTTGAGGATATCGTTGTTCCCCCCGCATCGATTCCCGCAGTGATACCGGAGCTCGAGCGCATCGCCGCAGGATTCTGCGTGACTATACCCTGTTATGGCCACGCGGGCGATGGCAACTTGCATGCTACACTTGTCAAAGCGCCAGAAATGTCCATGGAAGAATGGCATCGCATCGAACCGGCAGCGCTTGAGGCTCTATACAAGGCAATAACAGAGCTGGGCGGAAAAATCTCCGGCGAGCATGGCATCGGTCTCAAGCGCAAAGAATTCTTGAAAAAGTTCATGAACCCGGTCGAGCTCGAGCTTCTAAAATCAATCAAGCGCGCCTGGGATCCGAATTACATCATGAACCCGGGGAAGATTTTCGATCTGGAGAATGCGCGCGCGTGATTACGGTCGCCTTCTGGTCGCTCAGTAGCACTATGTACGAAATATCAGAACCTGTGCGTCGCCTGCATTGAACGCTCGAGCGCTTTGATCGCGCCATCGATATCGTACGAAATTATAACATTAAATATTATATCGATCGCAGTGAGCTGGCATAAACGCGAGAGTTCTGCTGCGCTGCGATAGATGCGCTCAACGGCCGGAATAGAAAGCACAAGGTCAGCCCGTTCGCACAATCTATTTGTTCCGACCATAGTCATGGCAATTAAAAAGGCTCCACGCGCTTTTACCTGCTCCGCTATTTCGATCATGGCGTCAGTTTCACCTGAATACGAAATGACAAATGCAATATCTTGCGGGTGCAAGGCACAGGATGCAGTGATCTGCGCGTGGGTATCGAAATGATAAGAAGAAGGGAGCCCTATTCGCGACAGCTTCTGATGGAAATCCGCCGCAACAAGGCCTGAGGCGCCGACCCCAAAGAGGGCTATCATATCGGCAGTTCGTATTCTTCCTGCAGCTTCTTCCACGGCTTGCGCGGAAAGCGTCGTTGCAAGGGCGCTCATGGTACGGCGCACCGCTTCCGCCATGTCATGGATTGCTTTGGATGCCGGAGTCTGCGATTCCAGGCCGAGATCGGGCAGAAATTTCTCATTCCAGCCTTGATATACATCCTTGGCAAGCCAAAGCTTAAAATCGCTGTAGCCTTCTGCTCCAATCCTCTTACAGAAACGTACGACAGCGGCGCTGCTGGTGCCTGCCTGACGAGCCAATTCGGCAATATTGAGATGCAATACTTTCTGAGGAGAAGCCTGCACAAATTCTGCGATGCGGCGTTCAGTGTCTGCAAGGCGGGGCATAGACTGAGCTATAGTCTCAAGGGCTCCATAATTCATACTGATTCCTCTTACACACGTGCAGAATGCTCTTTGATGGATTGATACAATTGCAATGCATCGGCAATGCGACCATGCCCTTTATTGAGGAGCTCCGCTGCCTCTTCGGGACCTATTCCGAGCGCAATCATCAGGATGGCAATTTTGGGATTTCCACCTGAAGCAAGGTAGGCCGCCTCCGCTTCATCCTTGGTGCAACCCGTTGCTTGAAGGATAAGCCGTTTCGAGCGGTCCACAAGCTTCCGATTGACAGGCGTGAGATCCACCATCAGATTTCCATACACTTTCCCTATCCGTATCATGCTGGTCGTGGAGATCATGTTGAGTACGAGTTTCTGGGCGGTGCCCGCTTTCATCCTGGTGGAACCAGTGATGACCTCAGGGCCTACTTCAATGAGTATTCGATGGTGGGCAAGTGCGAAGGTCTTCGATTCACGGTTGCAGGAAATCGCTCCTACCACAGCTCCCTGTTGCTTTGCATACTGCATTGCACCTAGCACATAAGGCGCGGAACCTGATGCAGTGATGCCAACGAGGACATCCAAAGCACAGAAATTGATATTGCGCAGCGCTTTCGCTCCCTCTTCCGGCTGATCTTCTGCCCCTTCAATTGAGTTTCGCAGGGCAGCATCTCCCCCAGCGATAATGCCTATCACCATCCCGGGAGGAACTCCAAACGTCGGTGGGCACTCCGATGCATCGAGAACACCAAGCCTCCCCGATGTTCCAGCGCCGATGTAGACAAGTCGTCCACCACGATTGAACGCATGGACAATGTCCTCGATCAGCGCAGTTATGGCAGGAAGAGCTTTCTCGATTGCAAAAGGTACACCTTTGTCTTCCTCATTGATAATGCGCAATATTTCTATAATTGGAAGCTTGTCGATATTTGCGGATCGGACATTGCGAGATTCGGTGGTCGCACGTTCGAAATAATCATCGATCGAGTGAATGTCCATATGCGTTCCTTTCCAGTAGTATTGGGACGATATAGTGAGCAATCGCTCTCCCTAGTTCTCTCTGAGCCTCAGCAGAAAGATGTAATCCATCTATGAGACTGCTCGCGACGACTTTATCAGCGTCGAAGAACAGGCAATGCTTTTCTTCGGCGATTTTCTGGAATACCTGTGCAAAATTCCCTGATTTTTCGGGAGCTCCGATAAAACTCTCAGGAGTCCCCTGGACAGCATGTATCTTCGGAGGAGCTATGATCAATATGCTTGGGCTGCGCCCGCATCTCACTTCGAAGGGGAAGCCCCTCACTTCATCGACAAGAACGCCTACACCAAGGCCAATGTCGTAGGCGGATGCAGAGAAGCGAGATTTGGCATCATTTGTCCCAAGCATGAGAATTACAAGGTCGAGCGGCATGTGCGTCTCGAGCAACATCGACAATAAACCGGCGCCTTTTCTGAAAGGCGTCAGTGGATCTTCGAAAACCGTCGTTCGCCCCGGTAATCCTTCTTCAATGACAATCCATCCTTCAGGGAGATTCATTCCCATAACTATGGGCCATCTGCTTTCGGGAGGATATCGAAGGCCATTTTCAGGATCATATCCCCATGTATTTGAATCCCCATAGCAAAGAATTCTTATTTTTTCGAGTTCAAATGAGGACTTAGGCAAAATAGCCCTCCCTATTTCAGGCTCGTTTGAGTAATTCTTCACAGCTATACATTGTGAAGAGACTTCTTTTGCAAATATAGCATGTTCGAATTCCAAGATGAAGTATATTGTGAAATTTTTTTTTAATTTTCTTTCATTTTTTATTATTGACAACGTTAAAATACCCTTTAAAATGAAAATATCTTTTACATTTCGAGCTATCTTTAGGAGGTTGTATGAAAAAAGCACATTGGCTCTTCGCCCTTGTCTTTGCGTTGCTGATGGCACTACCCGTTGTAGCTCAGAAGACCGAACTGACATTCTGGACATGGCGACCGGAAGATACAGAGAAATACGAAAAACTTCTCGCTACATTCGAAAAATTGAATCCCGGCATCACAGTCAAGCTCACGGCTTTTAAGAATACCGAATACAATACCATTCTATCTGCAGCGCTCTCGGGAGGCTCCGGCCCCGATATATTCCAGAGCAGGGCTTATGGCGGTCTCGAGACATTTGCACAATCGGGCTACATGGAAAGCCTCGAAAAATGGGTGCCGGAGTTGAAGAATTTCAACAAAGATGTATTGAGAGGTGCGGTATCGATAAAAGATGAAAAAATATATGGAGTTCCTTTTGCCTCTCAGACCCTTTTCGTTTTCTATAACAAAAAAATCTATCAGGAACTTGGGCTGAAGGTTCCGGAAACATGGGACGATTTCCTCGCAAATTGTGCGGTGGCCAAAAAAGCGGGTTATCAAGCTCTGGCAAATGGCGGCAAGGAAGGCTGGACGCTGGAAGTAATGATGGGATCGCTGTGCCCGAACTTCTATGGCGCAAATGATTTTTATAATGCGGTAGTTGTAGGCAAAACGACCTTCCAAGACCCCAGATTCGTGTCTGCAATCGATAAGCTCAAGGAGCTCACTCCTTATATGCCGGACTTGTACATGGGCGTAAGCTATACGGATATGCAATCGGCATTCATCAATGAAACGGCAGCCCACTTTATCGGTGGATCTTTCGAAGCCGGTTATTTTGCCTCACAGAATCCAAAGTTGGAGTTTGATGTATTCCCTGGTCCAACTGCTAAAAAGGGCAACCCGCATTATGTTTCCGTGTATGCCGATGGCAATTTCAGCATGAACTCAGCGTCGAAGCAGAAAGAAGCTGCAGCAAAACTGCTGCGATTCTTTGCGAGCAAAGAAACCGGAGATTTCTTTATCCGCGAGCTTCGACAGGTTTCTGCAGTTCCCGGCGTCGATACGAGCGCATCGCCATATATTACGAAAGTCATTTCTCTCCAGAAATACAGCACTCCTTATATCTTCCTCGTAGGATTCAGATACAATCAGCCGACAGGTTCAGCGCTGATACAGTCTGCACTGCAAGGATTCATGGCAGGCAAAATCGATGCTGCAGAGGTGTGTAAGCAGGTTCAGGAAGGAATCGCCACCTATTATGAACCATTCAAAAGGAAATAATTAGTTAGGCACCAATCGGGCATCCTGCCTCAATTGCGGCGAGGATGCCCGAGCGCATTTAAAGGAATACGCTGCTTTTAATAGCGGAAATCGCGATGAATAAAAAGACCGCCGAAAGAAGATGGATTCTTTTTTTTATCTCTCCAGCACTTGTCATTGTCTTTTGTATCATCCTGCTGCCCCTTTTCATGTCATTATTCAACAGCCTTTTTTCATGGCAACAATTGATACGAAAGAACTTCATTGGTCTTGAGAATTTTCGGAGGGTGTTTTTCACCGAACCATATAAAACGAGATTTTTCAATGCTCTTTACAATAATGGGCTTTGGTTTTTAATCACCATGCTCATTCAGAATATTGGAGGGCTTCTGATCGGTTATTTTCTCTCACGCAGGATATGGGCGCATGAGTTCTATAAGAGAATCATATTCATTCCAGTGCTGTTTTCAATTGTCGCTGTTGGTTTCCTATGGAGTCTCTACCTTAAGCCCAATGGACTGGTTAACGGATTCTTGAAGGTGGCTGGATTGCCCCAATTGGCGCGGGCATGGCTCGGGGACGAAAATATAGCCACTTTTTCCATCATATTCGTGAATATTTGGAGATGGATAGGCTTTCCTAGCCTAGTTTTCCTCGCGGCAATCGACAATGTACCGATAGATTGCCTGGAGGCTGCATGGCTGGATGGCGCCAGCGACAGGCGAGTGTTCTTCAAAGTCATTCTGCCGCTCATCATGCCTTCCATTCTGATCATCACCGTACTGACAATCATTGGAAGTTTGAATGTGTTTGAGCAAATCTATACCATGGCTGGGCTCGACGGCGCCCCGAATTTTTCGACTGATACGATAGGGACGCTTTTCTACAGGACGGCTTTTGGCTCGGTTGACTCGGGAAATCCCGAGATCGGCATAGGTTCAGCGATAGGAGTCGTCATATACTTGCTCACCTTCCTCGCTTCGGTCGCCTCAATCGTGGGGCTCGGAAAGAAGGAGGTCGAACTATGACCTCTGATCTCAGACTTAGGAATAGCCCTCCTGGCAAGAAAATAATCATTATTCTTGTTCAAATAGCGTTCATATGTTATTCCCTCGTCATTTTCTATCCACTTTTCAATATGATAGTCTCCTCATTCAAATCCACCCGCGAAATCCTTCGATTCCCCTTTGCGCTCCCCCAGAGGCTCGACTTCTCGAACTATAAAACCGTCTGGATAGACAGAGGATTCGGGCGCTTCTTTTTCAACAGTGTGTGGATGACTACCATATCTATGATCTTTGTTCTGCTGTTTGGTTCAATGGCTGCATACGGTGTCTCGCGCTATGCATATCGCATGAGAACTGCAGTCTATATGCTTTTTCTCTCAGGAATAATGCTTCCACTGAAGGCTGCCATAATCCCACTCTTCATTCTCATGAAAAAAATGGGTTTCGTCGACAAGCCGGTATCGGTGATTCTGATCTTCATCGCCATGGGTTTACCTTCAACCATATTCATATTATCGGGTTTCATGAAAACAATACCAAAAGACCTTGAGTATGCTGCTCGCATCGACGGCTGTAACGATTGGATGATCTATCGCAGGGTGATAATGCCAGTTATAGCGCCAGCCATTGCACTTGTGACAATCTACAATGCCGTTCCAATCTGGAATGACTTTTTCTTTCCGCTTGTTTTTATTCAAAATCCAGCCTATAAACCACTGCCTCTGGGCTTGACCAATTTTTTCGGGCAATACAGCACAGATTGGAGCCTTCTCTTTACCGCTCTGACTATTGCTATATTGCCAGTCCTGATACTGTATTTGTTCATGGCGAAATATTTCATCAAAGGAATGACCGCAGGGGCGATAAAATGACCGAAGCCGAACAAAACTCTATTTCGAATGAATTCAAAGATGAACTGTTAAACAATATCGTTCCATTTTGGGGGAAATACAGCATCGACAGAGAAGCCGGTGGCTATTTTTCCTGTCTTGACAGAGATGGAACCATATTCGATACCGACAAATTTCTTTGGATGCAGGGACGCGAGCTATGGTGCTGGTCGCATCTGTACCGAACAATAGAGAAGAAGCCGCACTGGCTTGAAATGGCCGCCGGAGGTGCGAATTTTATTCGCCAATTTGGAAAGGCGCCAAATGGAGATTATTACTTTTCTCTTGACAGGTGGGGGAATCCTCTCGTCCAGCCTTACAACATGTTCTCTGATTGTTTCTGCGCCGCAGGGCTCGCGGAATATGGCGTGGCTTCTGGAGAGTCGTGGGCTATTGAAAGCGCCATTGCAACATGGAAGCGTATTCAGGAGCGAAAATCGAATCCTAAAGGAATCTGGACAAAGCAAATAGTAGAAAATAGGCCTGTCCGCGCCATGGCGCTTCCCATGATTCAGCTCTGGCTCAGTCAAGTGTTCGAGGGAATTATCGAAACAGATACACTGATTCCCATTATCGCCGAAAGCGCAAAATCGATACTGACCCTCCACATCGACAGGGGAAATAAGGTAGTCTTTGAGAGGATGATGGCTGATGGAAACCACCCTCAGGGAATGGAAGGGAGATTGCTTTCGCCTGGCCATACGCTCGAGACCCTGTGGTTTTTACTCGAGGCTATCGACAAATACGGAAGCGATGTGCTCGCCCTGACGGACCTCAGTACCGAAGATGCTATTTCACTGGTGACGGAAGCCATGCTGTGGACAGCACAGCGTGGATGGGATGCTACATACGGTGGTTTGTATTATTACCTGGATTTTAAAGGCTTGCCTCCTGAAAAGCTGGAGTGGGACATGAAACTCTGGTGGGTTCACGCCGAAGCACTATGTGCATTCCTGCGCGCCTACACCATGACAAAAAATCCCGAATTTTTCGATTGGTTTGCGACTATTAAAAAGTGGACGTGGGAACATTTCAGGGATCCTGAATTTGGGGAATGGTTCGGCTACCTCCATAGGGATGGGTCTCCCTCGCTTCTGCTGAAAGCTGGAAAATGGAAAGGCATGTTCCATATTCCACGCGCCCTCATTGAATGCATGAGAATGTTGAGCTGATGTGTCGGCGATCAGTACCTCGAGCCGCCGATCACGATCTCCGCGATCGCCTTTCTGAACGGATTGATATCGCGAGGCTCGGCAACATGTAGTCTGTTGGTGAGAATGCTCAGGCTGAGATGCCGTTTTTGACTGATAAAGAGATAGGTGCCGGTAAAGCCTGTGTGACCGCATCCCTGAGGATAGATCGGGCTGAACTGGAAACCGAGCCCGCGCCCATTGCCATGGTCGGTGATGGCTTCTTCCCGCAAATCGTCTGCAAGATAATTGGTGTTGCCCGTTGTTGCATATATATTCCCCAGGGCGCACAATTCGGCCGCTGTCGCAAAGATGCCGGCATGCCCCGCGACACCATGGAAGAAATAGTGGCAGTTTCCATCATTCGGCGCTCCGATAATAGGCTCTTCGAGAGGTCGCCACGCGGAAAACCGGAGACCGAGGTTCTCCACCATTTTCATTTCGATGCGGTTGCCGAATTCCGTGGCCGCGAATGCGGAGCCTGCGCTGTTTTTCGCCTCATGCTCGCTGGTGTTTTTCCTCGTTCTATAACCATAGTGCTCCATCCCCAATGGAGCGCACACAAGCTGCTGAATGGCTTCGTGGAGCGGCAGGCGAGTCAAAGCTGTTATAGCAAGACCCGCCAGCATGAAATTGATATCCGAGTAAATGGTAGTGTTTTGCGGTGGAAATCGAGTGAATACTGTTTCCAGAATGGTGCCGAAAATGTCCCCAAAATTGTCAGTACGCGTGTCCTCGCCTCGTCCCTCGGTATTTTCTAGCGACATTTTATTGCTTTCGTGAGCCGCATAAAACGGATACCAATAGTGTATGCCGCTCTGATGGGTGAGCAGCGCGCGCAGTGTCACTGTCCTAAGCATATCTGCGAGTTGCCGCTTTTTCGTCGCATCCTGCGCTCCGAGTAACGTCACAAATCTCCCATCTGCAATTGAAATCAAAGGCTGTTCAAGATTGAGCGAGCCCCCGCTTGCAAGTCTTAATAATGCGGTGGTGGTAAAAAGTTTTGTGACTGAGGCCAAATCGAATTGCGTTGCAAGTTCCATCGGTGCTTGCAAATGTTCAGTTTTCAGCGCTGAGCCGAAAGCTTCCTCATACACGGCTTCTCTATCCTGCTCGATGCGGATCACCGCACCCGCGAACCACTGCTGTTCTATTGCCTCGAGTGTGAGCTTTCGAATTTGGCCCGACATCGAAGCAACTCTGCTGCGCATTGCTAGCGCTCCTGCCGCTTATACATGATGAGTTCCGTAATGCCATCTTTTGCAAAATCTGGAAGTTCGCCGACTTTCGCATATCCGTGTTTTTCATAAAAATGGATAGCCCTGTCATTAAAATCAGAGACAAGCAAAAACCACGCGCGCCCCACGCCTTTTGTCCTCTCTTCGAAGGCCGAGAGCAACTGAGCACCAGCGCCACTACTCCGCTTTTTTGCATCGATTGCAATGAGCTTGAGATAGGGAGCTTGTCCAAAACCACCTTTTATATCGATCCACGCAAAGCCCACGATGTCGCAAAAGGAAGAAGCAACGCGAGAAGCTGCTTCTGTGGTGTCTATCTCTCGCGCTACTAAAACCACATCGCCTTGTCGCGCCCGACTCTGCATTTTTTCAACAAGAATATTCTCAACAAATCCATAGCGTTTTCCAATCTCGGTTTCGCACGCTATCCTCGCGCATTCCACAATGTCTTCGGGTTTTGCTTCTTCAATGTGCAGGTTCATTTTTAATTCCCCTCTTTGCTATACAAATGGCAAGCGACCATATGCTCCGAACTCACTGCATGAAGAACAGGGCGATGTGCTTTGCAGATATCCATCGCAGAGGGGCAACGCTCGAAAAACGGACAACCTCTTCGCTCTTGGCTGGGAGAAGGAACATCGCCTTTGAGGAGAATTCGAGATCTCTGCCGTTCCCGGGGAGGATCGGGAATGGGTACTGCAGAGAGAAGTGCTTTTGTATATGGATGCAAGGGATCCCGATACAATAATTCTGAAGGCGCAATTTCGGCGATAGTGCCAAGATACATGACTATAATTCTGCTGCAGAAATACTCAACGATAGCAAGATTATGCGCGATGAAGAGGTATGTGAGGCCGAGCTCTTTCTGCAGATCTTTCATGAGGTTGAGTATCTGCGACTGAATCGAAACATCCAATGCGCTCACAGGCTCATCCGCAATGACAAGTTTTGGCGAGAGCGCTAAGGCTCTGGCAATACCTATGCGTTGACGCTGGCCACCAGAAAATTCGTGCGGATAGCGGTGAGCAAATGTTCGGGATAGTCCTACTTTATCCATCAGATCGAGCACCTTTGCGCGGATATCCTCTTCGCTGAGCTGCAGTGAACCCCGCCGCTTCTGAATTCTAAGCGGCTCAGCGATAGAATCGAATGCGGTCATGCGTGGGTCAAGTGATGAATATGGATCCTGGAACACCATCTGGAAATTCCGTCGCTCGGCGTACAATTCTTTTGGTGAAAGTCCACTCAGGTTCTTGCCTTCAAAGAGTATCTGGCCGCTTGTAATGCGCTGCAAATGCGCAATGGAAAGCGCGGTTGTCGATTTACCACAACCTGATTCACCGACTAGCCCGACCGCCTCTCCCTGTTGCACTAAAAAACTCACATCGTCGACGGCTTTGAGCCACCCAATGCGTTTTCGAATTATAATCCCTTTCTCTATAGGGAAATACACCTTGAGATTCTTTACTTCCAGCAAGGGGTGTTGGGTGCTCATGGCTGTACTCCTGCAGTGTCGTTCGCGTGGAGCCAGCAACGGACTCTCCGCGTGCCGCCTGCTCCATCATCCATCTCGATCTGAGGTGGGAACGACTTTGAACAGATGGGCATGGCATGCTCACAGCGGGGAACAAAAGCACAGCCAGAAGGCAAGTCCATAAGGCTGGGCGGTGCTCCGGGGATGGAATACAGCCGTTCGGTCCATGCGCTGTCGATGCGCGGCACCGATGCAAGCAGCCCTTGGGTATATGGGTGCTTGGGCTCGTGGAAAAGAGGGTCGACCGAAGCTTGCTCGACAATCTTGCCGGCATACATTACGGCTACAGTATCGCACATGCCTGCGACGACGCCCAAATCATGTGTTACAAGAATGACTGACATGGTGCGTGTTTCTGAGAGACGCCGTATAAGATCAAGAATTTGCGCCTGAATGGTGACATCGAGCGCAGTGGTCGGCTCGTCTGCAATGAGAAGATCGGGATTACATCCAATCGCCATGGCAATCATGACGCGCTGTCGCATTCCACCAGAAAACTGGTGAGGATATTCGCGCGCCCTGCGTTCCGCATCGGGTATGCCAACCGCTTTCAATAATTCCACCGCTTTTTTTTCGGCCTCTTTGCGCGAGAGACCATGATGCAGTTCAAGTGCTTCCACAATCTGGAGAGACACCCGCAAAAGCGGGTTGAGCGAAGTCATGGGATCCTGAAAAATCATTGAAATATTACCACCCCGCACCATCTGCAATTCCTGTTCGTTCGCTGCCAGGAGATTCTTGCCATGGAGCAGAACCTCTCCTTCTGCGATCTGCCCTGGAGGTGTGGGTATGAGGCGTAATATTGAAAGATTGGTGACGCTCTTGCCTGATCCTGATTCGCCAACAATTCCGAATATCTCCCCTTTGTGCACATTGAAGGATACGCCATCTACTGCTTTGACTGTCCCAGAGGATGAGACGAAGTGTGTGCTGAGATTGCGAACGCTGAGGATGGGCTCTGTTCCAAACATCATGTGCTACCCCCTACTTTATGTTCCGTAGACGCGGATCGAGGATATCGCGCAGCCCATCGCCAAGCAGATTGAACCCAAGCACGAGACCCATAATTGCGAGTCCAGGATAGATCGCTGTCCATGGCGCCAACATCATCACTTTTCGTGCGCTGCTCAGCATATTTCCCCATGATGGATGCGGAGGCTGTACGCCGAGGCCGAGAAAACTCAGCGCCGACTCGAGCAGAATGGCCACACTTAGAGAAAGAGAGCTCTGCACGATGATAGGCATCATTATATTGGGCAATAGATGTCGCAAGAGTACAAAACGCTTATCTGCTCCACTCGAAAAAGCAGCCCTCACAAATTCATTATTTTTTATGGCTAGTACTGCACCGCGACTCACCCTGGCGAATTGAGGAATGTACACTATCGAAACCGCGATGATCACGTTGTAGGTATTTTCGCCAAGGATAGCCATAACAAAAATAGCAAGCAAAAGCGATGGGAATGAAAAAAGCACATCGGCGAGTCGCATGATCCAGTGATCCCATGCTCCACCAAGAAATCCCGCCCACACACCCATGAATGTCCCGATAGTGGCTCCTATTGAGGTCGCCAGCACTGCAATCAGAAGCGAAATGCCTGTACCTTTCATAATTCTGCTCAAAATATCGCGCCCAAATTCGTCGGTGCCGAACAAATGCCCTGTGCTGAATGTAGGAGATTCGAGAATATGCGCTACATCCATCTGCAGAGGATCAAAAGGCAGCCAGAATTGCGAAACAATCACAATGAGCAGATACACAACTATGATGACAAGCCCGACAAGTGCAATAGGGTTTTTCAAGAGCCGCGCCATGTATCACACCTCCTGTGTTTCGAGTCGAATCCTGGGATCCACTGCCGCATAGATGAGGTCGGTGGCAAGATTCACAAGGACAAAGAGCGCAGCAATTACGAGCACAATGCCCTGTATGAGTGAATAATCTCTCTGATAGATTGCGTAGAGTGCGAGTCTCCCCATGCCCGGTAGCGCAAATACCTCCTCTATGACAATCGCACCCCCAAGAAGATAACCAGTATTAAAGCCAGCAACCGTGATCACCGGGAGAATTGCATTTTTAAGCGCGTGGCGAACAATTACTATGCGCTTTGCGAGTCCTTTGGCCTGCGCTGTCCGTATATAATCCATTTGGAGCACTTCGAGCATGCTATTGCGTGTGTACCTCATGATAACCGCAGCCAGACCAATACCAATGGCGAGCGAGGGGAAAAAAAGCATGCGTAAATTATCGAGGGGTGCCTGAAAAAGGCTCACATAATTGCCCATGGGTATCCAACCATGAAGGCCGGAAAAAGCGATCACCATGAGCGATGCAAGCCAAAACTGTGGCAAAGAAAGGCCGAGCAAGCCTGTGATGCGTATCGATACATCAGAAATTGGGTCATGTTTCAGTGCAGAAAAAATACCGAGCGGAATCCCAATGATCAGGGAAAGGAAGAGTGCGTAGAATGTCAGTTCTATGCTCAAGGGAAGTCTTTGCAAAATATCGGGTAGGACCTCGCGCCCAGTTCTGAGCGAATAACCTAAATCCCCCTGCAGCATTCGCTTCAGCCATTCGACATAGAGCACGGCAACCGGCTTATCCTCGCCAAAAATGCGGCGCAATTCTACCATCTGGGAAGGAGTTGCCTCGACCTGAGTCCCGAGATACATCTGCAACGCTGATCCAGGTATCAATCGCACGAGAAAAAACACAATTACAGAAACACCAAGAAGAACAGGTATGAGCGAAAGTAGCCTTCTAAAAATATAGCGACCCATCGGTATTCATCCTTGCGAATTATGAAAGAATCGCCGGCAACGCCGGCGATTCTGCTGTGCTATGATGCTTCTTTATCAGTTCTGATCACATCATTTCTGTGTTTGAACCAAATAGTAGATGCTTCCATCTCCGATCTGCTTGAAGCCCTTTACCGCTTTATTCACGACGTGTGTCTCAAATGGACAATAGAGGAAAATGATGGGCGCTTTCTCGGCGAGCATCACCTGCAGTTGATCGTACACAGGTTTGCGCTCGCCATAGCTGGTCAGTACACGACCTTTATCCAAAAGACGATCCACGTCGGCATCCTTGAACAGGAAGTTGTTCACGCCTCCCGTTGAGTAGATCGTGCGATAGAGGAAACGATCGGGCTCGCCAGAACCGCCACGAAGCTCGACCATCGAATCAAAATCGCGCTTGACCCATCGATCGATGTACATTCCCCATTCTACGACTTCGAGGTCGGCATTCACGCCAATTTTCTTCAGCTGATTTTGAACAACTTGGGCAACGGACAGACCCCCCTCGAAAGAATTCGAACACACAATCTTGAAGCTGAATCCATTCGGGAAACCTGCTTCTGCAAGCAGCGATTTTGCCTTTGCATAATCCGGCGTGTAGTATGGAAGTTTGCTCAGCGGCAAAGCCCACTGCGTTGCACCTGCCGGAATGGGACCAGTCGGCTGCGCCATGCCGAATTCCGCCACGGCCACGATTTCGCTGCGGTCAATTGCAAGCGAGAGCGCCTGTCGCACACGGACATCATCGAAAGGTTTGCGTGTAACATTGAATCCAAAAGTGCGCACATTGATTCCTGGTTTTTGCATGACAACGATCTTGCTATCTTTCTTTGCAAGCAGAATGGTGCTGGCATCATTGATCTGCGCCATGTCGAGTGTTCCAGCCTTTATGCCCGCGAGCAAGGAGGCCTGCTCTGGAATGACACGGAATATGACTTTGTCGAGATATGGCAAACCCTTTTCAAAATAGCTGGGGTTTTTTACCAAAGTCATGGAATTGTCGGGAATCCATTCTTTGAGCATGAACGGCCCCGTTCCGGCTTCCACTTTTTGGAGATTCCCATATTTCGCGACCGCTGCCTTGGATACAATCGCGCAGTTATTGCTTGTGAGCCCTTCCAGGAAAGAAGCAAGCGGCGCCGACAGGGTCACTTTGACCTTGTAGGGTCCCAACACTTCAATAGATTTAATAGAAGAGATATAGGAGCGTCCGGGCGCAGCGGTTTTGGGGTCCAAAATCCGATTGAGCGAAAATTCCACATCTTGCGCGGTCATTTCCGATCCATCGTGAAACTTCACACCCTTGCGAAGATTAAAGATGTACGTTGTATTATCGGGAACTTCCCAGGACTCAGCAAGATCTGGAACAATCTTGAGGTTTTCGTCGTGACGTACCAGCTTGTTGTAGAGCAGGTCCACGCGGCGATGTGAAGAAAATGAAGTGACGATATGTGGGTCCAGACCGATAGCTTCCTGATCTACGCCGATCGTGAGGACCTTCTCTTCTCCGGCAGCGAATGCTGTAGGGATCGCACCTGCTATCATGATGAGAGCAAGCCCGACAGCGAGGAATCGTTTCATACACACCTCCTGTATGTGAATTACATTTTCGAAAAAATATTTTAATACAGTTCTTATCATCGCGCCAGAGGCAATTCGCACAATTTGAAAAAAATTTATAGCGTAATGCATCCTAAAATCGCCTCATGCGAGGCACCTGTAACTGCAGGCAGATTGGATGAGTGGCCCATAAGTGCCTCGTGCCCCAGCACTGCGAATGCAATGGCTTCACGCGCAAGAACCGGAATGCCAAAATCTGCCGTAGTTTTTAGCGAAATGTGCGCTGCCAGCCGCTGACGAATCATCGCCATGAGGGTGGGATTGAGTGCTCCTCCTCCGCCAATAACGACATCGTCGATGTGTGCCAGGGGGAAAACAAAATCCCGGTAAGCCCGCACAATGGTCTCAGCGGTAAATGCAGTGGCCGTAGCGATAATATCGTTGTCTGAGAGACCCAGCGACTTTCCACGCTCTACAAATGTATCCACAAATGCTACTCCATACACTTCGCGACCAGTGCTCTTTGGAGGCTTGCGGGAAAAATAAGGGTCCTTAAGGAACGGATCGAGCAACTCATCATGCACATGACCACGGGCAGCGAGCATTCCATCCCTGTCATACGTGAGCAATCCATTCGTGAATCGCACGGCAAGTGCATCGATTATCATGTTCCCTGGGCCGGTATCGAAGGCAATTACGGAATCGTTGCCTGCACCTGGCGGAATAACTGTTGCATTTCCGATTCCGCCAATGTTCTGGACAACACGCCCCTTTCCCGGGCTTCCGAACAGAAGCGCATCTACAAAAGGCGCAAGGGGAGCACCCTCGCCACCTGCGGCCATATCTCGCGACCGAAAGTCATACATGACAGGAATACCGGTGCGTTCATGCAAGAAGGGAGCAGAACCTATCTGCAGAGTTCCGCGCGCGGCGATCGACTGCCCCAACGGCCCAGGAAATGTTCGAGCCAAAGGCGCATGCCACACCGTCTGGCCATGGAGACAGATGGCGTCTACATCCAATGGATTTCGGCCGGATGTATCGAGGAGCCCTTTCACTGCATACGCATACCATTCTGCGAGCGCTGCGTGAGCATAGACGAGCTCATCAATGCGAGCAGTGTCGACTGAACAAAGTGCAAACAGCCGCTTCTGGAGTTCTCCAGAATACGCAAGAGAATAGTGCCCTTCCATTGCGAGCGACTCGATGCGCCCATCTGCATCAGTGGTACAACGCACGAGCACTGCATCTATGCCGTCAAAAGAAGTGCCCGACATGATTCCTACGAGAAGATGGTCGCGTTTTGTTTGATATGGAGAGAGATGCGATAGAGAACTAGCTATTCTTGCTGACTGCATAAATATACCGCCTTGTTGTGTAGGTTTTTATACGCTCCTGAATACTTTCTCACAATAGAGGCACGCATTCTGCAATTGAAGGTCCGCAGCCCGATGTATTGCATAATGAGGAATCATATCCGATCCTTCTGCAGCATGCTGTAGGGGGGTCACGATATTCCCCTAGTTTAAGTCTTCTAGGGTCATGATAATTGGACTAAAGATCGCGGTCTAGGGTCACGATAAACGGACCAGCAGGGTCACGATAAACGGACCTCCTCCCTTAGGGTACACTATCCTCCGTTCCGAAAGGACACGGAGGGATTATGGGGTACTAAAGGATGATCGAAGAACTGCTGTATCAAATTCTCGTACATTACAAAGCTGGCGATTCGTATCGTGCTATTACTGTTGTCCTGGCTTGGACAAAAAGACCTTCATTCATTACGTCAATTGCCTCGAAAAGCTTTCATTCCCTACCTATTTGGATTTCGCGGCGACCCTTGCCATTCTCTCGACGATCTTGCCTGCCAATCGAAAACCGCAGCTGGCGTTTGAGTACCTTGTCCCCTGCGCTGAGGAAATCAAGGATCTTGTCGCGGGGAACAAGAATGAACACCGGCAGGGCATGAAGGCAAAGACAGCCTAGGAGGTCATCCAACGTCGTCATGAACTCGCCAGGAAAACAAGTTACGAGACCTTCGACTTCGAGTTCAACAACGCGGTGTTCCCTGCCCAGACCATAAGA
>DYKH01000358.1 GCA_020722685.1 Caldithrix sp. | reverse complement strand
GGCCACTTCTGCCAGGCACATTTTGGATTTTGATATGTCATTTTGAGTTTTAATGCTTGATATTTGCATGAAGGCTACTCCGACACCGAGAGAAAGTGAATAACAGGTGCGCATTTTCCGGAAGAGCCCCAAATTTACTATTTTTTCACCCTGTGATCGCTTGCTAAGATTTGATCCGCCGACATCCAAACCCGAAGGGGCACGCAAAGAGACGGATATCAAAGGCGGCGCCGGAATGATCGGAACAACCATCGGAGAGGGACTACGACGCTGAAAAAGCTTAAAATTTCCATAGTCGGATTGATCGTGCTTTTTACGGTTTTTCACTACTCCACGCCGATAGCCATTCATCCGCTGCACGAGCTTTATCAGGTTCTGTACTTCATACCCATCATTTTGGCGGCTTTTGGTTTCGGCTTAAAGGGCGGGTTGGCGTCCGCCGCCATTGTCACCGTGCTCTACCTGCCGCACGTCATGTTTCAGTGGGGCGGCGGCTTTTTCATGAATCTCGGCCGCTTCCTGATGATGGTGCTCTTCAACATCCTCGGCGGCTTGACGGGCTATTTGTGGGAAAGGGAGAGAGCAGAACGAAACCGATTTCAACAAGCTTCGCTTCAGCTTCAAGAGTCGCTGGAGAATTTGCATAGGAAGACAGAAGAACTGGCCGTGATCGAAGGCCAATTGCGCACGGCCGAGCGATTATCGACTTTAGGTGAGCTGACCGCCAGCTTGGCTCACGAGGTGCGCAATCCTTTGGGCTCCATTCGCGGCGTCGCCGAGATCCTGCGCGACGAAACAAAGAATGCCAATCTGGACAAGTTTGTAGACATTCTCCTCAAAGAGACGCAGCGATTGGATGTGGTGGTGGCGAATTACCTTACTTATGCAAAGCCCAAAAGCTCACACAATGTGGACGTTGCCGTAGACAAAATGTTAGATTCCGTGCTTGCCCTGCTGGGGCCGGAACTACGAAAAAAGAATCTCCGCGCAAAAGTTGACGTGCCTCGTAACATGCAGCTATTTTGTCAGGAAGGGCAAATCCGCCAGGCTATTCTCAATGTGCTGCTGAACGCCATACAAGTCAATCCGCCGGGTGAGGTCATTGAGATCGCCGCCCGGCAAACCGATCGCAAAATTCTCATAAGCATTCAGGATCGGGGCCCGGGCATAACTGAAGAAGCAATGCAACACCTGTTTGAACCCTTTTTCACGACCAAGGAGGACGGCACCGGCCTGGGCCTGGCAATTACCAAGCGAATTGTGGAAGGCCACAAAGGCCGCATCCGCGCCGAGAACAGAAAGGCGGGCGGTGCAGTCATTATTATGGAGTTTCCCATAGCAAATGAAAACGCGACAGCTACGAATTCTACTCATCGATGATGACCTCAGTCTCAGCGCCGTGGTTTCACATCAGCTTCAAAGCATGGGATTTGCGGTCACCACTGCCAACACGGGCACTGAAGGACTAAAAGTATTCCGAAGCAAGTCCTTTGATCTGGTACTGCTCGACTTGCAGATGCCGGATATGAGCGGCATGGAAGTAATGCGGCAAATCCGGTCCACGGATACTGAAACCATCGTCATTCTCATCACCGCCTACGGCACGGTGGAAAGCGCGGTCGAGGCTTGTCAAAAAGGAGCAAACGATTATTTGACCAAGCCATTCGCTAAAGAACAATTGCGTTTCGCCATGGAAAAAGCTCTCCGCATGCGAGAGCTGGAAACGGACAATCTGCGTCTACAGCAAGAGCTGGCGGAGAAATACCGCTTTGGGAACATCATCACCCAAAACAAAGACATGATGGAGCTTCTGCAATTGGCCGGCAAAGCCGCGCACAGTAATGCCGGGGTGCTTCTGATGGGAGAAAGCGGCACCGGCAAAGAGCTGCTGGCGCGCGCCATCCACCACAACTCTTCCCGCCGCGAAAAACCGTTTGTCGCCGTCAATTGCCCTTCCATCCCGGACTCTTTGATCGAGAGTGAGCTTTTCGGCCATGAAAAAGGAGCTTTCACCGGCGCAATCAAAGAAAAGCCAGGCAAGTTCGAGCTGGCTCATGAAGGCACCATTCTCCTTGACGAAGTAGGCGATTTGAAACCGGATTTGCAGGCCAAGCTGTTGCGTGTCCTGCAGGAACATGAGATCGAGCGGGTCGGCGGCCTGCATCCCATTTTTGTGGACGTGCGCATCATCGCCGCCACTAACAAGGATTTGTTGGAATTGGTCCGGCAGGGAAGCTTCCGCGAAGACTTGTATTATCGCCTGAATGTCATCCCGCTAATCATTCCACCCTTGCGCCGGCGAAAGGATGATATTCCCCTGCTGGCGGCGCATTTTGTGCACAAGCACGCAGGGCGAGATATTCTCATCCAGCCCCGGGCAATGCAAAAATTGATAGATTATGATTGGCCCGGTAACATTCGCGAGCTGGAAAACGTCATTCAGCGGGCGGTGGTTTTCTGCTCGGGAAAACAACTCACCAGCGATTGCCTGTATTTGCCGGCTGCACGAGACGAGGAGCCGCATCAACCAGAAGATGGGCCGGCCTCTCTTGCGGACATCGAGCGCCAGGCCATTCTCTCGGCTTTGAACGCCAACAACTGGAACCAGTCCAAAGCGGCCAAGCAGCTTGACATTCCCCGTCATGTGCTCATCTATCGAATGAAAAAGCTTGCCATTTCCAGAGAGTGACTGCCAAGCGAGGCTGGCGTCTACAGATCGTAGGATGACAATTCAAAGCTACCCGGCAACGTTATCATAGAGGTAATCGAAGATGATCAAGAATGATGTGGAGCTTCAATCCGCGCAAGAGTACATATTGCGCTTTCAGCCCATACTTGCCGCCGCGCGAGATCGCTACACGCCGGAAGCCTACCAAGCAATGGCCAGCAGCTACCTGACTGAAATTGAGCGAGTCAGTGAGGAAATCATCGACTATTTGAAGACTGCGCCATCAAAAGAAGCTGCTTAGCACATCAGGCAGCCGGCAACTTGTTCCTGTTCAAAGTGGCGCACCCGATAGGTTAACCTCGGCCGTGGGCATGATCATCCATCGTTTCATATAGAGTTGATTTGCTCCGGAGGATTCTCTTAGATGCCGCATCATAAGGATACCGATCCCCGCAACGCACGCCCCCGCCGTTCCCAACTCCTAAAGCTCGACATCTTAGCTGCCTTTTCCCCAAGCCCTCCTCTTCCACAAAAGCACACAGTTGATTGATTTTCCATTTCCTCCCAGCCGATCATTCGCAGTCCTGCAGTATATTCCACAAAACTGTTGACTATTCTCCACACTCTGTTATCCAAACAAATCCGTTTCGAGAAAAGCGAAGCCTTAACAGCTTGAATTCAAGGCTGTTGAACAGGCGATAACATTGACGGCATGGTGATTGCTATTGGAAGGCCAATTGAAAATGAGAAGCAAAACCATGACCAGAATGACGATACTCTTAGGGATCGGAATAGTCGGATCCATACTCTTTTTTCCCATGCGCATCAACGTACACCGATCCTGCCTGATGGACTCATTTGTCAACGCCCACGCGTCCACGGAAACCCATGGCCATTCCCACACCGGGGCGGAGGCCATGGCCCAAAAGTACATCCTTCCCTATGGTCTTCTCTGGTGG
>DYKH01000008.1:69121-77654 GCA_020722685.1 Caldithrix sp. | reverse complement strand
GTCCGGGAAGGAGATTGTTTCACTTGCGCCCTATAAGTGAGTTATTACATGTGGCATGGGCGGTGAATCAGCTCCAATGTCTGTCCCACATTAGCCACAAAACAATGCGCAGGAAAGGCGCCGAATCCGGCGCCCGGCGATTCGACATTGGCCGAGTAGGAAGCGAAACGCCGTCCCCATGCTTTCCCCTGTTGGAATAGACGTTCATCAGGTAGAAAGCCAACATTTCGACTATATATTGTGTATAGAAACTGCGATATGCACAAAAAGTTGACGACTATGCTGTCGTTACAAATGCTGAACAAGCTTGTTGATGCGGTGGGTTTCACCGAAGAAGAAGCGCACAAAAAATCCTCCGTGTCAGCGAAGGAACACTTTTTTCGCATCACCGCTCCTTATTACGGAATGCTATTTGCATCCAGCATTTGTACTGTTTAACGTTTATGGGGAAAGAACTATGTGTGGAAGGAAGAGGTGGAGGTGGAGATGCCCAACCAAGTGTTTGATCAAAAAACCGCATTATCCCGCGTTGACGACGATATGGAGCTCTTTAGGGAAATTTCCGCCCTGTTTTTTGACGAATCCGCCAAATTGCTTGGTGAAATTCGGGAGGCCATGAGGCTTGGCGACATGCAAAAGCTGGAAATTGCTGCTCATACTCTAAAAGGAGCTATCAGCAATTTTTTCGCCAAGGATGCCTTTGATGCCGCTCTCAAAATGGAGATGGCGGCGCGGGAAAAATCGCTGCGCGAAGTAGAAGCGGCTTACCCAGAGCTTGATCGCCAAGTCGAGCGCTTGGTGAGCGCTCTGTGGACTTTTTCGGAACAGGTCATGGCCTAAAGAGTCTTCAACGTGAAGAACGGGTTTTGGGGGCATCCGGTACTGCAAACGATCTTGCCTTAAACAGGAACCGGCAAGGCCATAGATGTCGCCGACCAGGGCAGAGAAGGGCCACGAGCAATACCGGTAGGGCCGTCGACAGCCAGGCGCCCGGCCAAGCGAGCCTTTTCGAGGCGAGGCAACGACCGGCGGTGAGCTGGCACGGCTCGATAGAATAGGAGGTGGTACACTCTTCCCTGCGGACGAATGGCGGGCGCTTTTTACGGCGGACCACTCAGCGGCCAGTCGTTTTAAGTCAAGCCTGTAACTTGGTCCTCGTTGCCATGACCTCTTTGCGAGATGCTATGCTCCTATGGAAATGGCGAGCTTTTAACGACTACCCAAAGGGTAGTGACCGATTACAGCCCCTGCGTATGCAAGGGATTCCCTTTGCCGCGCACTGGAAAGGAGATGCCTGCATCCGCGGGAAAGACACTTTTAATATACGAATGACAGCACTGGCAGGACACCCCGTAGTGGATTACAAAAGGTCGATATGAAACGACTAACTTTTATGATCATAATTCACTGGGCTTGCATCCATGTCAACCTCATGGAGGCGCAAGCTGGGGAGCGAGAGCAGGACCTGCAGGAAATCTCCCTTGACTCGCTTCTCAAGATTCAAGTCAGCACCGCGGCAAAGTACAGTCAATACGCCAGCGACGCCCCGGCTTCCATAACGATTGTCTCCGCCGACGATATCCAGCGCTATGGCTATCGCACACTCGATGAAGTACTAATGAGTGTTCGCGGCTTCTATACCAGCAACGATCGCCATTACGTGTACTTGGGGGTTCGCGGCTTTGCCCGTCCTACGGATTATAACAACCGCGTTCTCCTGCTGCTGAACGGCCACACCACGAATGAAAATTTCTACGGCTCCGCCGCCGTAGGAACCGACTTGGCTTTGGACTTTAATATCGTAGATCGAATCGAAATAGTACGTGGTCCAGGTTCCGCGTTGTATGGCACGGGCGCTATGTTCACGGTCATCAACATCATTACCAAGAGCGGGGAGGCCATCAACGGGGCTCGCTTTTCCGTGGAAACGGGTAGTTATGGGCTGCGCCAAGGAACCGCAGCCATTGGTAAAAGGGCGCGAAACGGCATAGATTGGACTCTGTCCGGAAAGTGGACAGAGACCCAGGGCCAGGATCTGTACTTCCAGGAATATGACGACCCGGCCACCAACTATGGGATCGCCGATCATCTCGACTGGGAGCGATACTATGGCCTGTTGACTACGATCTCCTACAAAAAGCTCAGCCTGCAAGGATTTGAATCGTTCCGCGAATATGGCATGCCCACGGGCGCATGGGAAATGATTTTCAATGATAAGGTTGCAAAGGCGTTCGATGAAACCAGTTTCATTGAAGGCAAATACGAAAGCAACATCGGCCTGGACAAAAGCTTCCATGCCAGGGCTTACCTCGATCGATACCGCTATGGCGGCGACTATCCTTACGAAGAGGCCGCCGAACACGATGCCAACATCGGCAAATGGTTTGGGGGCGAGTTCCAGTTCTGTTGGGACCTGCGTGCAGGCAACCGGCTGACCTGCGGCGTTGAGTATCAAAACAACTATCAGGTGGAGTATCGGCAGTGGGATGAGTTTGAGACTTATTTCGACGGTAGTTTTCCATTCTACCTCTACTCCTTCTATTTGCAGGATGAGCTTCAGCTAACTGAAAACTTGTCCTTCACCGTTGGGGCGCGACAGGACGACTATTCTACCGCCGGCAGATCCGTCACGCCTCGCGCGGCGATCATCTACAATCCCTTTAAGGGCAGCACACTGAAGCTTCTCTTCGGCGGAGCATTTCGGGCGGCGAACGCTTACGAAGTCCATTACGAAGATGTCGGTATCGCCAAAGCAAATCCCTGGTTAAAGCCGGAAAAGATGCGCACTGCAGAGGTGATTTGGGAACAGCGCTTGCACGACAATCTTTACGGAATCATTTCCTTGTACAGCTATGGCATGAGGAATTTGATCGACTCGGTCGTCGACCCGACCGATTCCCTCACTCAGTTTCGCAACGTGAGTCGCGCTAAAGCCAAAGGCGTCGAAATGGAGCTGAATGCGGAGCTACCTTTGGGCGTCCGTGCGTATGGCAATTATAGCTACCAAGACACCCAAGATGGTGTGACCTCGCAAAAGCTCACCAATTCACCTTCCCACATTCTGAAAGGTGGATTGGCTCTGCATATGTTGCGGCGCATGCACGCAGCCTTGGAGCTGCTTTATGAATCAGAGCGAAAGACTGTTTTCGGAACCCGAACGGCCCCGTATTTGTTAGTCAACGCCAACATCTACACCTCCAATCTATGGAATCGTGTACGCTTCTCCATGAAGATTTTCAATCTATTTGACGTCGCCTACTCGACGCCCGGCGGCTATGAATACCGGCAGCGTAGCTTCCGACAAAATGGGCGAAATTATTCGATCCGCTTAGATTACGGATTTTAGAGTTCTGCGGCCGTGCCTGAGCAGACGCAAGTCGAACGTTTCGGTAACAGAATGATTAAGAAATTTTTCTCCGTGCCAATAAGAACGGTCGCCTTTATAATCTCTTTTCTGGTCTGTGGGGAAAGCCTACAGGCTCAGGAAATCGCCGTGCCGGTCAGCATCCAGTATCCGCTTTTTCTAAAGATTTTGTCTTTTGACCGAAACCTGAAACCGCGCATGGGCGAGGCCGTGGTCATTGGCATCGTGTATCAGGCGAAATTTAAGACGTCCAATCACGTCAAAAACGATCTGGTAAGTGTGATGAATGAGTACCCGGTGAAGAGTATTGACAATCTGCCGATAAGCTTTTGTCTGCTGGACATGAGCGGCGATCTTGATCTGGAAGCGGTCATTGCGAAAAACAAGATCGATATTCTATATGTGGCGCCGGTACGCGCGCTGAGCTTGAAGAGTCTGACCGAGGCAAGCAGGGCAAAGAGTGTAACGACGATCACCGGGGTGCCGGAGTACGTGGATTCAGGAGTGGCGATAGGAATTGGGATGAAAGGTGGAAATCCACAAATCTTGATCAATCTGGCAGCTGCTAAAGCCGAAGGCATCGATTTTAGCTCCAAGCTATTAAAGCTGGCCAAGATCATCAATTGAGGGGAGGAGACGGAATGAAAGCAGCGTTTTTCAATTATCTTGTAGGGCAAAGGTCTTTGCCTATCAGGCTCAAACTGGCCGCGGTGATCACGTTCTTAATCGCGGCGATTTCTCTTTTCATCTTTGTCTATTTTCCTGCCAGACTGGAAAAACAGGCCAAGGCGGCCATTGCTGCCAAAGCAAAGAGCATTGCCGAGATGAGTGCATTTAGTATTAGTCCGGCCCTGCTTTTTGGGGATCACGAGAGCATCGATGAAGTGATCAAGAGCGCCAAACAAAATGAGGACCTGGCCTACCTGTTCGTACTCGATGAAATGGGGCATATTGTTGCTTCGTTCGAGAATGGAAGCGCGGTGCCGACGAGAAGCGACATCGCGAAAAGAACACCTCATACAAGCCTCAACAACTTGGTTTATGCCTTCAAGGCCCCCATCTCACACAACGGCCATGTCATTGGGCAACTCGAATTGGGACTCTCATTGACAGCCTTGAACTCCGAGCTCGTCAGCATCAAGAAGGTTTCGGCGTTCATTAGCCTGATCATTCTTGTCATCGGCATGACTGCGGTGATGGCGATGAGCACCGTGCTAACCCGATCTTTGACACGTATGGTCGAGACCGCCGAGAGTATCGCTAATGGCGACTTGACTCAGCGGGCCGACGTCACCTCGAATGATGAATTGGGGCTGTTGGCCCGCTCTTTCAACAAAATGGTCGAAAACTTGACTTCTGCGCAGCAAGAATTGGAGAATCTGAACCGCACCTTAGAGGCACGGGTGGAGGAAAGAACCAGAGAGCTGAAGATGGAGATCATGGAGCGCAAACGGGCCGAAGAAGAGATCAAAACGCACGAAAGGATGTACCGGGAAGCCATAGAAGTTGCCGATGCGGTTCCGTATTATCTAAACTACATTTCTGGGAATTATGACTTTATCGGTGCCGGAATCCAGGCCATGACAGGATGGGCCGAGCAAGAATTCACTCGTGAGACGTTTGACTCGATGATTTTAGATACCATTCTGTTAGGCGATTTGCAGGGCTTGCCTCTCCAAGAGGCGGTTGCCAAAGCGAGAAGTGAAAAAGGAGTAAGCTGGCGGGTTGACTATCACATCAAGACCCGGCAAGGGCAAGAAAAGTGGCTGAACGATGCAGCTATCCAGGTAAAGGATGAGCACGGATCAGTTGTCGGATCACTTGGCATGCTGCAAGACATCACCGAGCGAAAACGAAATGAGGAGGAACTAAAGTATCGAGTTGAATTGGAAAAGCTCATCACCAATATCTCGACAAATTTTATCAACCTTGATGCTAAGGAAATTGACAGCGCCATAAACCAGGCTTTGAAAGCGATTGGCGAATTCACTAATGTGGATCGCAGTTATGTTTTTCTGATCTCCGATGATGGAAAGATAATGAACAATACGCATGAGTGGTGCAACACGGGGATTACTCCACAAATCGACAACCTGCAGAATCTGGACGTCACCATCATTCCCTGGTGGATGGAAAAACTTTACCGATTGGAACACATTTATATCCCCTTGGTTGCCGGACTACCTCCGGAGGCGAGTGTTGAGAAAGAGATATTGCAAGCGCAAGACATCCAATCGCTGATCGTCGTACCGATGGCTTATGCTGGGGCCCTGATGGGATTTCTCGGATTTGATTCGGTGCGGATGCCCAAAACGTGGTCTGAGGTCATTATTGACTTGCTTAAAATAGTGGGTGGCATTTTTGCCAATGCCGTCGTACGCAAAAAGGCGGATGAAAAGATCAACGCCGCTCTCAAAGAAAATGAAGTCATGCTGAAAGAAATCCATCATCGGGTGAAGAACAATTTGCAGGTCATTTGCAGCCTGCTGAATCTTCAGGCCGAGCACATTGTGGACGCTCAAGCGCGGGAGATGTTTAAGGAAAGTCAGAATCGAGTACGATCCATGGCCCTCGTCCACGAAAAGCTGTATCAGTCAAAAGACTTGGCCATGGTCGATTTTGCCGGGTACATCCGTAACCTGACGACGGAACTCTTTCGCTCATATTGGCCCCTCACCAGCGGAATTGATATGAAAGCCAACATCGAAAACGTCGCCTTGGGTATCGACAAAGCCATTCCCTGCGGCCTCATGGTCAATGAGCTGGTGTCGAACTCTCTCAAGCACGCATTTCCTAATGGGAGAAAGGGTGAGGTCATCGTCACCGTCCGCATGGCGGATGATCGTCACATGCTGCTATCGGTGCGCGACAATGGCATCGGTTTGCCGGTCGATGTCGACATTCGCAATACACACTCTTTGGGTTTACAGTTGGTTTGCACTCTCAGCGACCAGATCGATGGTACCATAACCGTCGACCGAGCTTTGGGAACCGAATTCAGAATCGTTTTTCCGAGTGAGACAAATGAAGCCGCAGGAACCGGAAAGCAAAATTAAAATCCTCGTTGTTGAGGATGAGACCATCCTCGCCCTTCATCTCCGAAGCATGCTGCTTTCGCTGGGATACGGGGTTCCGGCCATCCTTGCTTCCGGCGAAGAGACTCCCAAGCGAGTGGCCGCCGATCGGCCAGATTGGGTGCTCATGGATATAAAGCTCGCCGGCGCGATGAGCGGCATCGACACCGCCGGCCTCCTGCATTCCCGGTTCGATCTTCCGGTCGGTTATCTTTCCGCTAACTTTGATGAGCAAACGCTGCAACGGGCCAAGACCGCCGAGCCGTTCGGCTACGTGCTCAAACCTTTCGAGGAAAGAGACGCTCATGGCGCCTAGGCAGACGGATTCTTTGGGATTACAACTGGTAAGCACTCCGACCGACCAGCTCGAAAGAAAATTGACGGTAGACAACAAAGCAGGAACGGCAGTCGCCGTTTTTCCGGCTCGGGATGGAAAGTCATAGCTGCAAAGCGTCGATCCGGCCACACGTTTTTTCGATGTTTGGTCGACGCCGGGGTAGCAAGGATCATTGGGACGGGCAAGAACGCGAACGGTAGGTATAACTAAAGGAACATCGCAGATGGATGTGGTGCGCATACTAATCGTTGAAGATGAAAATATTGTCGCTCTGGATTTGCGAAACCGGTTGCGGGCCCTTGATTATGAGGTGCTGGCCATCAGCACCACCGGGGAAGACGCCCTCAAGAAAACGGAGGAGTTGCATCCGGACCTGGTGTTGATGGACATTCTGCTGCGCGGGGAAATGACCGGCATCGAAGCCGCCGAGCAAATCAAGAACCGCTTCGAGGTGCCGGTCATATATCTGACAGCCTATGCCGATGACAAGACTTTGCAGCGGGCCAAGCTGACGGAGCCGTTTGGCTACGTCCTCAAGCCATTCGAGGAACGGGAGCTGCACACGACCATCGAAATGGCCTTGTATCGCCACAAAATGAATCGCCGGCTCAAGGAAAGCGAACAACGTTTGGCCACGATTCTTAATAGCATCGGCGACGCGGTGATTGCCACGGACCCGGCGGGCTTGGTCACTTTTATGAATCCCGTTGCGGCCGCCATCACGGGGTGGAATCCTGATGAGGCTATGGGCAAACGAATCCAGGAGGTATTTCATCTTGCGCATCAAGAATCGACCACGGTGGATGCGGAAGGAGAATTGTTGCTGCCGGCCGCCCTGCTAATGGGAATTGGCGATTCCGTGCGTTGCGCGACACTGATCGCAAAAACGGGCGCGGAAGTACCCATTGATTTCAATGCCACGCCGATGAAAAATAAGGACGGGATAACCGGCTTGGTGCTGGCATTTCGTGACATTACCGAGCGCAAGCAGGCAGAAGAAGCCATAGCTTATGAGCGAAAATTGTTGCATCTATTGATGGATAACATACCGGACACCGTCTATTTTAAAGACAAGAATTCGCGTTTCACCCGGATCAACAAAGCACAAGCTTTCGTGTTGGGCCTGCGTAGCCCTGATGAAGCAATCGGTAAATCCGATTTTGATTTTTTCACCCCCGAGCACGCCGCGGAGGCTTACGCCGACGAACAAAACATTATGCAGACCGGCCGCTCTATCATCGACAAAGTGGAAAGAATCAGACGTGCCGATGGGGAATTTCGCTGGGTTTCCACCACCAAGTTTCCCATCATGGATCGAGAAGGACAAGTGACTGGGGTGGCCGGGGTCACTCGGGACATTACCGAGCGCAAGCGTTCCGAGTTCGCCCTTCTGGAATCTGAGGCGCGTCTGCGCGCAGTTTGGGATAGCTCGGTCGACGGCATGCGTCTGACCGACGAGAACGGCGTTATCGTGGCCGTAAATCGCTCCTATTGCGAGCTGGTCGGCATGCAAAAGGAAGAATTGGAAGGACAGACGTTCACCGTTGTCTACGCTTCGCCGCAAGATCATGAAAAGAGCCTGCGAAAATACCAAGCGCGGTTCAAGGAGAAAAGGATCGACAGCCTTTTGGAACGTCAGGTCACTTTGCGTTCCGGCAAGACCATCGAGGTCGAGCTTGGCAATTCGATGATCGACTTGGGCGAGCAGGGCACGCTCATGCTCAGCATCTTCCGCGACATCACCGCGCGCAAACAGGC
>DYKH01000008.1:0-69021 GCA_020722685.1 Caldithrix sp. | reverse complement strand
GAAGCTGCAAACCGTGAGCTTGCCGTTACCAACAATCAGTTGGAAATGGCCATCGAGAAAGCTCAGCAAATGGCGACGGCGGCCGAGGCTGCCAATTATGCAAAAAGCCAGTTTCTGGCCAATATGAGCCACGAAATCCGCACGCCAATGAACGCCGTTTTGGGCATGACCGGCCTGCTCTTGCACACCGATTTGGGAGAAGAACAGCGGGATTACGTGGAGACGATTCGTTCCAGCGGGGAAGCATTGATGACGGTCATCAACGACATTTTGGATTTCTCCAAGATCGAGTCCGGCAAGCTGGAGTTGGAAAGTCATCCTTTTGATTTGCAGGCCTGTATTGAGGAATGTGTGGATTTGCATGCTGCCAACGCCTTGGGCAAGAAGCTTGAACTGGCTTACGTTATCGAGCCGAATGTGCCCAAGGGCATCTTCGGCGACGTAACCCGGCTGCGCCAGATCATCAACAACTTGCTGAGTAACGCCGTCAAGTTCACCTTGCAAGGAGAGATTGTGATTTCGGTAAACGCCGTCAAGCTGCCCGACGACCGCTACGAAATACAGTTTGCGGTCAAGGATACCGGCATCGGCATTCCCAAGGATCGGATGGGTCTTTTGTTTCGCATGTTCAGCCAGGTCGATTCGTCCATGACGCGTAGGTTTGGCGGCACCGGCCTGGGCTTAGCCATCAGCAAACGGTTGGCCGAGCTTATGGGCGGGACCATTTGGGCGGAGAGCCAAGTCGGGCAGGGATCCACTTTTCATTTTTCTATCAAGGCGGCATCTGCCGCAGACCGATTTCCGGTCAGCGTGCCGGACACTTTGCCGCAATTAGCCGGAAAGCATTTGCTGGTTGTGGATGACAATTCGACCAACCGCTTGATCCTTTCGCGCCAGGCAAGGTCCTGGGGCATGCAGGTCACCGAGGCCGCCTCCGGCGCCGAGGCTTTGGAATGGATTCGCCGCGGCGATCATTTTGACATCGCCATCTTGGACATGCAAATGCCGGAAATGGATGGGATGACCTTGGCCGCGGAGATTCAGAAATATCGTGATCCGCAAACCCTGCCCTTGGTCATGCTCACCTCTACGGGCCAGAAGGAAGAGAATGCGCCAGGCCGCACCGCCAAGTTTGCCGGCTTTTTTACCAAGCCCATCAAACAATCCCGGCTTTTCGATATCTTGGTGGGAATTTTTGTCGGTCTGCCGGGCAAGCCGAAAAAGGTCAGCCCGCCGGTTCTGGACGACCAGATTGCCGAGCTGCCGCCCCTGCGCATTCTCTTGGCCGAGGATAATGCCGTCAATCAAAAGGTGGCGTTGCGGTTTTTGGAAAAGCTGGGCTATCGCGCCGATCTGGCCGAAAACGGCGTCCAAGTTCTTCAGGCGCTGCACCGGCAAGAGTACGATGTGGTGCTGATGGACGTGCAAATGCCGGAGATGGATGGATTGGAGGCTACCCGGCAGATTTGTAAGAAATGGCCCAAGCAACGCCGGCCGCGTATCGTCGCCATGACGGCGAACGCCATGCAGGGAGATCGGGAAAAGTGCCTGCGCGCCGGGATGGATGATTACATCAGCAAGCCGATCCATCAGAAAGAGCTGATTGAGGCTTTGCAGCGCTGTCAGCCGCTGGCGCACGAGGGGCCGTCTTCTGGCACGGACAGTGAAGAAGAGGCTGCGGGAAACCACAGTGCGGGCGTTGCTGCTCGAGCAGCAGGTTAATCTGCCGGAGTCTAATAACTAACTATAGTTTGGCAAATTCTTTCTCACCACAATAGTAGGAGAACTCTCCGAGTTCGACCACAATATGCAATAATGCTCGATGTCTGGAGACATCTCCTACGGCGTAACAGTTCAGGTCCGTTGTCATTTCGAGCGGAGCGAGAAATCTGTATAGCGAAATATCTGCTAAATGTCCAAGTTCCCGCTGTAAAGATTCCTCCCTTCGGTCGGAATGACATTCATTTTTGACAGGGGCTGAACTGTTACCCTACGGCTTTAGTTTTCGATTTTGCCAATCTACAGTAAGTGAATGCTTAGAATCTGCGGAGGTTTCTCAAGGTAGGAACGGAGCATTGGCGGTTCCCCATACTCCTAAAGGGTAACCTCCGCAGGTCTCGTCTGAGTGTGAATGCTAATGCATCACGATAAAACGAGAAGGGAATGAGAAGATGGGACAAAAACGGCTATTAATCGTGGAAGATGAAAGCATACTGTCTCTCGACATTCAGAGGCGCATCAAGACCCTCGGATATTTGGTCGCAGGAACGGCAAGCTCAGGTGAGGAGGCCATCGAAAAGGTCAGAAAAACCCGGCCTGACTTGGTACTCATGGACATCATGCTGCGAGGCAAGATGGACGGCGTCAAGGCTGCGGAAGCCATTCGCTCCGAAATGGATATCCCGGTCATCTACCTGACCGCCTATGCGGACGAGCCAACCATCACGCGAGCCAAGCTGACCGAGCCTTTTGGCTATATTCTCAAGCCATTTGAAGAACGGGAGCTGTATACCACCATCCAAATGGCGCTCTATCGGCATCGTTTGGAAAAAAAGTTGAAACAGCGCGAGCGTTGGCTGGCGACTACCTTGCGCAGCATCGGTGACGCCGTTATGGCCACGGATTCCAGAGGGAAGATCCGGTTCATGAATCCTATGGCAGAAAGGCTGACGGGCTGGAAGCGCAAGCAAGCCTTCGGCCAAGATTTGAAGCAGGTTTTTAACATCATGATCGGTCAACCTAACGCCGATGAAGATGCAGACCAACAACCTTCGCATATTAAAAGCTCGGAAGATGACGAAACCTATCAAATTTTGATCACCAAAAGAGGTAAGAAAATTCCAGTTCATAGCAGCGTAGCGCCCATACGCGATCAGCGAGGTCATAACGATGGAGTGGTCTTGGTGATCCGGGACATGACGAAGCAGGTGCAAGCGCAGAAAAAACTCTCTGAAAGCGAAGAGCGATATCGCCACTTTTTTGAGGAGGATTTGGCCGGTTACTTTTTGGCCAAGCCCAGCGGCCGCATCATTGCCTGCAATCCTTCGTTTGCGAGATTTTTGGGATTTTCCAATTCACAGGAGGCGCATGAAGGAAACCTCGCCGATTTTTTCCCTGACGTCGAAGCGTTCCGCTCGTTTTTAACGTTACTAAGGCGCGAGAAAAAGCTTCTGTATCACCAGATGGAGCTCAAACATCGTGATGGAAAAAGCATCTATGTCGTCGGTAACGTCATTGGGACGTTCGACAGTCATGAATCTTTGGTGGCGATCAAGGGTTACCTGTTTGACAATACGGAGCGGATGGAGCTGGAAGAGCAGCTTCGGCAAGCGCAGAAATTGGACAGCATCGGAACCTTGGCCGGCGGAGTGGCCCACGATTTCAACAACATTCTGGGAGCGGTCATGGGGTACGCTTCTCTGCTGAAGATGAAGATTGGAAAGGATCATCCTCATTTTGCCTATGTGGACATCATCGAAAAAAGCGCCAGCAGGGCCTCGGAATTGACTGGGCAATTATTGGCATTTGCGCGCGGCGGAAAGCCTATCGTCTGCCCAGTGAACATCAACAAAATCGCCTCTGAAACACTACAAATCATTCGCAGCACCTTTGACAAGCTCATCGAGATCAAGACCCACTTTCGTGAGCCTTTACCCACCGTAGAGGCGGATTCCGGCCAACTGCAGCAGGTAGTTATGAACCTGTGCGTCAATGCCAGAGACGCCATGCCCCAAGGCGGGAAATTGACCGTGGAAACCAACGTGGTGCAATTGCAGGATGACAATTTGAGACCGCATCTGGGCGCCAAGCCGGGCTCCTATGTCACGTTGTCAGTCTCCGATACCGGCATCGGCATGGACAAGAAAACCCTGCAGAGAATATTCGAGCCGTTCTTTACCACCAAGCAGAACGGCAAGGGCACCGGGCTGGGCCTGTCCATGGTCTACGGGGTGGTCAAGAATCACGGCGGGTTCATCCGCGTCTATAGCGAGCTGAACGAAGGTTCCATTTTCACGGTGTATTTGCCCATCTGTGATCGGGAAGAGCCGCAGACCATTACCCATCTGGAAGAACCCGTGGGCGGAAATGAGGTCATCCTGGTAGTCGATGATGAAGAATCCATTCGCGAGTTTAGCAAGGAGTTGCTGGAAAGCTACGGCTACCACGTGCTGTTAGCAGAAGACGGCATACAAGCCATTGAGATATTTGAGCAGCACAAGGACGAAGTGAATCTGGTGATATTGGATTGGTTGATGCCCCGAATGGGTGGCAAGGACGCTTTTGAGTATCTGAAAAAGCTGAACCCAAATATCAAAGGCCTATTGTCCACCGGGTTTAGTCAAAATGCCAAGGCCATAGAGATCGCCGAGACGGGTTTGGCCGGATTCATCCAAAAGCCGTATCATGGCAAAGATCTGCTTCATATGGTGCGGCACGCGCTGGATAGTGGAGGGAACGGCAAAGCGCCGGCGCCCAGTCTTTTGCCGGAGATGGAGGATGTAGAAGCGGCCGAAGCAAAGTAAGCGCCAAGCCGGAGCGGCCGTGCTTCTACTCGTTTATGTGGATTCCTGTGGGAGGAGCAGGAGTACGAGCACGAGCATGGGCATGCGTGTGGGATCGAATGGGGTGCAACATCGAATGCCCGGTCGTCTCCCTGTTGACATATTAGCCAAATTAATCAGTCATTGCGATAAATGTATTGCCAAATCTCGTCGTTTGATGGTATATTATTTAGGTTGATTAGCAGCAGTTGGCCACCCTCTGTGTTAGCCGAGCCATTCTGAAACCCATCGCGGGGTGTCCTGCCAGGGCTGTCATTCCTGCGAATGCAGGAATCTCCTTTCCGTTACACGGCAGAAGGAGACCCCTGCATACGCTGGGGTGACCGCATGCTGTGATCGGTTACGCCATTTTACTATAGCCTACTTTGATCGTCCTTCATGCAGCGCCGAATTTTGTGGCAAAAAAGCGTGCTGACATTTGTTCCCCATAACTGACAACACTACCGCGATGTCTCTGCTCATTTGCGTAGTAATCCTCGCAGGTCCCTTTGAGCCTGCCCGCTACTTGCTGACAACGGTTTTGCCGCCTTTGACTCTAACTGCACAGGAAAACTCATGAGCCGACCAAGTCCGTATTTTGAAAATGGATGGATTTTTGTTTCTGTCTTGCTCCTGTTAGCCTTGGGGATGATTATTACGGGTTATTATTACCACGCTCATCAGGCGCGGCAGATCAGGTTGGGAGTGGAAAGCGAGCTCTTTGCGATCGCTGATCTCAAGGTAGGGGAAATTTCCGACTGGCGTTCGGAGCGTTTGCGGGACATTGGTTTCATTTTCGACAATTCTTTCTTTTCCGAATCCCTCATCCGTTTCATGAGGAATCCCTCCGACTCGGTTCTCAAGAGGAGTATCCAAACGTGGATGGCATCCCTCTACCGGCATTATGACTATGGCTGCATTTTCTTGCTCGATGCTGCCGGCAGGGTGCGCGTCGCAGAGTGCAAAGAAGCAGAGCCGGTTGGTGACAACGAGCAAAGGCTCGCCCGCGAGGCGATGCAAACTCAGCGCACAAGTTTCTCCGATATGTGCCAGAATCCGCAGACCGGGACGGCCTATCTCGACTTGGCGATGCCAATTCTAAGCCGGAGAGGAAACAGTCAGGCATCGATGGGATGTCTTTTGTTGAGAGTCGATTTGGCCGACTACTTGTATCCGCTGATACTTTCTTGGCCCGGTACCGGTCGCACCGGCGAAACTTTCTTGGTTCGACGGGAAGGGGAGCACGCGCTGTTCCTCAGCGAGGCTCGATATAGGGAAAAGGCTGCGCTTTCTCTTCGTTTTCCTCTGACGGCAAGACAAATGCCGGAGGTCATGGCTGCCGGCGGACAGGAAGGCATTGTCGAGGGAATCGACTATCGCGGCGTACCAGTGCTGGCGGCGCTGCGGCGGGTGCCGAACTCGGATTGGTTTCTGATCGCCAAAAAGGACCTGGAAGAAATCAATGCGCCCATGCGCCAACAAGGACGAATGGTAGCCCTGCTGGTTGCCGCCTTGTTGTTAGCTGCCTCGGCCGGCATCGGCCTGCTCTGGCGACAACAGCGGATTCGGGCTTGTTGCCGGCAAGAGGAAGCGCTGCGGGAGAATGAAAAGAAATACCGCGAGCTGGCCGACTTTCTGCCGCAAATCGTCTTTGAGATCGATACCGAAGGCAATATTACCTTTACCAACCGGCGGAGCTCGGAATTGTTTGGCTACTCGCGTGAGGAACTTGAGGGCGGCCTGACCGTTTATCAGATGCTGATTCCTGAGGACCGGGAAAGGGCGAGGAACAACATTCTGCGAATCATGCAGGGGGAGAAACGGGATGGAAATGAGTATACGGCCGTGCGCAAGGACGGAAGCACCTTTCCGATCATGGTGCATTCCAGCCCGATCATGCACGACGGCAAGGCAAGGGGCTTGCGAGGCGTCATTGTGGACGTCACCGATTTCAAACGAGGAACGGAACGAATGACGGCCATCAATGAAGGCCTCTTGCAGCTTGGGGTGGATCCCATCGAAAACATCAACCTCTTGACCGCTTTGTGCGGTCGCATTTTGCAGGCCGATTGCGCTCTGTACAATCGCTTAGAGAAGGGGCTCCTTTGTTCGCTTGGCCAATGGAACGCTCCGCCGGACTACCAAGCAACGGACAAGCCCGCCGGCCACATCTGCTACGATGTGATCAAACAGGGCGGAAGCGTGCTGGTGCGCGATCTTTTGCACAGTCCCTACGCGCAAACAGATGCGAACGTCAGCCGCTACCAGTTGCAGACCTACGTTGGCCAGGCTGTCACCTTTGCGGGAAAGGCGGTCGGCTCGCTGTGCGCCGTCTTCGGCCGGGACTACGTTCCCAGCGAGGATGACAAAAGGGTGCTGAGCCTTCTTGCTTCCGCCGTGGGTGTCGAAGAGGAGCGCCGGCAGGCGCAGGCGCTGCAATCGGCGCTGTATAGGATAGCGGAAACGGCCGCCACGGCCGCGAGCCTGCCGGACCTCTACGCCTCGCTGCACCGGATTGTGGGAGAATTGATGTTTGCCAAAAACTTTTACATCGCCACCTTCGATGCCGACAGTGGACTGCTGAGTTTCCCCTATTTTGTCGATGAGTATGATCCTCCGCCGTCGCCCAGGACCCTGGGTAAGGGCTTGACGGAGTACGTCCTGCGCACCGGCCAATCGCTCCTGTGCGACGAGACGACTTTTGCCGAGCTTTCCCGGCAGGGGGAGATCGAACTCATTGGCGCTCCCTCCATCGACTGGCTGGGAGTGCCGTTACAAATTGGGAATAAAACGTTTGGCGTTCTGGTGGTGCAAAGTTATTCCGAGGACATTCGTTTTAGCGAGCGGGAAAAGCACTTGCTGACTTTTGTCTCGCAACACATCGCCAATGGCTTGGAGCGCAAGCGGGCCGAGAAAGAGACCTTGGAATGGAGGCAGCGGTACGACCTGACGGTATCCGCCTCCGGCCAGATCGTGTATGATTACGACGTACGAACCGGCGCCATTTTTTGGAGCGGCAGCATCGAAAAAGTGCTAGGGTATGCTTTAGCCGAAATGAACGGCGGCATCCAGCAATGGATCGATTTGATTCATCCGCAAGATCGCGACGAGGCGGTCCGCCTTTTAGAAATTGCTGAGCGAGAAGTTGCGCCTTACGATGTGGAGTATCGCTACCGCCATAAAAACGGTCAGTATGTGTGGATTCACGATCGTGGTTTCTTCATCATCGATGCCATGCAGAAAGCAACGCGCATGCTCGGTATGATGCAAGACATCACTAAACGAAAACAAGTGGAGGAAGACCTCAAGGCGTCCGAAGAAAAATATCGTCAGGTGGTGGAGAACGCCAATGAGGCTATTCTGGTGGCTCAAGATGGCTTACTTAAATTCCTCAATCCGCAAGCCGTCGAGCTCGCCGGATATTCTATTGCCGAATTGCTCGATCAGCCTTTTCTATTCTTGATCCATCCAGAAGATCGAGACCTAGTTATCGAGCGTCATAAGAAAAGGCTGAGCGGCGAGAAAGTGGAGGAGGTCTATCCCTTCCGCATAACAGCCAAGGATGGGGCGGTCAAGTGGGTGGAAATTAGGGCGACCCTAATCGACTGGCAAGGCAAGCCGGCGACCTTGAATTTCTTGACCGACATTACCGAGCGACGAAGGGCCGATGAGGCGCTGCAAGCCAGCGAGCTCAAGTTTCGCCGTCTTGCCGAAACCACCGCCGCTGCTATCTTTATCTATCAAGGGGACAAGTTTCAATATATCAATCCGGTGGGCAGGATTCTAAGCGGCTATAGCGAAGAGGAATTATTGTCTCTCAAGTTCTGGGAAGTTGTTCATCCTGATTTTCGCGATCTGATCAAAGAGCGCGGATTGGCTCGCCAACAGGGTGCAGCGCTGCCTTCGCGGTACGAATTCAAGATCATCACCAAGAGCGGAGAGGAACGATGGGTAGATTTTACCGCCGGCCTCATCGAATACGAAGGCAGGCCGGCCGCGTTGGGCACAGCCTACGATATCACCGAACAGAAGCGAGCTGAACAGGCGCTCAGAAAGAGCGAAGAGCAATATCGAACTTTGATCGAAAACCAAGGAGAAGGCATCCTCATTGCCGATCCGGAGGAACGAATCTTATTTATCAATCCGGCCGGTGTGCAAATCTTTGGCGCACCATACGAGCGCCTAATAGGCCGAAGTTTAGCGGAATTTACCAATCCTGAACAGTTTGCCAAAATCAAGCAGCAAACGGAAAAACGTCGTCAGGGTGAAAAGAGCACCTATGAATTTACCATTCTTCGTCCGGATGGGGAAAAGCGTATCGTTCTGGTAACCGCCACGCCGCAGTACGACGAGCAAGGGCAATTCATCGGCGCCTTTGGGGTATTTCGCGACATCACCGAGCGCAAACGGGCTGAAGAGGCGTTGCGACAGAGCGAAGAAAACTACCGCCGTTTGGTGGAGGTCTCGCCTTTTGCCATCTGCGTGCACTTGGACGGCAAAATCGTTTTTGCCAATCAGGCCAGCGCCAAGCTGTTAGGCGCCGGCGACGCTTCCAAACTCATCGGCCTGCCGGCCGTGAGCTTTGTGCATGCGGATTCCCGCGACCTGGTCTTGCACAGAATGCAGCAGATGCGGGAGGGAAAGGAAGTTCCAGCCGTAGAGGAGAAATTCGTGCGCCTCGACGGCGAGGTTATTGACGTGATTACCGCAGCCACGAGCTTTACTTATCAGGGACGGCGGGCCGTGCAAGTGGTTATCAGTGACATCACGGAGCTTAAGCGGGCGGACAAGGAAAACAGAATGCTGGCCCAGGCCATCCGCAGCACGGTCGAGTGTGTTTCCATCACGGATAGCGCCGACAATATTCTTTACGTCAATCCGGCTTTTCTGAAAACCTACGGCTATGAGGAAGGAGAGTTGATCGGCAAGAACATCAGCATGGTGCGGTCGCCGAACAATCCGCCTGAACTTCTCCGGGAGATTCTTCCACAGACCTTGGCCGGCGGCTGGCAGGGGGAGCTGCTCAATCGGCGCAAGGACGGGAGCGAGTTTCCCCTTTCCCTATCCACGTCCGTGGTGCGCGATGAAAAGGGTCAGCCCATCGCCCTGATCGGTGTGGCGCAAGACATCACCGAGCGCAAACAGGCGGAGGAACAGACACTGCTGCAGAGCACCGCCATGGAGTCGGCGGCCAACGGAATCGTCATCGCTGACAATAACGGCAACATCATCTGGGTCAACCCGGCCTTTACTTCTTTGACCGGCTACAGCGCCGCCGAGGTTGTTGGGCGGAATCCAAGAGTGCTCAAGTCCGGCATGCAGGATGAAAGCTTTTACCGGAACATGTGGGAGACGATCCTCTCCGGCCAAGTCTGGCGCAGCGAGCTGGTCAACCGCCGCAAAGACGGCAGCACGTACACAGAGGAGATGACCATTACTCCGGTCAAAAATAAACAAGGAGCCATCACCCATTTCATCGCCATCAAGGAGGACGTCACCGAGCGGAAGCAAGCCGAGGAGCAAATCAAGGCTTCGCTGAGGGAGAAGGAGGTTCTGCTGAAGGAGATCCATCATCGGGTCAAGAACAACATGCAGATCATTTCCAGCCTGCTCAACCTGCAATCGGTGCAAATCAAAGACGAGCAAGCCTTATCGCTTTTTCGAGAAAGCCAAAACCGGGTCAAGTCCATGGCTTTGATCCACGAAAAACTCTACCAGTCCAGAGACCTGGCGCAAATAGATTTCGCCGAATACGTCCACAACCTTACCAGTCATCTCTTCCGCTCCTATGGAGCGATCGCCCGCAACGTCACCCTGAACGTCGGCATCCACGATGTTTACTTTGACGTCAATACCGCCGTACCTTGTGGTTTGATTGTCAACGAGTTGGTTTCCAACTCGCTGAAGCATGCTTTTCCCGATGGGCGGGTCGGCACGATCAGCGTCTCGGTCACTGCCGATCAAGAAGCCGCCGTTAGCAGAGAAGGCCAAGCTATCTATACTTTAACCGTCAGCGATAACGGGGTTGGCACGCCCAAGGATTTCGACTTTCGTCATACGGAGAGTCTTGGCATGCAATTGGTGAATACCTTGACCGAACAGCTTGGAGGAAGCGTCGAATTGGAGTCAACCGGCGGCACGGCCTTTAAAATAACCTTTGCAGTGTCAATCTGATTGCGGATTTCGGATCTTTTGATTGCGGATTGCAGATTAACTCCGAAATCCACAATCCGCAATCCGAAATCCGCAATCCAAAGGAGTGACTCTTATGAACCGAAATCTCATCATTGTCGCGCTGACGGCTATCGCCTTGCTCGTGGTTGTTTACCTGGCGTTTGACATCCATCGAGCAGGTGAAGAAGAAGTACTCTCCCAGTTCCGGGATCACCAATCCCTCATTTCCCGGCAACTCGCCAAAGAAATCGAATCATATCTTCGCGATCGCGCACGTGGCCTGCAAGTGCTTTCCTCCTTTGCCTCCCTGCAGCATCGCGATAGGAAGCAGATGCCTGTTGACGTTCAGGCTCACTACGAATACTGGAAGCAGATGTATATCAAGGCGGTGTCTGTGTATGATGACCAGGGAGCCATGATTTACTCGACCACGGAAGGCGCCAACGATTCAAGCTATGCCCAGAATGCCCTATTTAGCGAAGCAAAGAAAAGTGAGAATAAAGGGAAGGTCCTCATCTCCCCGATATTTTGGGTGACGGATCGAGAAGGATGCTCGGATCCTGAGCGCGCAACGCCTGAAGGCGATAAACTGCCTTGCTTCCGATTTTACCTCTTTACGCCCCTGTACCAGGAAGCTGTTGCAGCCGATTTTCCCCAGCCCACGAAGAAATTTGTCGGTGTACTGGCCATGACAGTTGATTTAGAGGAGCTGCTTGCCGAGCGGTTGGCCTTTTTCTCACTAAAGACGAAGCTGCAGCAGATATGGGTTATGGACAAGGACGGAACGCTCCTGTTCCAATCTGAGCATCCGGAGCTGACGGGGCGAAGTATTCATCAACGAGATGCAAGCTGCAATCAATGCCACACTTCGTTTGACTATGTTGAGACGATGCTCACAATGAAGCGAGGCACAATAGATTATGAATTGAAAAACTTTCCCAAGAAGCTCGCCGCCTATGCGCCCATGGAGTTTGAGAATGCATCGTGGACGGTTGTGGTGAATACGCGGCATGATGAAGCGATGGCGTTTGCAGCAAAAAGTTTACGAGGAACCCTATTGCTCTTGGGCATCGTTGTTTTTGCTCTGATCGGCGGTGCATCGCTCATCTATCGCAACTACCGCTTGAAAGTGAGGGCGGAAGAAGAGGCGAAACAGTGGCGGGAGAGGCGAGCATTGGAAGACAAGATACACGAGTCCGAAGAACGATACCGGCTGCTAAGCGAATCCGCATTGACCGGTGTTTATCTAATACAGGACAATCTTTTTCGCTATGTAAACCCGGCTCTCGCCTCAATCTTTGGCTATCAGGTTGAAGAGCTCATCAATCGGCTTGGCCCTCTGGATTTGACAGCGGCTGAAGATCGTCCTCTCGTAACGGAGAATATTCGTAAGCGTGTGGAAGGTGAAGCTCACGATATCCGTTATTCCTTCCGCGGACAGCGAAAAGACGGGTCGCTTATTGAAGTGGAAGTCCATGGAGCAAGAGTGGAATACAACGGGAAATCCGCAGTTATCGGCACGCTGCTGGACATCACCGAGCGCAAGCGAGCGGAGAAGGAAAACAAAATGCTGGCACAGGCTATCAAGAGCATCGGCGAGTGCGTCTCCATTACTGACAGCGCTGATAACATCATTTATGTCAATTCAGCTTTTCTGAAAACTTATGGCTATGAGGAAAGCGAGCTGATTGGCAAAAACATTAGCCTGGTGCGTTCGCCAAACAATCCTCCTGAAGTGGTCAGCGAGATTCTTCCTCAGACCTTGGGCGGCGGTTGGCAGGGGGAGCTGCTCAATCGGCGCAAGAGCGGGGACGAGTTTCCCGTCTCGTTAACCACCGCAGTCGTCCGCGATGAAAACGGTCAGCCCATCGCCCTGATTAGCGTGGCCCAAGACGTTACTGAGCGCAAGCGGGCCGAAGAGGCGCTGCAAATGTCCGAAAGCCGGTTGCGAGCGATCATCGAAGGCGCATTGGATTCCATTTTCATCAAAGATCGCGATTTGTTTTATGTTCTGGCAAACCCGGCTATGGAAAAGCTATTCAATTTGCCTATGAACGAGATCATTGGCAAGACGGACCGGCAGTTGTTTGGAGAGGAAATCGGTCGCCACATTGAAGAGATTGACCAGCAAGTGCTTGCTGGCAAGACCGTTGCGGAAGAACCGACCAAACCAGTGAGAGGCATCCCGCATACTTTTCACACTATCAAAGTGCCGCTGCGCAATCAGAATGGAGAGGTCATGGGTATATGCGGCATTGCGCGGGACATCAGCGAGCGGAAGCGGGCGGAGGACCAAATCAAAGCTTCTTTGAAGGAAAAAGAGGTGCTGTTGAAGGAAATCCACCATCGGGTGAAAAACAACATGCAGATCATCTCCAGCCTGCTCAACCTGCAAGCCGGATACATTCGCGACCCGCAAGCCCTGAATGCTTTTAAGGAAAGCCAGAACCGGATTAAATCGATGGCCTTGATCCACGAGAAGCTCTATCAAGCGAAAAGCCTCGCCAAGATAAACTTTGCCGAATACGTGCGTGATCTATCCGAGAACTTGTTCCAATCCTATGACGCCTATTCGCGGAAGATCACCTTGGAGATGAATGTTCAGAATGTGTTTTTGGGGATCGACACTGCCATTCCATGCGGGCTGATTATCAATGAGCTGGTCTGTAATTCACTGAAACATGCTTTTCCAAACGGACGTGAAGGGGGAGTTAAGATAGATTTTCAGCCGGTGGGAGAGCTTATCGTCAACGAGGACAGGAAGAATCAATATGTGCTGGTTGTGGGCGACGACGGTGTGGGCTTGCCCGTGGAGCTGGATTTCAAAAAGACCAATACGCTTGGGCTGCAACTGGTCAATACTTTGATCGATCAATTGGCGGGAAGCGTTGAAGTGGTTCGGTCGAGCGGTTCGATCTTCAAAATATCTTTTGCAGTATAGAATATTGGAAATTATATTTTGGCATTGGATGGGACGGTTGCGAATTATTGGGGACGTCTCTGCATCAAGGAATCCATAATCCGAAATCCAAGACAGAATAAGATCGTTAGAAAGGATGATGGTGATGCCAAAGAAGCGTATTTTGGTGGCAGAAGACGAGCAGGTGGTGGCTCTGGACATCAAGAATAATTTGGTCAGGCTTGGCTATACCGTACTTGATGTAGTCAGTTCCGGCGAGGAAGCGATCCATGAAGCCACCGAATCTCGCCCAGACCTCATTCTCATGGACATCCGACTAAAGGGGCAAATGGATGGGGTTAGCGCCGCCGATCAAATTCGAAGTCTTTTCGATATTCCGATCATTTACCTCACTGCTTATTCCGATGATGACACGTTAAGGCGCGCCAAGATAACTGAGCCATTCGGCTACATTCTAAAACCTTTGGATGCCCGAGAGCTGCACATTACTATCGAGATGGCTCTTTACAAGCATGATATTGAAGGCAAATTAAAGAATCGAGAACGCTGGCTCACCACCACGCTCAAAAGCATCGGCGATGCAGTGATTGCTACTGATGCCGCCGGCAAAATAGAGTTTGTGAATCCTGTCGCCGAAAACTTGACTGGATGGAAAAAGGAGGACGCTGTCGGACAGCATCTGCGCACCGTTTTTAACATTATCGTCAGCTCCAAAAAAAGCAGCGAAGCCGGTCTGGTTGCCGACCCGCTGCCCGAAGGCTATGCAAACACCTCATTAGGGCACCATACCTTGGTGACGAAAAAAGGCAAAAGAATTCCCATCGACTGTAACGTTTCCCCCATCAAAAATGATAGTGGCAAAATGATCGGCGTCGTATTGGTTTTTCGTGATATGGGCGAAAGGGTACACGCTGAGGAAGCCCTGCGCAAAAGCGAGGAACGCTATCGCAAGTTTTTCGAGGAAGATTTGACAGGCGATTATATATCGCGCCCCGATGGAACTCTGGTAGCCTGCAATCCTGCCTTTGCGAAAATGTTTGCATTCAATTCGGTAAGTGAAGCCACTCAGCATAATCTGGCTGAATTTTACCCAAGCCGAGATGCAAGGGAGATTTTTTTACAGCTTCTCAAAGAGAAAGGCAAGCTGGAATACTTTGAAACAGAGCTGCGTAATAAGGATGGCAAGCCGGTCCACGTGATAGAAAACGCGAGTGCAATCTTTGATGCAAACGGTGAGCTGGTTGAAATCAAAGGTTATTTGTTCGATATTACCGAGAGAAAGCTATTAGAAGAACAGCTTCATCAGGCGCAAAAAATGGAAAGCATTGGAACCTTGGCCGGTGGGATCGCCCACGATTTTAACAATATTCTTGGTGCGATATTGGGCTACGCCTCGTTCATGAAAATGAAGATAACCGGAGAGCATCCTTTCTTCAACTACATCGACGTCATCGAGCGCAGCGCCATTCGGGCTTCCGAGTTGACGGGCCAATTGTTGGCGTTTGCGCGAGGAGGCAAGTACCATACGACCGCGGTCGACTTGAACGAGGTTGTCACTGAGACGATAAAGATGGTCAGAAGCACTTTCGACAAGCTGATCGAGATCGAAACGCATCTCCACGCCAACTTGCCGTCGGTCGATGCGGACAGTGGGCAACTCCAACAAGTGGTCATGAATCTTTGTGTGAATTCCCGCGACGCCATGCCGGAAGGCGGCAAACTCGTCCTGGAAACAGGTGTTGCGAATATCGATAGCGACTATGCGAAGGCTCATGTCGAAGCAAAAATCGGCACCTATGTAACCTTGACGGTGACGGATACTGGCGAAGGAATGGATAAAGACACCATTGGAAAAATATTCGAGCCATTTTTTTCAACAAAGGGACCGGATAAGGGAACCGGTTTGGGATTGTCTGTAGTATATGGAGTGGTTAAAAATCACGGTGGCTTTGTGCGGGTTTACAGTTCGCCCGGAGAAGGTGCTACATTTACGATCTATTTGCCGGTCGCGGGCAAGCCGAAAACCAGGCTGAGGCGCCCTGATGAAACTCCCCAGCAGGGGAGCGAGCTCATTCTGGTCGTCGACGATGAACAGGAACTCAGTCGAGTGGTGAAGGAGATCTTGCAGAATCATGGCTATGAGGTGCTTACTGCCGAGAATGGTTTGGAGGCCATCGACATTTATGAAAAGCATGGCCACGAAATAAAGCTGGTGATTCTGGATATGATCATGCCGCAATTGGGCGGCAGAGAGACATTTGCTCGTTTGAAAGAAATCAATCCGAGTATCAAGGCGTTGCTATCTTCGGGATATAGTCGCCATGGTAAAGCGGAGGCGATCATGCAGGCAGGCATCTTGGGATTTGTGCAAAAGCCGTATAGAGCGAATGAATTATTGTCGGCCGTAAGAAAGGCCCTTGACGAATATCCGGCAAATTGATCTAATTGAGAGGCTGAAGCCTTGATTGCGTACTATCGCTCCACAGCAAGATCGCGAATAGCTTGTCGCAAAAGTTATTTCTGAAATGGAATACAGCCAATGACAAAAGCATACATTTTAGTGGTCGAAGATGAACAGATCGTGGCGAGAGATATTAAGCATAGCCTACAAAGGCTGGGACATATCGTGCCCGATGTGGTGGCTACGGGAGAAGAAGCAATCGAAAAGGTAGCAGAATTGCTCCCTGATTTGGTGCTCATGGATATCAAGCTGCAAGGAAAGATGGATGGAGTGGAAGCCGCCGAACAAATTCGTACGCGGTTCGATATTCCTGTCGTATATCTTACTGCATACGCTGACGACCGCACCTTGGATCGCGCCAAGATCACGGACCCGTTTGGCTATCTCCTAAAGCCTTTCGATAGCAAAGACCTGCATACGACTATCGAGATGGCGCTCTACAAACATCGGATGAACACCAAGCTAAAAGAGAGTGAACAATGGCTGGGGACTTTGCTAAAGAGTATCGGAGATGCAGTCATTGCCACGGACGAGACCGGTGCGATCGCCTTCATGAACCCAGTTGCCGAAAAGCTGATCGGCTGCCATGCAGGGCAGGCTTTGGGCAAAGATTTGGCAAAGGTATTTCAGACGCTCGATGAGAAGACGGGTGATTTGTTAGAAAATCCTGCGCGAATCCTGCTCAATAAGGGCCATTCGGGTATGATGGAGAGAGAATGCTTGCTGCTTGCTCACCTCGACAAAAAGATACCCATCTTCTTCAAGGCCACACCAATGGTGAATGCCAAGAAAAAGATGATGGGTGTGGTGTTGGTCTTTCGCGATATTACCGAAAGCAAACGGGCCGAAGAAGCGATTCGAAAAGCGGAGGAGCAGCAGCGCTTACTTTCGGAAAGCTTGGTGAAAATGCAGGAGGAGGAGCGGCTTCGCATCGCCCATGAGCTTCATGACGACTTGGGGCAGTCGCTTACCGCGTTGCGAATGGATGTCACTTGGGTGCAATCTCTGCTAAAGGAAGAAATGGAGTTGCACAACCGGCTTCGGCAGATGGTCGATATTTCGGACAATTTGATCGACACCGTCCGCAATATCTCTTATGAATTGCGACCAAGCGTGTTGGACGATCTGGGCCTGGTAAACGCTATCGAAAGCTACGTGCATCAATTTGAGGTGCGCAGCCGCATCCCTTGCATGGTGGATTTGGGAAAATTGGATGTGCCCATTGGCAAAGACGTGTCCCTCGCCGCGTATCGGATCATCCAGGAAGCCTTGACGAACGTTGCCCGCCATAGCGAGGCAGATGAGATCAGAATTCAACTGCAACAAACCGATAACGTCTTTGAATTGGAAATTCATGATAACGGTAAGGGCTTCAATCCGGAAATCTTATCGGCGCGAAACTCTATAGGACTATTGGGTATGAAAGCGAGAGCTCGCATGGTGGGCGGATCTTTGGAAATCAAGAGCAAAAAATCGAAAGGGACTCAGATTATTGCCCGCTTCCCACTTCCGACGAAGCAGGAGGAACATTGAGCAAGATTGACGTGCTTTTGGTGGACGACCACGAACTGGTGAGAGCCGGCCTAAAGCGGATCATCGATGAACAAGATGACATGTACGTGGTTGCAGAGGCGAGCAATGGGAAGGCGGCAATTTCCTGCGTTCAGGAGCATATTCCCAGCGTCGTCGTGATGGATCTTGCCATGCCCCTGATGGACGGGCTTGACGCCACCAAGCAGATCAAGAATCTGAACCCTGATATTCCGATCCTGATCCTCACCGTTTATTCGGAAGAGCAGTACGGCATGCGCATTTTACGGGCCGGCGCGAAAGGCTACTTGATGAAGCAGGCGGCACCGGAGGAATTGGTGAAGGCCATTCGTATGTTGAACGCCGGTCGCCGCTACGTTTCCAATGAACTGTTGCAAACCTTGGCCTTCGAGAGAATCGATAATAGACCGACGGATTCCGTGCTTGACAGCCTTTCCGATCGCGAGCTGCAGGTGCTGACCATGATTGGTCAGGGCAAAACCAGTGCAACAGCCGCGAAAGAACTGTATTTGAGCGTCAAAACGGTCGAGACCTACCGCCGGCGCTTGCAACAAAAATTAGGCCTCACCACGACGGCAGAGCTGGTAAAATTTGCAATAGAAAACGGATTGGTGAAACAATAACCCTGAATCAGCGTTAGGCATTTCCCGTTATGTTGGAAAAACATGCCCGGCGCCTGATACTATGTTCCTCGCTCCATCGAATGCTTTGCATCCCATTTGCCTGCAACACAATCCGAACACTTTGTTCCCGCTTAGTTACCTGACCACCGACTGCACTCATGTAATGAAAACCACTACATGGGAATCAGGGTTTTGACTATTTGCAGTTTCGTAAAATATTGCTATCTATCTACGAAAAGTGGCGAACCATGTGATCGCTTGGGGCCGGGTGAGGGAAGGGTTTGATAGATTTCTAAATCTGGGACAGAGCCGTTTGTGGCTAGTAAGAACGGTTTCTCTATTGTGGAGACTAGCCATCCGACCCCGTCTTTTACTTTTTTTCCTGCAATGGGAGAGAAGCCGAGATCAGAGTAAGGCGCATTTTATGATTGAAGCAGAGATCATGAGAATGTCGACCTTTGTAGTCGAATGTCTTACAGGAGATTCAGGGTAGGCCTGATTGCAGATGATGTGAAAGATTTTTATTTTTATAGGGCTGTTAATGCGGCAGCAAGCTTGACCGGAGCTTGTTTGAGAGCGTCTTAGCGTGCACGCGGCATGAGTTAGTTTTCGATCAGAGGAAGAGAGCGAAATACACGTTAAGATTCCTCCGGTCGTTCGCTGCCCGATGGATGCAAGGTGTAGGCGACGGCAAATAGGGTCGGTGGAAGTTCACATCCGAGAGTCATGCGCGGCGATAAAGAAAGGGAGTCGGTGACAGGAATGGGCACTTTGAAGCCGTAAACGCGGGACCAAGCTCTTCCGGATAGAAAGGAGACTTGATAGGCAAAAAGGATACGAATACGAGCAAAGGCAGGATCCAGATGGACTGGAGAGTACCGCCATAATTCTTCAGTTAGTTTGGCGGCGCCATGCCGAGGAAAAAAAGCTCGTAGGAAAAAGCTATAAAAGAAAATAAGGGGGTAACGGCGGCGTTCAGGTAATAACGCAGGGCAAGAATGCAAATCCCCTCGAGAGGGATGTTGGGTACGTGAACAATGGGATTCTCGAAGGGATTTCGCACAATTAGTAGTGTAGTAGTGTAGAAAGCAGTATTAATTAACAAGAAGCAATTGCGCGTCAACTCAATACCATGTTTAGTTAGTCTTGCTGTACGATCACTTGCCGGCGTTTTGCTTGTGCCAAAGTTACCCTCTTATTTCTTCTCGTTCAGCAGAACCGGATTTCAAGTTTTGGAATTCACGGAATGCCGCATTCGCGCAAATCAAACACGTCCGTTTTGCTGCGCACTCAGGCTGTCAAAAAGCATCATCAAGCTGCATCCACCTCAGTCATCCGCTGCGGGGCAACCCCGTGCGAGAAACGTCTCGCATGGGGAGGTCGCCATCACTTTTCCCATAAAAAGTAATTCCAATGGACGATCTTCTTGTCGGCAAATGCATCTCTTTGGGCGTTGTGTTCATTGCCGCGCGGGTAGATTCGTTCACATATCTACGACGGGCAAATACTCAGTTCACCAACTAATTCTGGTTTCGGTTGCGTACAACTTCGGGAGGGATCGGGATGGGAACACCTATCACAACAGCGTTGATTGTTTCGAGCGACCCGGAAGTGACGGGCTTGCTCAACGGGCTCCTAAGCTGTCAGTCGGTTGTTAGCGAATACCGACAAAAGCTGGATGATAGCCTTACCCGGGGAAAAATTAGCAGGGCTGACTTGCTGCTGATAGACTTTTGCAACGTCAAAAAAGACCTGCCCAACCTGCTTGGGTTGTTCGAGAATCTTCAGGCACAGCAAGAAGCCATCCTCGTCACGTCGATCCAAGCCTTTAACACAATTTGGAAGTTTCTGGAAAAATACAGTTACTCGTTGATTCTCAAACCATGCAAGGTTGACAAGATCGATGCACTGGTCGGCAGCGCCATTGCCAGAATCAGACAGAAACAGACCCTACGGCAAAGGTCCGGCAAGCCTTACGTCCGCGGCTTTGCTGCAAAATTTCCCCATGCGTTCAGCGTTGCTCCAAAAGATTTGTTAGATGTTTCCGCCGCGGTGATGGGTGAAGCGCTTACCGGTACCGATGGTCTGCCGGCCAAAGAGAGTGGGATCGGGCGTTGCTTCTCAAAGGAAGAAATGGAGCAGTCCTCCGCATTGACACCGTCGCTGCAGCCGGGCGGGAAACCCTTCGCCCGCCAGGTTGCTGTGAATGACTACGCCCCGGAAGATACCAAACAAAAGGAGAATGATGCGTTGCTGCCGCTATTTTGCGATAATCTACCGATTGGAGTGTTGGAGCTTAGTAGTGGAGGTGTCATTGTCTCGGCCAACGCCGCCGTCGAAAAATGCTTGGGTTCGGACATTGGAAAGCTGGCTGGTCGTGACGTCCGGGAGGTTGTTCACCCGAAGGACCGCGACGCAATGGAACGCCTTCTGGAGGTGAAGGCAACCGGGCAGAAGCATAATGATGTGTCCGAAATACGCTTTCTGGATAAAGCGAACAATGCCATTCCACTCATCGCAACCTCCTTCTTGTTACCACAGGGCAATGGCAAGGATCGACTGTTCATAACGCTCAGAGGCGTTGAGGAGCGCCGTCAGCTTGCTGAGCTGCAGTCAAGTCATCAAGATTTGCAGAACTATATTCATTCGATCGCTGATCGACATGAGTTGACGACGGGACGCGGAATAGATCTGGTTGCAAAGGCTCGATTGGCTTCTCTCGCCTATTTGAATGGGAGAGTCGGCAGGGAGATTCGCGCAGCCGTTGGCGCTATTCTAACGACGACCGAATTAGCAGGCCGCAAAATGGGAAGCGTTCAAGGGATGCTTGCTTTAGAGACTATTTATCACAACGCGCGCAAGATTCGCGACCTCGTCCAAACCTATTCCCATGCGAGCATGCAACAAGAGGTGGACCTAAAGCCCCACGGCCTGAGATTTTTGCTGGAAGAAGCCATCGCGGAACTGGAACGTTCGCGCATTTTGAAAGATATTCGGGTCGAGATTTTGTGCACAGACACGCTGCCCAAGGTTCACGTGGACAGAGGCCTATTTCACCACGTCATCCGCCAATTGACGCTCAATGCCCTTGCCTCCATGCAGGACTGTGATCGCCGCATCCTTACTTTCACGGGCGAATTCGATCAAAGCGAGCAAATGGTAAAACTCTCGATTCAGGACACGGGACAGGGCATTGCTCCCGAACACTTGCAGAATATGTTCAAGCCATCATATTCTCCCGGGCAAAATGACGCCTCCGAACTGGGCTTGGCAATGGTGAAAGAAATTATCGAGAACGATTTTGATGGGCGGATAAGCGTCAGGTCGGAGTTGGGTCGAGGCAGCAAATTTTCCCTCTGGCTTTGTCCTGAAGCAGCGCCCGCGGTCCAGGAGATAGAGGATGAGTTTTTTCATCGAGACGTCGGCCTGAACGAGGCGCAAGACGTCAATGCCCATGTTCTGTCTGTGGAAAAAGTTTGATCACACAAGCCCCATTTTCTTTCCCATGAACGCGCCCGTTTCGACGATTCGGTGGGCGCACAGATTTACTTTTCTTTCTAACCGCCCGTTGAGGACCGTTTCAGCGTGGTAGCACAAAGCGGTTGCCCCATAGTGCCTTGTGGAAGCGGCAAGCCATTGAACAGAAAAAATCTTGCTGCTTCTTTTTTTTTTCGCTATCTTTGGCCTCAATAGAATTACCTTGCAGGCAGCACCGAGAGGCGTGAGATAGGAATAATGAAAACCCCCAACATACTCACTTTGATCCGGATCGTCATTTCCCCATTGTTCATCTTTTTTTTCTCCCTTGACACCTTCTGGTCGCTGTCGATATGCTTTCTCCTGCTCATCGTCATCGAAGCCACCGATTTTCTCGACGGCAGAATCGCCCGCAAGTACGGTCAGATCTCCGATTTTGGCAAGCTCATGGATCCCTTTGCCGACAGTATCTCCCGCTTCTCCGTTTACCTCTGCTTTCTCAGTGCCAATTTAGCGCCCGTCTGGATGATTGCCATCTTCTTTTATCGGGACGTCTTGGTGTCTGTGGTGCGAGTTTTTTCGATGAAGGCCGGGGTAGTGGTAGCCGCGCGCAAAAGCGGCAAGACCAAGGCATGGGTTCAAGCAACGAGCATTTTTCTGGTATTGCTCGTGCTCTTGCTGCAAAAGCAATCGCTACTGCCAGAGGCCCTCGTTAACCTCCGCCCGATATCATTGACGGCAGGCGTCATTTTCATTGCCTCGATGATAACCTTATGGTCCGCCATCGACTATTGGAGCGCCAACAAGAGCACCGTTCTGTCGGCCATGCGACACACGGAAAAAAGAAAAGAGCGGCTTTCGAAAGCAGAAAAGATGTGAGGGGAACGCGGGAGCAGGGCAAGAGCAGGGGCAGGGGCAGGGGCAGTAGCAGTAGCAGGGGCAGTAGCAGTAGCAGTAGCAGTAGCAGTAGCAGGAGGATGCCGTGCTATAATAGATCGATCAAATCCGCCACGCCGTTGACGATCAGTTTGGGTCGATCGGATGATTTTCGCAGCATCTCCTCATTTGTCTCACCACTCAGCACCAACACGCCAAACATATTGAATCGTTCTGCCATCCTCATGTCGGTATACAGGCGATCGCCGACAAAGGCGATTTTTTCCGGGGGAAGTTGTGCCCTTTCACAAATGGCCTCGACGGCCTCCTTGTTCGGCTTACCGACCACCAGCGGTCGCTTTCCGCCTGTGGCGGTCTCAAAGAGAGAGATGAAGCTACCGACATCGGGCATGAAACGGCCGACCGACACCGGGCACAAAACGTCCGCATGCGTGGCAATGTAGGGAATGCCCTTCAAAATGAGATCGTAACAAGTGCGGATCTTCTGATAGGTCAACTCGGTATCGAATCCCAAAACGACCGCCTTTGGTAACGGTGGCACGAGGGCCTGGTCCTCTTCGATGCAGAGGAACTGTCGGTCCATAAAATCCGCTCGAAGGTCGGCGTTGCCCACGAGGTAAATTTCGGGGAAAAGCTGATGATTTTTGAGATAGGTCTCGGCACAATCGGCGGAGGTGATGAGAAAATGATCCTCGATCGGAAAGCCCAATCTCTCCAGCTTGTGGATATAAGTCTTGCGCGATTTGGAGGTGTTGTTGGTAAAGTAAAACAACTTTCTGCCGGACTGCAATATCTTCCTTAAGAACTGGTGTGCTCCTGCGAGAGGAGTGCTGTCCAAGTACAGGGTGCCGTCCAAGTCGCAGACGATGGCTTGGCAATCGGAGAACGAGTACTGTTTTTGCGGGGAATGTGGCGTCATGGTTTATTTCAGCAAAGATGACTTGGCAGAGGAACGCTCGCTTTGAGATAACATGTTGTGAGAATCGTAACGTTCCTATTCACAGTCGTTGGGCCAATAAACCGATTTGAAGGCTAAAAAGCAAGGCTTTTCTTTTGCGCCCTCTACTTACCGCATTGGTGAAAGGGTTCATCAAGAATGCATCTCAAGGCTGCTGTGCTGGCCTGGGGCTAACGTCGTAATACCTCACTTACAGGTTGGGGATGCCGGCTTCGTAGGCATGACACCCACCAAAGGTCATTCCTGCGGATGTAGGAATCTCTTTGAATGCGCATATAGGTTCTTAATCCACCTGTAAGTGAGCTATTACCTAACGTCCAGGAAAAATCTTGCTTTCATAGAATAATTTCTTTACATTGCGACCCGATTGGTCTACTGCCTGCTACAACTCTCGCGGAGGCAAAGAATTCTTCTGCCGCTTTACGAGTAAGCCAAGTGTGAACATCCTTAATTGTAGATGAATTTTCTTGAAATGTCTATGATATTTTAGGGGCGTAATGCGTTTTTTCATTTCATCCCAAGCATGTTGGAGGTAACGAATGTCAAGAAGAATGGTAACCGTGGACGGCAATGAGGCTGCGGCTTACGTAGCCCACAAAATCAATGAGGTGATTGCCATTTACCCAATCACTCCATCTTCGACGATGGGTGAATGGGCGGATGACTATTCTGCCAGCGGACAAAAAAATATATGGGGCACCGTACCGGAAGTCGTCGAGATGCAAAGCGAGGGCGGGGCATCGGGGGCCGTGCATGGGGCGTTGCAGACCGGAGCGCTGACCACAACTTTCACCGCCTCGCAGGGTTTGCTGCTCATGATCCCCAATATGTTCAAGATTGCGGGGGAGTTGACCTCCACCGTGTTCCACGTCTCGGCGCGCACGGTCGCCACGCATGCGCTTTCCATATTCGGGGATCACAGCGATGTCATGGCGGCGCGTTCCACGGGTTGGGCGTTCCTGGCTTCCAACTGTATTCAAGAAATTATGGATTTTGCTCTCATTTCCCAAGCCGCTACCTTGGAAGCTCGCATTCCCTTTGTCCACTTTTTTGATGGCTTTCGCTCCTCCTCTGAGGTGCAGAAGATTGAGCAATTGACCATGGACGACTTGCGCGCTATGATTGATGACGATTTGGTTTTCGCCCATCGTTCGCGCGGCCTTTCTCCCGAGCATCCGGTCATCCGCGGCACGGCGCAAAACCCCGATGTTTTCTTTCAAGCCCGCGAGACCTGCAATCCCTACTATCTCGCTTGCCCGCAGATCGTGCAGAAGAGCATGGACAAGTTTGCTAAAGTCGCCGGTCGCCAATACCACTTGTTTGATTACGTGGGAACTCCTGACGCGGAACGAATTATCGTCATGATGGGCTCCGGGGCCGAGGCCGCGCATGAGGCTGTGGAGTATCTGAATGAGCAGGGAGAGAAAGTGGGACTGGTCAAAGTACGCCTGTACCGGCCATTCTCGATCGAGCATTTCATCAAGGCCTTGCCCAAGACGGTCAGGGCCATTGCCGTTTTGGACCGAACCAAAGAGCCCGGCAGCTCCGGCGAGCCGCTGTACCTCGATGTTGTCAACGCCTTGGCCGAATCCATGGGGGCGGGCAAATTGCCGCTCAAGGGATTTCCGAAAGTGATCGGTGGCCGGTACGGTTTGTCTTCCAAGGAATTCACTCCGGCCATGGTGAAGGCCGTCTTCGATGAGCTGAAAAAGGATCAGCCGAAGAATCATTTCACCGTCGGCATCAATGATGACGTGGCTCATACCAGCCTGCCTTATGATCCTGCCTTCACCACCGAAAGACAGGACGTAGTCCGCTGTATCTTTTACGGACTCGGCTCCGACGGTACCGTGGGCGCGAATAAGAACTCGATCAAAATCATCGGCGAAGAGACCGATAATTACGCCCAGGGGTATTTTGTCTATGATTCCAGAAAAGCCGGCTCTGTGACGGTCTCGCACTTGCGCTTTGGCCCTCGTCCCATTCATTCCACCTACCTCATTGATCGCGCCAATTTTGTCGCCTGCCACCAGCAATTTTTCTTGGAACGGTTCGACGTCTTGGAAAAGGCCGTCGAAGGCGCGACCTTTTTGCTCAACACCCAGACACCGGCGGACAAGGTGTGGGAAACGCTGCCACGCGTCATTCAGGAAGAGATGGTGAACAAGGGACTGAAATTCTACGTCATCGACGCCTATGACGTAGCCAAGAAGACCGGTATGGGTGTGCGCATCAATACCATTATGCAGACCTGCTTCTTTGCCATCTCCGGGGTTTTGCCGAGAGACGTGGCCATTGGCTACATCAAGGATACGATCCGCAAGACCTATGGCAAAAAGGGTGAGCAGATCGTCCAGCAGAATTTCCAGGCCGTGGATCAAACCTTGGCGCATCTGCATGAAGTAAAGGTGCCCAAGTCGGTGACCAGCAAAAAGGAAATGCCGGCGGTAGTTCCGGCCAAATCGCCGGAGTTCGTGCGCAATGTGGTGGCCAAAATCATCATCGGTAAAGGTGATGACGTGCCCGTGAGTGCTTTTCCGGTGGACGGCACCTTTGCCGTCGGCACCACGCAATGGGAAAAGCGCAACATCGCTCTGGAGATTCCGGTTTGGGATCCGGAGGTCTGCATCCAGTGCGGCAAGTGTGTGATGGTTTGTCCCCATGCCTCCATCCGGCAAAAGGTTTATGATCCCGTACATCTGAAGGGTGCTCCCGCCACTTTCAAGTCTATTGCGTCGAGAGGCAAGGACTTTCCGGAGGGATGGAAGTATACCCTGCAAGTCGCGCCTGAGGACTGTACCGGCTGCGGGCTGTGCGTCGAGGTTTGTCCCGCGAAGAACAAAACGCAGGTCGGACTCAAGGCCATCAACATGGCTCCACAACCGCCCATTCGTGAACAGGAGCGTGAGAACTATGACTTTTTCCTCGCTCTGCCGGATTTGGATCGTCGCGAAGTTAAGATCGGCACCGTCAAAGGCTCGCAGTTTTTGCAGCCGCTGTTCGAGTATTCCGGTGCCTGCGCCGGCTGCGGCGAGACGCCCTACATCAAGCTGCTCAGCCAGTTGTTTGGCGATCGCGCCATCATCGCCAACGCCACCGGCTGCTCCTCCATCTATGGCGCCAATTTGCCGACCTTCCCATATACCATCAACAGAGATGGGCGTGGGCCGGCTTGGTCCAACTCGCTGTTCGAAGACAATGCCGAGTTTGGCTTGGGCTACCGCTTGACCATCGATAAGCATTCCGAGTTTGCTAAAGAGTTGGTCAAGCGGCTTGCGAGCCAAATCGGCGATGAATTGGCAACGGCTCTGTTAACGGCAGATCAGAGCACAGAGATTGGCATATACGACCAAAGGGAGCGGGTGGCCATACTAAAAGAAAAATTATCCGGTCTGCAATCCACCGATGCCAAGCAATTGCTATCCCTGGCTGACATGCTGGTGAAGAAAAGCGTCTGGATCGTCGGCGGTGATGGCTGGGCCTACGACATCGGTTACGGCGGCTTGGATCACGTCTTGGCCAGTGGGCGAAATGTAAATGCCCTCGTGCTGGATACGGAGGTCTATTCCAATACCGGCGGGCAAATGTCCAAATCGACACCGCTGGGAGCCGTAGCCAAGTTTGCCGCGGCCGGCAAGCCACTGCCCAAGAAAGATATGGGCATGATCTTCATGACCTACGGCAACATCTACGTTGCTCGCGTTGCTATGGGCTACAATGATCTACAAACCGTACGTGCCTTCATGGAAGCAGATGCCTATGAAGGTCCGAGCATCATCATCGCCTATTCCCATTGTATCGCTCATGGCATCCCTATGAACAAAGGAATGGAAGAACAAAAAGCGGCCGTGGAAAGCGGACACTACCCGTTGTTCCGCTTCAATCCCATGTTGGAAAAAGAAGGACAAAATCCGCTCAAGCTGGATTCCAAGGCGCCGTCCATTTCCTACGAGGATTTTGCTTATCGTGAAACTCGTTTTAAGATGCTCACCAAAAGCAAGCCCGAGCGAGCTAAGATGCTGCTCGATCTGGCGCAAAAGGAATCGCACGCCCGTTGGAGTCTCTACGAAAAATGGGCCTCTATGGAATACGGTGACGGCAAGAAGCAAGCTGCCGAGGAATAATCCGACTCTTCTATCGAATCGCTCGACTTTGCAAGTGCAGTGATAATCAAAAATGATTCAGTGGCAAAACTGTCCGAATGGTTTTGCCATTGTTGGCAGGAAAAATGAAAGGATAGAGTAAAAATGGATCTGACAACGACCTATATGGGCTTAAAGTTGAAAAATCCGTTGGTGCCATCGTCCTCTCCACTATCCAAGGAATTGGATACGATCAAGAAGCTTGAGGATGCCGGGGCATCAGCCATTGTCATGTATTCGATTTTTGAAGAACAGATTTCTTTCGAAGCCGAAGAATTGGACCACTTTCTCAATTATGGGACCGAAAGTTTTGCAGAGGCTCTGAGCTACTTCCCCAGGCAGGACGAATACAATTTGGGACCGGAAGAGTACTTGCAGCACATCCGCAAGGCCAAGGAAGCCACCAGCATCCCCATTATCGGCAGCCTCAATGGCGTCTCCACCGGTGGCTGGATCGATTATGCAAAAAGGATTGAACAAGCCGGCGCCGATGCTTTGGAGTTGAATATTTACTTCGTGCCGACCAATCTCAATCAGGAATGCCGGCAAATCGAGAATCTCTACCGGGAGATACTGCGGGCGGTCAAGGCGAACGTCAAGATTCCCGTAGCGATGAAGCTGAGTCCCTATTTTAGCTCCCTGGCGCGGATGGCCAAAGAATTGGACGAAGACGGCGCCGATGCGCTGGTCATGTTCAATCGCTTTTATCAGCCAGATCTCGATTTGGAGAATCTGGAGGTCAAGCCGGGCGTGGTCTTGAGCAACTCGAAAGATCTGCGGCTGCCTCTGCGCTGGATCGCCATCCTGTACGGCAAAATCCAAGCCAGTATGGCCGGCACCTCCGGCGTCCACACGGCAGAAGACGCCATCAAGCTGATCATGGCCGGCGCGGATGTCACCCAGATGTGTGCCGCTCTGCTCCTCAACGGGCCGAATCATCTCATCAAGGTCTTAAGGGATATGCAGGATTGGATGGAAGCTCATGAATACGATTCCATCAAAGCGATGAAGGGAAGCATGAGTCAAAAGTCCGTGGCCGAGCCGGCTGCGTTTGAGCGTGCGAATTATGTGAAGGCATTGAATGTGAGGGCGAGTATGTTTTCGCAACATGCCGCGTAGAGTCCAAAAGTTGGACCCGATCTTCCATCCTGAATCGTAGGGCCATTGCCCGCAAACATGGTTGAACATGTTTGACCGCGAGGGACAAAGGACAAAATCAAAAAGCCAGAAAGAACTCGATTTCTGGCTTTTTTTGATGGTCGGTGAAATTTGGGAACTGATGATCGGCAAAAATGACTACTAGGAAGAGTCATTGCTTCAGAATCGGACCTTTTGTTTGAGCAATCACGATGGAGGTCGCAAACACTTTCTCGAACAAATCTCGCTTTCGCTCAAACGCATACTGCTCTGCACCAAGCCTTCCCCGGCAAAAGAGCGTCAGCTTGAATTGACCATCTTCCATCCGGCATTGCAAGCCTTGGACAATGCCCTCATGTGATCTATCCAAACCATCAGCGACACGCAAAATGGCCGCCAGTTTGCGAACAATCCGTTGATTGGCTTCCGAAAGCGCCGCAAACATTTCATGACTCGACTTGGGTATGGCTTTGGTGTGATAACGGGCCACATTGGCAATGATCAGAATCTCTTCCCTTGACCAGCCGGGCAAAGGATGGCCCAAGATCATTTGCATGGAGCTTTTGTGATGCGCCTTTGCTCCCCGTGACCAGCCGATGTCGTGCAAATAGGCCGAAGCTTCCAACAGCTCACGCTGCATTCGCCCCAAGCCATGAAAAAAAGCCAACTCGTCAAATAGCTGCAAGGCCAACTTGGCGACCTGCATGGCATGGGACGGCTCGGAATCGAATTGCTGCATCAGGCTGATTGCGGCGTCCATGCGATTTGGCTCGCCGCGTTCTATTATGCGATCGACCTTCATTCCAAAAGCGCTCCGAAGAGAAGATCGCGGATGCTGATGTGGGTCTGCTCGCAGCCAAAGCGCTGCAATATGGCCCGTACGATCATCGCCCCGGCTAAGATCACGTCAGCGCGGTCGGGATTCAAACCAACAATAGTCTTTCTTCTTTCAATCGATTTTTCGGCCAGTTCTTGGATGAGCGAATCCAGATTGGTTTTCGTCAGAGAATACTTGTGCGCCTTCTCAGATTGAGAGAAATCCAAGCTTGCGTCCATGGTTGCCAGGGTCGTTGCGGTTCCGCCGACACAGACGCACTCCGAAACCTTCTGCGGAAATAATTCCAATCCGGAATGCAAGGATTCAGCCAATCGAGTCTGCAGTTTTTCCACTTCCGCTTCCCTCACTGGATCAGAGTGCAGAAAATCCTGGTGCATTCTCCGGCTGCCGATCTTCAGGCTTTTCGCCATGATCATTTCTTGTTTCTCCCCCAAAACGAACTCTGTGCTGCCGCCGCCGATATCGCAAACTAAAACCTGCTGTTGCGACTCCATGTCGCTGATACAACCCAAGAAAGAAAGCTGCGCTTCTTCTTCACCGGACAGGATTTGACACGAAAAGCCGGTGCGCTCTAAGATCAGTCTCAAAAACTCATTTCGATTGCCGGCTTCACGCGTCGCACTGGTCGCAAAGACTTTGAAGAAAGTTGCACCCATCTGCTTGCCGATGCTCCGATACTCTTGTAGCACTTGAATGACTCCCTCCATCGCCGGAAAAACAAGATGGCCGGAAGAATCTATTCCACTGCCCAAACGCGTGATCCGCTCATGGTAGCGGACGGGAATGATCGTTCCTGTATCCTCAATGTCGGCTATCAGAAGCCGGGTCGAGTTGGTGCCAATGTCGATCGAAGCTTTGCGAGTCATAAAGAATCTGTGCTCGATAGGGTAAAAAGCAGGCAAGAGAAACGCGGGCGCCTTTAGGATGGTGGACAAGCTACGTGGCTTTTGGGGCAGTCAAGCGCAATTTTCGCCTCAATGTGGACGGCGCCAGCAGCAAGCGCTGCACGTTGATCCGCTCCTTGTTGATGGCGAATTGAGACACAAACTGGCGGCGCAAATCGGATTTTTTGAGGCATAACGTGTCTAATGCCCGCTGCAAATCCGTCTTCTCCCACTCGGTGCGTTTGGCCTTTTCCGAGAATGCCGAGAGTTTTTCGTGCAATACGTCCAAATCATGGATTTGGCCCAATAGGTTTTGATAGGTTTGCAAATGTGCCACCTCCGCCTTGGCGGAACGCCGCATGAACGGCAGGGCGACCTCGCAAGCGTATCGATAACGCTTGAAAGCGATGCGCATCTTGTGGGTGCCAACCGTATCGTCCAGGGACGTGGCGGCGGTTTCCCAGCTTAACAGCTCCTCATACAGTTTGAGCAAATAGCCGGCAATTCCAGAACGGACCTTCGTGGCCGGCCAATCATGGTCAGTATTTTGCAAATATTCTTCCACGAACGAAGCCGTTTGCTGGGGCTTGAAATGTCTGATAATCGGCATTATCTTGTTAGCAATTTTGCCTTCTTTATTGGTGAGCCTTATTAGATATTGGTTGATTCCGGCGCAGTCCGCTGGGCGAAACAGATCGAGAAGCCATTCTCTTTGAACGTGCAGGTCGCGTAAATTCCCCAATGGGCGCATGAGCTTTTTCAGCTCCTTCTTGGTCTTGCGAACGCCGGCATTGCTATGCAGAAAATCGATGGCATCAATGGCGGCATTGAAGCGACGGATGGAGACGCGCAAGTCATGAATCGCCTCAACGTCGGCCTTTTGGCAACACTTTGCCAATTCTTTTTGCAGCTTGAGCCAGCGCAAATTCAAGGCTTCTTTCAGCAGCTTGTGAGCCATAGTGTGTGAAAGGGATGTGATTTCCCTGAGAGAAAGGTTATCTCTGCCTGCCTCTTAATGACCCACCAAAGCAGCATAGAGGTCGCTTACGGTATCGTCGATCTTGCGGATATCTTTCAGGCGTCCCTTTTGAGGCTTGAGCCTAAGCTGACGCACGGATTCCAGCATGGCTTTGAGTTGTTTTTTGTCTTGAAGTGCAGGAGCTTTTTCTCCTTCTTCAGAAACCGAGAGCATATTGATACAGGAGACCATCTCGGCTTCCAAGTTCGTTTGATAGCGCGAGGCTATATCTCTGAAGATGCTCCGCAAATTGCCGAGCTCCGACAAAAGCTCCTTTTGCAACATCGTGAGATTATCGGTCTTTGTTGTCGCCGCTGCCGGCGATTTTCTTGCCATAACACATCCTTCAGCTTGTTCGCAACGATGAGGCGGAGAGAGAGTTGCTCAAGAGCTTTTCCACTTTGGCCTGCAGCTCTCGGGCAATCGCCATAGGCGATCGGTTACCGTTTATCACTTCGAATTTATAGTGCTCTTGCATGCGCTTGAACTCAGCTCGCATTTTGCGCTGGTAGCGGATGAAATTGTCAAAAATGTCGCGCGAGGAGCGCACGTCCATTCCTGACTCCCAATAGTCCAGGCTGGAGTTCTTTTGAAAATTGCGCTCCACCAAAAAGCGCGGGGAAACTTCCAGGTAAAAGACGGCATCCGGAACCAGCGCCAGGCCATAGAGCGATTCCAGCCACTCGCGATCCCCGCCGCGGACGATGTCGCGCGCCATGAGGGTGTAGATGTAACGGTCGGCTAAGACGATAAAGCCGGCCTTCAGCGCGGGAACGATATTGTTCTCCAACTGATCGGCAAAATCCGTCGCATAGAACAAGCTCAAAGTGATAGGTGATAGAACGTTCCCCTGCATGGCTTCTTCCAGCTGGGCGCTCACCAGATTGGAGCGTTTTAGCCCGACGTTCACGGTGGCAAAACCGTGGCCTTCCAGCCAATTGGTTAGCAACTGGATTTGCGTGGAGCGGCCGGAGCCATCCGCCCCTTCTATGACGATGAGCTTACCCGTCAGCGAGCTAACATTGACGTTGGGCAGACCTTTACCGTAAAATGTCATACCTTTCTCCTCACTCTCCACTTGTACGCGGGCAGGTCGATGTTCTCCGCGACAATCTGACGGACAAGTTGTTGCTGCTTGTCGACCGGCTGCGAGGCGTCGATGATGGTAAAGCCGAACTTTTGCGCCATTTCGTCATAGCCTCTGTCGATCATGCCTTGGAAGATACGGAAGCTCTCGTAAGGATCGGACGATAAGCCCAAATCCATCCCGGCTTCATGGTACTTTAGCACCGGTCTGCCTTCCAGGATGCGAGATATGGCCGTTTCCAGAGGTACTTTGAAGAAAAAAGTAATATCCGGGAGTGTGGCAAAGCTGTACATAGTTTGAACCCACTCTGGGTCGCAGCCGCGCGCTACGTCTCTGGCAAACGCGGTGAAAAAGTAACGATCCGCCAATACGATATATCCGGCGCAAAGCAGCGGCCAAATTTGCCGCTCATAACGGTCGGCAAAATCGGTGCAATGAATCAGCGAAAAAGTGGTCGGGGTCAGCAACTGAGCCTTCTTGCCCTTCTTAGTCGCGTTCTTAACCAAGAGCGACGAATTCCACTCGGTGAAGAAAACCTTGTATCCCTCCAGCTCCAGGTAGCGTTTTAGGAGGTACACCTGAGTGGATTTTCCCGATCCGTCCAGGCCTTCCACGGCGATGAGCCGGCCGGGACTGTTGTGTTTTTTTATTTCTGCCATCGTAGACCTATATTCTATTGTGACCTGTCAGGCTGCGTTTTGGGGGTTGGATTACAGAACCTCCGGAATGCTGCCTACTGCCGCGGCAAACGTGGCGGTTACTGGAATTATTCCCCCCAAAACTCCCGTCGCAATTGCATAAGCAAATTCACCGCCTTCTGAATGTCTCTAATCTGTTGCTCGCCGGCAATCTCTCGCTCAATTGTCAAGGGGCCGCGGTAACCAATCTCTTTCAAGGTTTTCAGAAAAAGCTTCATGTTCACATCGCCTTCTCCCAGCGGCACCTCTTGCCCCCATTCGACCTTGGGCGATGCGGACCACTTGGCATCCTTGCAGTGTACGCTCTTGACGTGGCTGCCCAACAAGCGTAAGGCGGGAATCGGCTCGCCGGAACCATATAAGATCATGTTCGCCGGATCGAAATTGACCGCCAAATTGGGCCGATTCACATCCCGCAAGAACTTGAGCAAAATTTCTGCCGGCTCTTGTCCGGTTTCCAAATGCAGAGCCTGATGGTTTGCCCGGCAATGATCGCACAGCATTCCGGTTATTCTGACGATTTCTTGATAATCAGGATCGTCTTCTGTCTCAGGGATAAAGCCGAGGTGCAGGGCAGTTACGGCGACGCCCAAGGTTTTGGCATAATCTGAAATGCGCATCGCCTCGGACAAACGTTCTTGGCGAGTGGCGACTGGCACCAATCCAACGGTACGCTGCACTGTGGGGATATCGGCATAGCTCTCGCCGGCAAACCCGCAAAAAACGACTGTGATGTTAACGTCCGCGCTCTTGAATTTGGCCAGTAACCGGGACGCATCCTCCACTCGACGTCGATCTGCTGATGGAGCTAATATTTGCGCGGTGGGCAAGCCCAGCGTCTTGCACGCTTCTAATCGGACATCCAAGCCATCGTCTATTACAATGAAAGCCCCAAGTGGGTGTTGTTCGCGCATTTAATCTCCTTCGCCCTATCTTCCGGCAGCTCCAAGCTACCAGGAAGATTTCAAGTGATCGTGCATGTATAGCAATCGATGATAGGCTTTTGTCACCCCTGCGAATGCAAGGGTCGCCCTCTGCCGTGCATTAGCAAGGAGATTCCTGCATCCACAGGAATGACAGCACCGGCAGGACACCCCGTGACTGGTCACCACGTTTATACCTTTTGTAATATAAAAATTTGCAGTTGGGTTGTCAAGAGCTATTATAAGATTTTTCCTTGAGGCTTTGGTGGTAATTCGCTATCTTCCGTTCGCCGGCAGCAATTTGCTTCCGCAATCCCGCGATTCGGATGGTAAATTAGTCGGGACATCAACCAACTCAGTAGCAACTGTGCAAGCGCGGAAAAACGAATGAGAAAATTTTTTGCTAATTATAAGCTCTTGATCGGAGTCGCCCTCAGTGTCGCTTTTATGTTCCTGGCGGTTCGCAATGTGGATTTTCGCCAAATGCAAAATGCCTTTGCCGTAGCCAACTTTTGGTATATTTTCCCGACCTTGGCGATCGTGTTCTTTAGCCACTACCTGCGAGCGGTACGGTGGCGTTATCTCCTACTGCCGGTCAAGCGCATCGAGATGCGCACTCTCTTTTCCTCGCTGATGATTGGTTACATGTTCAACATTTTTCTGCCGGCGCATCTGGGTGAGCTGGTGCGGGCCTATGTGGTCAGCAAAAAACGGCCACTGCCGGCCGGCGCCGTTTTCGGCACCATCATCATCGAGCGGATCATCGACGTGTTCACCTTGCTGCTGCTGATGGCTTTGACCTTCATCGTCTTTCCCTTCCCTGATTGGGTGCGCAAAAGCGGCTACCTCAGCTTTGTCGGAATTATTGTGCTGTTCGCTATTTTGGTGTTGATGAAAAAGCACCAGGGGCGCGCCTTGACGATTATCGGCAAACTCACCGCTTCCTTGCCGGCAAGATTTTCGGCCAGAATTGGGCATTTGATCCGTTCTTTTCTCGACGGCATTGTTCCGTTGCAAAAGAAAGAGCATTACCTCGTTGTCATCGCGTTATCGTTGGTTATTTGGGCCTGCTATGGTTATGCTTTCCAGCTCGTGTTTTATGCCTTTGACTTTGTGAGCATCTATTCCCTGCCATGGATGGCGGCGCTGGTTTTGTTGGTCATTACCACCATCAGCGTCCTGGTGCCCTCCTCGCCCGGATATATCGGTACCTATCATTACCTGTGCCAGCTTTCCCTCGGCTTGTTCGCGGTTCCTGCAAGTCCGGCCTTGACATTTGCCTTTGTGATGCATGGGATAAATTTCGTACCGGTGCTAATCGTTGGTCTGATCTTCATCTCCGCCGAAGGATTGAACGTGCGGGGCATTCAGCGAAACGTCAAAATGGAAGCGAACACGATTTAAGCCCGCTGACGTCATTGGCAGCCCGAAGCGTTATTGTGCCGATTTTCGACTGATGACTGACCCCTGACCGCCGACCACTAAATAATCCTCGCCGAGCTTGTCTGTTCATCCTCAATGGTGACTTCCACAATGACCGGCAACATGTCTTTGACCGAGTCGATGTGGGTGATCAAGAAAATCTGCCGGAATTGCGAAGAGAGCTGGCCGAGAGCCTGCAGGATCAGACTCTGCCTTTCGGCATCCTGCGAACCCAAAATTTCATCCAGCACGATGAAATTGATCGGCGCACCACCGCTGCGCTCGGCGACGACTTGACTGATGGCGATGCGCAGACACAAATTCGCGAGGTCCTGCTCACCGCCGGAGAATCGCTCAATTGCAAAGGGGATATTCCCATCCCAGATGCGGATGTTATAGTCTTCGTCCAATTCGACGGTCGAGTAGCGCGCCTGTGTGGTCAGCGATAACAGTTCCGATGCTCGATGGGCAATCAGCGGTCGGATTCTGCCGGCAAGCTCCAGGCGAAATCGGCCAAAATGCTCGTCCAATGCATTAAGATAGACGATTTCCTCTTCGGTTTGCTCGATTTGTTCGCGCTTGGCCTTTTGCTCCGCAATCTCTGCATCGAGACGATCGATTTCCTTTCTCAATCCCGCCAATTCCTCCCGCATCGTGGCCAAAGCTTCCTTGGCTTCATCCAAGGCCAGAGTTTTCTTTTCTACTTCCTTTTTGCTGCTTTGATAGTCAGCATCATCGAATCCAAGCGCAGTTTGCTTGGCCTTTCCTTCCCGCAGCTCAACCTGGATTTCTTCAATGGTCTGTTTGATTCTCTGGATGTCCCCTTCTACTTTCGGCCGGCGACCGGATCGCTCGGCAAGCTGTGCGGCAAGCTCCTTCAACTTGAGGGATTTTTCAAATTGAAGCCGCAGTTGTTTATGCCGGCCTTCGTCATAATCGACTTGGCCGATCAGGAGGATATCTCTTTCGATCAGGGCAAGCTGGTCGGTAAAACTGACAATGGCTTCTTTCGCCCGGCTCAGATTTTTGACCGCATCCATTGCCGAGCTGTGTCGCTTGATCAACTGCTCTTTGTCACGGCGCAGGGTGCGGAGCTCGGCTTGCTGAAGCTTGAGCTCTTGGTTTGCTTGATTCTCCTCCTCCTGAGCAGAACGTAGCTCAGTGCGCAGATTGCCGAGCTGCTGTTCCAAATCCGCGACCACTGCTTCATAATGATCACGCAAAGTCTGGGTACAAACCGGGCATTGGCCGTCCGGCCCCAACTCTTTGATCCGCTGCAATTTTTCTTTCGTTTCCAAGCCAGCGCGCTTGACGGCTTCTTTACTGCCGGAAGCTGACTTTAGCTTTTCATGCAGTTCCGCGACGAGATTTTCCAATACTTGTTCTTTGGCTGTGATCTCCGCAAGCGTTTTCTCGCATTGTTCGGATTCAGCGGCGGCGGAGTTCAAATCACGGGCGCGTGCTGTTTCCTTGGCCAGACTATTTTCGACTATAGTCTTCTCTTTCCGTTTTCCTTCCAGCTTGGCCGCTTTCGTCGCTTCTGCATCGAGATGTTCTTTTTCGGACTTGACCTTCTCGAACAAGGCGAGCTCGGCACTGAGGGACTTTAATTCCTCCTCCGCATGCGCTATTTCGCTCAATTCCGCTTCTGCGCGCTGCTTAGCCAACTCATTCTCGCGCATTCTCGAAGACAACTTTCCCAGATGGACTTCCCATTGCAAATACAGATCCCGCTTTTGACTTTGCGCTTCCAGCGCCTCTTTGGCCTTGGCAAGCAATTGCGACTTGTCTTTTACGACCTTTTGCATTCCACTTTCGGCTGACGATTTGGTGGAATGCATGTCATGCAGCTCTTGGCGTTGTCGTCGCAGTACATCAGGATCCTTAAGGGATGTGCGCATTCCCTCGACAAAAGCTCGTTTTTCATTGCGGTCACGGCGAACCCGTTCGCGGGCGCGATCGATTTGGTCGATGCCGATCAGCCGGTTGATGGTCTTGCGCCGTTCCTCCGGCTGCATGGAAGAGAGGGCCGCCAAATCCTTTTGCCGCGCATAGGCTGAGGCGAAAAAGGAGCGGTAGTCCAGCTTGAGCAGAGATTCGATGTATTCATTGACTCCGCGTTCCTGCACTGCTTCCGGCTCTGGACGAGCATCGCGATAAATGGCTGCCTCGCTGACGGCGTTCTTGCCCTTCAATTGCCGGACGATGCGATATTCGTGCTGGCCATAAGCTATCTCTATCTCTGTGGAACAGGGGCTGTTATCCTGCAAGAATTGCGAGCGGATTTCCTGCTTATCGGTACGGGCAATGCGGTTGCCGAACAGGGCCCAGCCAATGGCTTCCACCATGGTCGATTTTCCGGTGCCGTTCCGACCAATTATACCGATCAAGTTCTCCGGAAATTCCAGGGTCAAATCGGCAAAGCGGCGATAATTGACGAGTTTTAGATTTTTGATGACCATGGCTATTCTTCGCTGCTCAAATACTGCATTCCCATTTTGCATAGCTTGGCAGAATCAAGCTCAGTTCCGGCAAGGGTGCTCAAGTATCGTTCAAATTCCACCGGCAGCGCTTCTATCCGCGAGTACCCTGCATTACTGTTCTGCGGTGCTCCCTTGCGAATGAATTGCTTTTCCGTGTGAAAAGTCTGCGAGAAATACTGATCGATGCGACGCATGTCCAGCTTGAGGAAAGTATCGCTTTCGATGTTTTCCAGGCTGAGGCTCAGGATAGCCCCTGACAAATCATCCCTGCCGACAGATTCCAGCTTGTCGTAGATTTGCGACACCGTCAATCCCTCACAATCTATCGGAGGCAATCGTTTCATCGGTCGGGTTTCGATGGGGTGAAACTGCTTCTGCCCGGTAGCGATGTCCACCAAAAGGAAGCCGCAAGAATTGCCATGTTCGTTGAGACTGGTGCGCTCGGTGGATCCGGAATAGCTGGCGTTGTCTTTGACGTCCACCTGGCGGTGATAGTGACCCAGAGCGATGTAATCAAACCTTTTTCCTAACAAGCCCTCGACGTCTGGAAGGCGCTGCTCGTTGAATTCGCCCATGCCGTAGTACGTCCCGCCCGACCAGGCTCCGTGCGTGACCAAAACATCGTGATCAGTCGAGGCCTCTTCGCCAAGGGCGGCAAAGGCGGATTCCAACTCTTCTGTTAAGGAGCAGTGAGGGATACAATGAAAGTCAACACCTTTGATTTTAAAGCGCTCGTAGCGGCTGGAATAGGCGGCGAACACATTGTCGAACAGGGAAATGGATTCAAAGATGGAGCCGGTGGCGCGAATGCGGGGCGTCTCGTGATTGCCGGCAATGATGATCCAGGGAATGCCCGCCTCCGAAACCTGTTGGATTCCCTCCAGAGCCACGCGGATGGCCCGATTGCTGGGCCGAGGTGTATGGAACAAGTCCCCGGCGTGAACGACGACCTCCGGCTGGAGCTTGAATATGGAATCGATGACTTGCTGCCAAGCGCGATAAAAGTCTGACTCTCGTTGGTTGAGTCCGCTCGCCGGATCGACTTTGTTGTATTCGGAAAAGCCCAAATGTGTATCGGAGAAATGGAGAATCTTCATAAGCGATGTTGTGCTGCGGGTGAAAAAGGGAATTGGAAATTATCTCTCAAGACTGCTGTGTAATATAGCATGATTCAGCGCTTTTGTCAAGGGCTGTAAATTTATGGAAAAGGCGTCGAAGTCCGGCAATCGACCATAGAATGCTGTGACCCCTGCGTATGCCGGAGTCTCCCGGCGTCGGGCATTGGAAAGGAATTGCCTTCATGCGCACGAATGACGAAATTCGCAGGACATCCGGTGATTACAAAGTCTGCCCTCAGTGACGAGGGCGCGGATGCCGTGGATAAAAGGGTGACATTTGAATGCGCAGACCGATGGAGAAGCGCTGTATACTTTGCCGGTCGCTCAAGGTGCGTGATCGAGCGATGGGAGAATTACATCTATGCGAAACTCTCGCCACAAGTTGTGGCATCGAATAAACACATTCTGGCGACATTCCATCTTTGGTCACAGCCCTCTCGAAAAGGCAAAAAAATCGTGGTCACCAACGGATTAATAATTAGACGAATAAGACTATCGCTGCCGACCCTGTTTTAGCTGCTTATTGCTCTTGCTCTGGGCATATTGTTTGCTAAGGTCGCAATAGAAAAGCAGCGGTCATTACTATCCTGTAATGCAACATAAAGTGGTGCGACATATTAGGGACGCGAACGAATGAAAAGAACACTATTGTTCATCGAAAAAGGTACCACGTTAAGGCAGCTATGTTATGAGCTAACGAGTAAAGAGACCTTTACAATACTGGCAGCCACGGATCTGCCCAAGGGAATGGACTTGTTAAGATCCACGCCGTCCGTGCACCTTGTGGTCGTGGATTATGATCTCGTAAACAACGCTAATCGGAATATCATTGGCGAAATAAAAGAGGCGCGGTCAAAACCTTTGGTGTTGGTGACCGGAAAGGTGTCGACGGACGAGCTTATTGAATGCCTAAAACTGGGGGCAGATGAATTTATCGAAGACCCGGCTGGAGATCCTGCGGGCTTTTTGGTCAGCTTGGAGAAACTATTGAATGGCCCAGACCAAGATAGACAAAGTGGTTTTCAAAAAAAGTTCGAGCAGCTTGGTGCAGAAACGACCCATTTGGTCGGCCAAAGCAAAGCCATGCAAGACATGAAGAAGTTGATCTACAAGGTGGCGCCATTAGATTCGACCGTGCTCATTTTAGGAGAGACCGGTACAGGCAAGGAAGTGGTCGCTCGAATGATTCATTCTCTCAGTCCTCAACGACACCACAATTTTTTGGCGGTTCACTGCGGCGGTATTCCGGACACTCTCTTGGAAAGCACGTTGTTCGGGCATGAAAAAGGCGCTTTTACCGGCGCCTATCGCACTCACAAGGGATATTTTGAAGTTGCCAACAAAGGCACAATTCTGTTGGATGAAATTGGCGACACGACGCCGTCCTTTCAGGTCAAATTACTGCGGGTGATGCAGGATAAACAATTCCGGCGAGTGGGAGGTACAGAAGCGCTGACCACCAGCGCCCGTGTGCTGGCAGCGACCAATCGGGACCTGAAGCAGCTTGTCGAACAAGGACAGTTTCGCGAAGACTTGTACTATCGGCTCAATGTGATCACGTTGCGCGTAGCCCCTCTGCGCGAGAGGCCGGACGACATCCCACTCTTGGTGCGGTACTTTATGCAGATTTATTCGCGCAAACACAATCATCTGGGCGTGTACCTGAAGCCGGAAACGATTTCGATACTCGAAAGGCAGCCATGGAAAGGCAACGTTCGTGAGTTGGAAAACGTAATCGAGAGGTTGGTAGCCTTGTCGGACTCTGACTGGATTGGAGCTTCGGAGTTGCCGCCGGAATACCGACAATCACCGCAATTCAATTTTCTTGAAAATGCACCGTTTCTCCCTTATGCAGAGGCAAAAAGTTTATTCGAAAGAGAATACATTACCAACTTGCTGAGGCGAGCCAACGGCAATATCTCGAAAGCTGCCAAGTTAGCCAACATGCCAAGACAGAATTTGCATCTAAAGATCAAGAAGCACCGGCTTAAAGCAAAAGAGACCGAGGAAGTACCCGATGATATGCCGGCGACCCCCGTCTCCGTCGAGGACTAACTTTTTTAAGCCGAGATCATTTAGGAAAGTTCGCAATCGGGTATCATGGACATCCCTTCAGACGGCGAGATGCGAAACACCGGGAGTAGATGTTCAGATCGGACGCGCCACCGCGGCTCGATCACTGGTAGCTCATCCGAAGTGGAGGGAAAGACGGAAAAATTTTAGCAGCAAAGCCAAACAGTTTAAATAAACGTTCTTCTTTCACCCCTTAAACCAATAACTTTTGGAGGACAAAATGGGACAGCAGCAACTCTTACTCATCGTCTTGAGTGTCATCATCGTCGGCATCGCCGTGGTGGTTGGCATCAACATGTTCAGTGCCTCAGCAGCATCCTCGAACCTGGAAGCTGTGACAAGCGATCTGCTCAATCTGGCCGCAAGGGCCCAGCAGTTCTACGTAAAACCGGCCGGGCTTGGTGGCGGCGGCAACAGCTTCACAGGATTGAGCGCAGATGCAACGGGTATCGCCAAGTTGACGCCGAAATCGACCAACGACAACGGTACCTATTCCGTTAGCACGGCCGGCAATGCCACTTCGGTTACTTTGCAGGGCGTTGGCAATCAAGATGGCGACGGCGATGGAACCAACTGCACGGTTCGCATAACTGTGTTTGCCGACAGCTTGGCAACCACAGTTGTGAACCGATAGTGGGCCACTGAGGTACAGGCTAAAGGTACAGTTGCAAGTCGGTTGGTGCTTCGGAAAACACCTTGACAAGCATTGGAGATTCCACAGTAAGTGCCTTGGTTTCACCGCTAACCCCAGCAAAAGGGGATGACGGACTCGGCCAAAGATGCGAGTTGAGTGGTGGCGCAAGGAAGGAGCATCCGATCTCTTTCGATGTGTAAGGATTCGGGTCGGTTAATCGCTTCAGTTAGAGAGGATAACAATGGGGCAGCAGCAACTCTTACTAATACTCTTTAGCGTCATTATCTCCGGCTTAGCCATCGTATTCGGAATTACCATGTTCAGCGCCTCCGCTGCTTCCGCCAATTTGGAGGCGGTCACCAATGAGTTGATCGTTTTGGCCTCCCGGGCCCAGCAGTATTATCTAAAACCTGTGAGCTTGGGAGGCGGTGGGAACAGCTTCTCCGGATTGAGCGCGGATGGCTCTGGCATAGCCAAGCTCACCAAGAGCGCTTCCAATGAAAACGGAACATTCAGTGTCAGTACCGCCGGCAACGCCACCAGCGTTACTCTGCAGGGCGTAGGGAAGAATGATGGAGATGGAGATGGGACGAACTGCACTGTTCAAGTAACGGTTTTCAATGATAGCCTGACAACGGCAATCGTCAGTCGATAAGCGAAGGCGTGACTCATTTCGTTGGAAAACTCTACGAAAAAACACAACAATGGGCCTAAGAGATCATCAGCAGAATTCGAGCTTGGGATGTTTGGGGGCATCCGGCGATCCATGAAGGCGGGGGCGAGTAGTTGGGTTGCTTCATAAAAGGTTGAGTTCTGCTGATGAGAAAGTGGTGATCAGGCCCAAGGAAGCTTGGGCCTGTGCAGTTTTTGGGGTATAGCTTTGTTAGGTGAAAATCAGGATGGGAGATGGCAGAATTTCGATACAATGGCATTGCGCCGCAACGGAAACGCATCGTTGGGCATATAGAGGCAAAAGGAAAGCGCGACGCCAAACAAAAGTTGCAAATATTAGCCAAGCAGCATGGCTTTTCTCTTGTTTCTATCGAGCGCAAATGCACATTTAATTATCAAGTTCGTCGCCGTGATGGGGAATTGATTAAAGGCGAGCAGGAGGCTTATTCCAAAGAAGAAGTCGAGCTTGCTCTCCGACGCATGGGATTTGAACACATTCGCGTGCAAAAACAGGTTTTGGATTATCGTTTCAAGCCGCCATACGCCGATGTGATTACCTTCATCCGACTTTCCGCCGATCTGCTGCGAGAGAAGCTCCCCTTTGATGAAATATTGAGCTTGTTGGAAACCGACATCAATAACAAATCGATGAAGCGGGTCATCAAGGAGATTCACGCCGATCTGAAGGACGGCAAAGACGGCGAGGAAGTATTTTCCAAACAGTCAAACATGCTAGGCAAGTTCCCGGCCAAAATGTTGGGTGTTGCCTCCAAGAGCGGCAACATGGCGGAGGTTTACGACAATACCGCCAAGTTCTTGGAGCGAACCCTGGAATTTCGCAAAAGCTTAAAGAGCGCATTGTTGATGCCGGCCATTACCGTGTTGGTGCTGGTTGCCGCCATTATCTTCTATATTGGTTACATCTTCCCCAAGACTGCCGAGTTATTTGAAAAATTTGGTGCCGAGCTCCCACCGATGACTCAGGCAAGCTTGAACCTCAGCCATTTTTTTCGTGATAACATCATTTTGTTGGTCATTCTGATGGTGGTTCCGCCCATCGTTCTGTTCCGTCTGGCCATGACTACAAAGGGGCAAATCTTCATCGGCAAGTATTTTGTCAAACTACCGGTAATAGGCCCGTTGATGCATAAAGCTTCGGTGGAGATCTTTTGCCGGGTATTTCATTCTATGTACAGCGGCTCGGGCGAAAATATCGACGTGATTCGTACGGCCGCTGAGGCCTGTCGCAACAAGTATATGGAAAAGCAAATCAAGGAGATTACCATCCCCCTGATGGTGCGCGACGGAAAAAGCTTTGTTGAGGCGCTCAAGAAAGCGGAGGTTTTTACCGAGAATGCGCTCACCCGTTTGAACACCGGCGCCGAGTCGGGCACCTTGAAAAGCGTTGCGCTGCAAGTGGCCAACTACTACGAGCGCGAAACGAGCTACCGCATGAAGAGCATTGTCGACTGGATTCAGGTAGCGGTAGCTTTTGTGATCATGATTGTGATGACACTTTTAACCATCGTATCCGCCGAGACTGCGGTGATGCAGCCCAAACTACCTGGGATGTGAGCCATGAAAGGCAGTTCACGTCTTCCGATCGCCATTGGCGAGATGCTATGGGAAGAGGGGATCATTAGCAAGGAAAGCTTAGCCAAGGCCATCGAAAAGCTGTCTAATAACGGTGGTCAGCGAGGCCTTGGCGAAGTTCTGGTTCATGACTTAGGTTATGATCGACACCAGATTTATCGCGCCATTAGCCGGATTTATGCTTTTCGCGAGATCGATCTCAGCAGGGTGACGATCTCGGAAGGCTGGATCAAGTTTATTCAGAATTTCTTTCGCACCCTGGAGCCAAAGGCGAGAAAGGAATTGATTAGCAGAAAAATTCTCCCTTTTGGCTTTAGCGAGAAGAATAAGAACCTGCTGCTTTTCATAACGCCCGATCCCACCGATCGCAGTATCGAAGAGGTCTTGCAGCAGGCAGGAATCAAGAAATTCGAGCTGGCCTATGCCAAGCTCGAAGATATCAATGATGTCATAACCAAGGTTTTGCCGCCGGAGAATGAGTTTCTCGAATTTGTTAAAGAGGCCAGCGAAGATGTAGCTTTTCTGGATGAGGAGGGCGCCGAAAAGGGAATAGATGAGGAGGAGCTCAATGCGGCTGTTAGTCAAAGCATTCTTGTCAATCTGTTCGAGGGCGCGCTCATCGAGGCAGTGAGGAGCGGTGCGAGCGATATTCATATCATCCCCAAGGAAGGAAACATCACCGAGCTTCACTTTCGGATAGACGGCCGGTTGCGTCTCTGGCATCGTCAGGAGTCCATTAAACCAGAAGCGTTTTTGGCGGTGGTAAAGGATCGTACAAAGAATGTGGATCGCTTTGAGTGGGAAATGGCGCAAGATGGCTTTGTGCAACGGGAGATCGATAACTATCTCATCCGCTTCCGCGTCTCTATTTTGCCCATCGTCTCCAGCGCCTTCACCCGCAAGTACGAAAGTGTGGTCATCCGTGTCTTGGATGACCGCAAAGTCATCAGTGACTTGGACAAGCTTGGCTTCGACGAGTATGCCAAAAGGGAATTCGTCAAGGCCATTACCAAGCCGCAAGGAATGGTGATCTTGACCGGTCCGACCGGCAGCGGTAAAAGTACGACCCTGGTGGCCGCCTTGAATCAGGTGACGACGCCGGAAGTGAACGTGCTGACCGTAGAGGACCCGGTTGAATACAATATTAAGGGAGCCCGGCAGTTGAAGATTGGACCCAAAATGAATTTCGATCAGGCGATTCGTTCCATTCTTCGTCACGACCCGGACATTGTCATGGTCGGCGAGATACGTGACGCCAAGACGGCCGAGATCGCCATCAAGTTGGCCAATACCGGGCACCTGACTTTCTCTACGCTCCATACCAATGATGCCGCCAGCGTGTTGTCCCGGTTGTACAAGATGGGGATCGAGCCCTTTCTCATCGCCTACGCGATCAACCTGATCGTTGCCCAACGGCTGATGCGAACGCTGTGCAAACACTGCAAGAGGCCGAGTAAGAAGGTCGACACAAGCTATGCACTCTCCTTGGGCTTTAGCAAAGAGGAAATTGCCCAAGCGAATTTCTACGAGCCGGTTGGCTGTGATAAATGCAAAAATGGATTTGCCGGTCGCATCGGCATTCATGAGGTGCTCCCGTTCACCCCTGAGATTAGACATATTATTTTGCACGCTGCGAACGAAATTGATGAAGACGCTATCCGTGAGAGTGCCATCAAAAACGGCATGTCCACATTGCGGGCGGCAGCCCGAAGGCGGGCGTTAGCAGGAATGGTAAGTTTAGAAGAAGTCGCTGCGGCCACGACCGAGTGATCCTTCTTTTTGGAAAACTAACTAAGGAGAGAAAACATGGCACGTATCTTAGTCGTCGATGATGAGCAAGAGATTCGCAACTTGTCGGCAGATATGCTCCGCATCGAAGGTCATATTGTGGACACGGTCAAAGACGGCGATGAAGCGTTGGTCGAGGCCGGGCGTAACGCCTACGATCTGGCGCTGGTCGATTTGGTGCTGCCTGGCGGACTGAACGGACTGGACGTCATCGAAAAGCTGCGCAACATGGCCCAAGATATGCGGATCATTGCCTGCACCGGTTTTGGCAGCGTGGACATCGCCAACAAGGCCGTCAAAGCCGGAGCGAACGAGTTCATGACCAAGCCGTTTTGGTCCAAGCGGTTGATCGACACGGTCAACAAACTGCTGGACAACAAAGCAAAAGAATACTCGGGCAGCAAGGAGCAAAGAACTCCGGGAGACGAAATCCTAAAAATGATCATTCCCAAATTGCTGGCCGGCTTTCCGGAGGACGCCATCGCCGAAGTTATGAGATTGGGACGAACGGAAAAGGTGGGCAAGGGCGGCGGTTTCGTCGTCAACTGCAACGAGGAATTGGCCTTCCTGCGCGCCGGCAAGGCTCGCTGCTGGTACCGCGATTGCATGGTTGGTGCCTTGAACGCCGGCGATGCAGTCGGCGAAGCCTCCATCTTTTTGCGCAGTGACGCCAATATTTCCCTGTTTCTGGAAGCGGACACGGCCATGGAATTATTGATTCTTTCCAAAGACAAAATGAAAGAATATTTTTCCACGCACGACAAAAAGCTGTTCACTCGCTTTGCTGCCAACATCATACTCAGCCTTTCCGCCAAGCTCATCACTTGCTACGAGGAGTTGGTGGAAGCGATACAAAAGAATCGGGACAGCAAATGGACGAGCGGCAACAACGGTAACGAGGAAAAGGTAGAATTGAACAAGCAAGTCAGCGTTAATTAGGCTTGAAGAGATATATCTGCCTTTCAATACTCAATCATAAAAGGATAGGATGATCATGGCAGCAGCAGCAAATCAAAGTCTTTTGGACACTCAGGTGACGCAGATCGAGCAAAAAAGTGTCAAAGAGATGCTCAAATGGTGGAACTATGTTCGCTGGTTATCCACCATCAGTTTCTTATCCGTGGGAATTATACAAATGGGAATGAAAGGCGAATATTTTTCCCAACACGCTTTCGTACTCATTTTGGCCGGGATAATTTTACTGAACATTGTTTACAGTTTCTGGCTGGAGAATTTCAGCGATAACAGCTCATACCCCATCGTCCATAATTTGCTCGATATTTCCATTTTTTCTCTGGGCATTTTTATGACCGGCGGAATCAAGAGCCCTCTTATCTGGAGTTACTTGATTCCCATTCTCACCTCCAGCATCACCATTGGCAGGCGTGCGGGTCTTTGGGCGTGTATGGCGAGTATTTTCGGTCTGTTTCTTGTGCTGGTCTTGAACAGCGACCTGGTGGTGAAAGGCTTCAAAGGCTTCCCGGATCAATTGTCGACCATCATTGAAGCCAATATACACACTCTGGTCTCTTACTCGTGTTTGTTCTTTCTGGTTTACTTTATCTCCTCTTTTTTGGCGGGAGCCTTACGACAACAAAATGGCAATCTGATCAAGCTCAACGATTTGTTGATGAAACAGAATCATCAAATCTTGGAATCGCACGAAAAAATCGTCCAGATGGAAAAGAAAGCAGCCATCCATCAGATGGCAAGAACCATTCAACACGAGCTCAACAACCCTCTGGCCATCGTCTCGCTGAATACGGAAAAACTGGTTCAAGAAACCAGTGGGACCGGTTCGGAACGATTGCAGTCGATTTGGAATGCTATCATGCGCATGCGCACAACGCTAGCGAAAATCGAAAAACTGTATTTGCCCAGCTACCGCGAGCCTTTGTCGGATGTCAAGATTATCGACATGTACCGGTCGAATTATGCAGAAGACATGCCGGTCAAAAGCGAAGCCCTATGACCCATTCGACCCACTTTATAACGGGACTACCGGAGCTTTGAACGCTCCGACGATTAAGAAACTGATGATTAAATGAATTGTCTTTGGTGGGAAAGCCGTGCTACAAAGCATTACCGCAAGAGTCCTGAAGGACGTTCCGAACTATGTTGACGGCATCGACCGGCAAATGATCATTGCCAAAAACGTCGAATCTTTGTCAGAAAACGAGAGAGTAGCACTGCAAACGCACGTCGGCAAATTCCTTATCTATATGCGCGATTTGCATGCCTCGGATATGGAAATAGGGGGAACGACGGCCAGAGAAAGCATTTGGTTGCGAATTTTCGGCAAGAAAATGCCAAAACCCGAGCTTGGGCGATTTTCACTAGACGAATCCGATGTCATTTGCCAAGCTTTGATCTCCCCGAAGCAGCGCGAAAGACTCTTCAAGAATAGAGCCACAGATTTTTCCTATAGCCTCAAGCGCAATGGAAGTTTGCTGAGATGGCGCGCCAGCATGTATTTCGACCTCGGCCATCTGGCGCTTAATTTCCGCACCATCGCGGAAGACATTTATCCGTTTCAAAGTTTAGGCATACACCCAAACATCGCCCAACCGCTTTCGTTGGCACACGAAAAGCAGGGACTGATTCTGATCACCGGCATTACCGGCTCGGGAAAGAGCACCACCTTGGATAGCATTATCGATGCCAACAACCAGAGCGTCGATGGGCATATCGTCATCATTGGCGATCCCATTGAGCATATTCACAAATCCAAAAGGTGCATCGTCCGGCACCGGGAAGTGGGCCGTGATGTCAACTCTTTTAAGGAAGGGGCTGTGCAGGCGCTGCGTCAGGACCCGGATATCATTGTCGTCGGTGAAATGCGCGATCCGGAGACCATCATGACTTGTCTGGAAATTACCGACACGGGCCATAAGGTGTTCTCTACCTTGCACACCAGTTCCTCTGTCGAGACCATCGATCGTATTGTGGCCGAGTGCCCGGGTGAAGAACAGGAACGCGTGCGCAATCGGTTGGCGGACGTGCTGCGCGTGGTCATATCGCAAAAACTCGTGCCAACCATAGACGGCAAGCTGGTGCTGGCAAAGGAAATCCTGTTGGTCACCTCCTCGGTAAAGGCGGCCATTCGCAACAAGAATACTCATGAAATCTACCAAATGATCAGCGAAGGCGGCAAATTAGGCATGATTACGATGGAGCAGGACTTGTACCGGCTATTTAAGAACCGCCTTATAACCGAGTCATCCGCCTATAACTACGCCAACAACAAGACAAGAATCCAAGAGCTTTTTTATAGCAGAGTATAGGAAACCAAAATGAAGAAGAGCGCCTTAGGCATTTTTATCGATGGATCGATACTAAGAGCTGCACTGCTCAGCAAAAAAGACGAGACAGTACAGATCGAAATGCTGGAGGCTTTTGATCTTTACGACTCGCTGGATCCAGCCGAAGGGCAGGAGAAGCTGGCGGTCGGCAGCGCCCCGGGGGACGGCAATGGCGAGACGACGTCAGTGCCGGACACAAGCCCGTTCGGCTTCAAGAACAATGAGTCTGAAGAGACGGTCGATGCGTCCGCGATTTCCGAGGCCAATACCAATTTCGACGTCATCATCGATCTGCTGAACCGCATGTGCCCAAAAGGTGCAAGCTTGGCTTTCAATCTGTGTGACTCATTCACGCTGTATAAAAATATCCCTGCAATTGCGGAAGCCAAGCCGCCCAAAATCAGACGGGCGATCTGGCAGGAATTTAATGAGGACGTCAGCGTCGAGCCGGACCTGCAACGAGTCGGCTACCTGCGACGCAAGAACGGCACCTATCTGGGAATGGTTCATGATGATCCGCTGGTGCTCTCCACGTTGCTCTTGGAATCGATACGGGTTACCAAATCACGACCGCCGAAAATAGAGCTGATCGATACCATCGAGTTCGCTTTGGCCCATGAGATTCGGGTCAGCTACAGTGTGGCCGAAAACGAGCATGTGGCAGTTTTACTTTTTGCGAAGAGCTTTACCAAAGTATTCTTCATGCGCGGTTCCGAAATCGAAATTGTTTTGCCGACGATCCATGAGGGCGCCGAATCGAAAAACGTCTGCGATACGGTTTTTTCCAAAATATTGTTCGAGTTTGACTCCGGGAATATCGGACCATTGCACAGAATGATCTTGGTCGGCGAAATCGACAAAGCCAAGGCAGAGCAATTTTTCCGCGAAAAGCTGCCGACTCTGGTCATCCAAAGATTCGAAATCGTCCGCGCCACCGTTGCCCCGGAGGTGGAGCCGTTTGGTCGCCGCATTGCTTATTACGGCGTGCCTATTGTTTTGGCGCTCAAACTCCTGGATGGCAAGGTGGAGCCGCCCTACAACCAGAACTTTTTGCCGCGCCGGATCCATGACAAGCAGGCAGTATACAAAATCGCCTGGCACGGCTTTGCCATGCTTTTGGTGCTTTTTCTTTGTGCCTTGTTTCTGAGCTTTGAAAGCTTCAAGAAGGCACAGGAGATTAAGCTGGCGCAAGAATCGCTGGCTTCAATGAATCAGGAGCTATTGCGACTATCCACCGTGCAAATGCAGGTGGACAGCATTCGCGCGAGGATTAGCAGCTTGGAGAAGGGCTCCTCTTTGCTCGATTCCTTGACCCAAAATACCACCCGCTGGACGCCCGTTTTGGAAACCTTTTCCGATGCATTCAACGCTACTGGACCTTTTTCTTTAGTGCGTTTGGAAACGCCCGCTCCCAGCAGTTTGGTTGTAGATGCCGAAATCACCAGCAGAGAGCAAGTGGCTGAGTTGGAGCGCTTCATCCGCAAAAGCAAAGTCATTAGCGTGTTAAACACCAAAGAAGAAAATGCCAGCACGCTTAGAATCACGATGGAATGCCAGGTAAACCAAGGGACGGCTAATAGTAAGTAAGGGGGAGCAGGAGCGCGAGCAGGAGTACAAGAGAGGCTCGACGGTTGTTTTAGTAGCTTAATTGTAAACATCTAGGCAAATCTGGCAAATGTTAAAAACTCAACGCACAGGCCGCTGAGACCGCAGAGGAAAGTTTCATAGCATGAGTACACTTCTGCGTAACTCTGCGCCCTCGGCGCTCTCTGCGTTAAGACAGGCGAAAGCTAATTTAAGTTTGAACTATTATCTATTTCTGGTTCCGGCTTGTCCGGGTTAGGATTATTTGAATAGTCAGGTATAATATGTCTTATGCGGTACGCAACACGATCATCATTGCAGCGTTTTGGGCGCTGGTGTTAGGTGCCGGCTTTTTTTACCTCTATGGACATCAGGACAGCGTGCACCAACGACTGTTGAAAGAAAAGCTGCAAAAGTTCAAAAAGCTGACCGAGCTGCAGGAATTGGAAAGAGACCTTGCTACTTTGAATGACTACTACGCGCGGCTTCAAGAGATCAGCCAAGGCAAGAAAGGGGCCATTGCTTCCCATGAATCTCCAGGTGAAACCTACGATTACATCCTCAGAGAGACAAAGCGGGCTAATAGCTCTTTGGGCATCAATTTGGTCTTTGAAAAGGAGGATTCTCTGGCAGAGGTTTTGCGCCGAACGTATAAGCTAAGCGGGGAAGGAAGTTTTGCTGACATCTATCGCCTGCTCTGGTTGCTGGAAAACGGCCCCGTCTATTACGACGTCAAATCGCTCAGCATAAGCCGGGTCGAGCCGAACGAGAGTGAGGAAAACAAGCTGCCGGGAGCCGAAGCAAGATACTCGATTTCTCTATGCGGCTTTGAGCGAAAAGACGGCCCCAATATTGCCGAAATGGCCGTTCAGTCCGAGGCTCCTAAACAACTGGCGGCGCTGGTGCGCAGCAACGGGGTGAAATTCGCTGCACAAAGACCACGATCGGGGTTCAGTAAAATTCCGGCAGCCGGGCACCACGCAGCAGTGGAGCGGCCCCCCTCGACGCGAAAATCTGCATTGCCCGAAGTCTCGTCCGGCAGCAGAGTGCTGGCAATTACCGCTTTTTCAGTCATCATTGAAAATGAAAAGGGCAAAATCATCAAGCTTCGCAAAGGCGATAAGGTTTCTGGCGGATACCTGCGTGATATTGACGCGCAGAGCAATCAAGCAGTATTTGAAATCGAGAATGGCGCCGGCCGGGAATCGATGGTTCTAACCGTAGCTTCTAAAAAACAAAAGTGAAGAGTATGAAAAAGAGAATTCTTATTCAGGTCGCCGGTCTGATGATGGCGGCAAGCACGGTCCTGCTTTCGCAAGAAACTCTGCCGCGAGAGTACGTTCCGGAAACCGAGCTGGTTTCCCTGAACAGTGACCTCGATATGTCCGTTGCCATGGACTTGTTGAGTGAGTACGCCATTCGCCATGCCGGCAAGCCCATTTACGATCCGGAGAAAAGAAGCGGCCCTATTGGGGTGGACATTCGTGCCATGCCGTGGAAAGGCGCCTTGGAAGTCATCCTCAGTCGTCGCGGCCTGTGGTACAGTGAAAAGGAACACTATTTTCAGGTAGTCGCTCCGGATGCGCAAAGCGAGGATTTGGGAGCCGATTCCATAGTCAAAATGGCGGACGGAACCGAGCTGCGTTTGGGCTATAGAGAAGTCAAGATCGAGGCGGTTTTTTTTGAAGGCAATCGAAAATCCCTGCGGGAGATCGGCATAGACTGGAGTACCTTCTACAATGGCGACCTTGATATTTCTGCCGAGCAATTAGGCGCGCTGCAATTGAGCGAAGATTTTCTCAGCCTCCATGTCAAGATACCCTCGAAACTGTATGGAATCGACGTGGAGGCGCTGTTGCGCGTCTTTGACAGCATGAACATCGGCGAGGTGATCGCCCAGCCGCAAATCACCGTCATGGAAGGGAAGGAAGGCAAAATTCAAGTCGGCCAGGATTTTTCCATCAAGACCAGAGACTTTGCCGGCAACATCATCGACCGCTTCTTCAGCACCGGCACTATCCTGGTGGTCACGCCCTACGTTCTGCAAGACGACAAAAAGCGCTCGGCCATCTTCCTTACCGTGCACGTCGAGCGCAGCCAAGCCTATCCCGACGCAGTCAGTACCATCATTGACAAGTCGGAAGCGAATTCCCACGTGCAGTTATTCGATGGCGAGGAAACCCTGATCGCCGGACTGTATTCCACCGAGTCTACGACCCTGCGTAAAGGTATCCCCATTCTAAAGGATTTGCCGTGGTGGTTTTTAGGCTTGCGCTACATTTTTGGCTACTCCCGGGACGAGGACGTTGAAAAGGAGTTGGTCATCATCCTGAAAGCCTCGCTCTTGCCGGAAGTCTTTGCCCGCTTCGAGGACAATAAAGCCAATCCGTCACGGGAGAATGAGAGCGGCAATCCCAGATTAAGAATTCATCCGCTCAAAAGTGAAAGATTTTCCCTCAACGGCCAGATGCAGAAAAGCTCAATGGTCGCCAACTCTGTCTCTGTGCCGCCCATTCAGGATAAGCCTCAACAGAAGGAAGCTGAAAAGGCGATGGAGATGGCTGAGAAAGGTGCCCCCATGGCGACCGCAAAGCCGGTGGAACCTAATAACGCTGCTTCCACCAACAAGGAGTTCCATCGCGGCATCGTGACCAAGCTGCAAAATGAATTGGCCTTGATAGAGTGGGAGCGCAATTTTCAAGTAGCGAAAGTGGTTGGGGAGAATCTTACGGTCCTGCGCAAAAACGGCGACAGTAACAGCTATCAGCCCATTGGAAAAGTGAAAATTCTCAAGGGGCATGACTCGCTCGCGGTCGGCAAGCGCAGCTCTGCCGGTGGAAGGGTCACTGCTGCGCTGCAAGTGGGTGATCTGGTGGTAGCGAACTATTGAGGCGTTACCCGGATCGGCCAGCCTGGCCGGAATGGTCAAGAGGGGTCAAGAGGAATCAAGAATTGTCAAGGATGGTCAAGAATGGTCAAGAAGGGTCAGGAGTTGTCAAGTATCGTCAAGAGTAGTCAAGGGTAGTCTAGAAGGGGTGAAGCACACATCTGAGGCTATGGATTCGATTTCGAGGTGCGGTAAGAAATGAAGCTTGGCTATTCGACAAAACGTGATATGCTGATTGAGGAATGTTGAAGACGAAGCTTGATCAGTCGGGCCAAATGTTCAGCTTTGCTTCCCACGCCGTTCATGACGATTTTTATGACACCCCATCCTTCTGCATCACTCCTTAATGATCCTTGACCATCCTTGACTGCTCTTGACCCTTCTTGACCATCCTTGACAATCCCTGACCGCTCTTGACCATCCTTGACAACACTTGACCACCCAAGGTAATTCTCAAATAATCTTCCGGTTTTTAATCCCACCACGCGATTTTTCGTAACACAAAAAGCATGGGGAAATAGGGGGGAGCCATATTCTGCAAGCGAGAATCCCAGCGATAATCCTTCAGATAGCCCTTTCTGGTCCACTGGGATCCGGTCAAGCCGACGGCGCCACGAGATCGTTGGATCAATCCTCCGTACAGATGCAGCCTGCCGTACCTCTTTGTACTGTAATTCTCCACATAAAAATTGGTCGTGCTGGAGGCGGTCGGATTCATGGTCATGATGGTGGCTTGGATGGTGCGATCCTGATCTACCACATTATTGGTAACGACGATGTTTTTGGCCGCTGTTATGCCGATCATATCATCCGAAGCCGGATTGGTGACCGGATTATCCGCACAAAGGAGATTATCGGTCACTTTGATAGAACCGGATGTCGCCAAGGTCACTTGGCCGTTCACCGTTCCTTTGGTGTACACCATCGGCAGCGTCGACGTGGTATACTTTACATAGATAACGCCGTTGAGGCCGCTCAAATTATAGGTGACATATTCGCTGGGCAAGGGCGTAGTACTTGTATTTTTGGCAGCAATTCTCACCGTCCCATCGGCTTGAAATTCTACCCAAGCGTAGCGCTTGTCGATGTAAACTCCCCCCGACTGGGCTGCAAGGATTAAATCTTGCGGAATTGCTGTCGGCATGGTTAAAGTGGGCACTTGCCACTCGGTGCCTCCATTGAAAATCGGCGAGGTTGAGCTGTCATATTTTCTGTAGGGACTGCTGGAACTGTAAATCAAATGGCTCGTCACTTTCCCCAGAAACGCCGGTTGACCTTTCATATAGAAATAGCCGTTCGTATGAGCAGGCCCACGTATGCTGTCACCGGTTTGGAACCAAATGCCGTTTTCATTATTGGTAAAATAGGCATAGCGCGAGAAGGATGGTCTGGTAAGCAGCACTACGACGGTATCCGTCAATGAATTATAGTGGCCGATGGCGGTGACTCGCACCTGCGTCGGGCCAAGGGTATTGTCCTGTGCTTCTCGCTCGAAGAAATAGCTGTAGGTGCCATTGTACAGAGAGGCGTTATTGACGCTTTCGGTTTCCTGAACATCAACGGTCAGAGCATTCAAAGCAACGTTGGCCGCGGCATTGGCAATGTTACGTACGGTTTCCTCACTATGCTTTTGCGCAACGCTGGAAACACATTCGGTCACGGTCCTTTGTGCTTGAAGGCGCAACGAGACCGTGGAAATAATAATGCCGAATAGAATCAGGGTGACTACTTTGCCCATGTAAGCTTCCTACCGGTTAGGCCGAATGGAACCTCTCTTCCCGCCGGCCAATGAACAGTGACTGCTGCCTGTCAGTGACTTGACTGCGCACTTACAAAGCCGCTCAAATTCTTGAAATTTGATTCGTCGATTTGCGTTTTGATGTTTGAGTTTTCAATCAAGATGCATTTGACCTTTGCTCTCCGGAGACCAGTATTGGTCGGATGAACCCTTTTTATCTTTTAACCAGCAGGTTCTTGGGAGTAAAAGAGGTGACGAACTTTGAAGTGGAATACCTGTTGTCAAATCCATCAGTGCCTTTTACTTCAAGGGTCAGCTCGATCATACGAATTCGGCGTAAAGAATCTGCGGTGACCGGCGAAGCCAATTGAGTCCCCTGCTGGTTGAAGTATTTTAAGAAAAAACGAGTCACGCCCAAACCGGGGCCGGTGGTCGCTGCGCCGTTCACGATACGCCGCAAGATTTTATCGTTTGGATTGGGCGTCCTAAGCGCCGGAAGCAGGGAGTACTCGATCCGCACGCTGTCGAAGGTGCTGAATGGATTCCGGTCGTAGGAAAAGATAATGCGCGATGTGTCCGCTAAGTCAATGGCTCCGAACGGATCGATTAAGCCATGACCAATCTTGCGGAAGTCATCTTCAATGATGTCCGTGAGAACCCGGTTGTTGGTCTGCACGGAATAGTCATGATTGGTCACAATCGTATGCGCTCGCATGTTGGAATCGATGGTGAGTCCAATGATAATGAGCACTCCCAGAAAGATGAAAGCGATGAGAACGTCTAGATGTGAATTCATTGAGTAGTCCCTGAATGGCCTTGTGTACAAATCATTGCAAAGACCGCGAGAGGGTATTGGCCCTGCTATCCTGGTGTCGAATATTAGTCGGTGAAGAAATAGTGATAAGCAAACAGCCTTTTTATCGTCATGGTATTGTTTGGCAACGACGACAGGGCCGGCGATACGATGGCGATGGACATCCGCTTAAAATAGGTTCGTGTGGCCGTTGGCGTGTCCGGGGCCTCCAAAGTGACATAATCCACACTGGCTGTTACCGTAAACGGAACATATCCAGATAGCGAATCAGCGTATGAATAGCCGTCAAAGTCGTCCAAGTCATCATAAGTGGAACGCGTTTCACCGGCATCCGGACCGAGGGAACCGGCCAGAGTAAAGGAGCTCGGGATGGTGGCGGTTATGTTTTCGTCGAACCGCTTGGTTTCCGCTTCTTCGATGAACTTTTGCCCGATGGCGATGGCTTCTAAGATCGCTTCGCTCTGCGTCAAACTGATCTGATTCTGCATGATGGAGCCGTTGAGAGAAATGGCAAAAGTGGATAGCAAAATCAGTCCGCCGATGGCGAGCAGGGTGTGGCCAAAAGTCATAATATTACCGTCTGGTTGGGCACTAAGCCGTCAAAATTTTTGAGTGCCTTTTGAGGTTGCCCCACGCCGAGGTAAGCGTCCGCAGAGGAACCTCAAGAGAAAAGCCAGGGGAAAAAGCTTCAATCGCACGTGCGATGACTGTCTTCGTTTGCCGGCAGATGCAGGAGACACGCTTAATAAGCTGCCGCCCTTCACTGCTCACTTGATAGAGGCACCAAGTCTCTTTTTTATTTGGTGCATAGAATATGCCAGTGAGGATTAAAACGGTAAGGTTCAGGGGAGTAATTGAGGCTTGTTGGCAAGGAGAAGAAAGACGGATAACCGGAGCGACGAGTGCAGTGTCGCAAATCAGTGTCAACCAAAACAACTTTGTGACAACACTTCATGCTTCTTGGCTCGCCCCGGGCTTTTTTCGCAAGCTGGATGCACCCGGATGGCGCTACCAATACATGTCACAAGTTTCTCACCCAAGCAGCGAGGCGCAAGCTAATAGACAGACGAAACGGCTTCCGGAAAGCCGCCTTTCGTTGCATCAGGGATATGGGTGTGATTGTAACAGATGAGGCCGAGCAGAAAAAGATCGAGGAGAATGATCAGGGCTATGGTTGATTTGTTCAATCGGGTAGTCACGCTGCAAGTCCTTGGTTGAAATATCTCAGTGGCTCCCGTCCGCACATCGCCTACCCATCTTTTTGTGGACAATATTAGGGATTTTTACTTTTCAAAGCAAGAGATTTGTTGGAAATTTTTGCAAATTGATAGAGTCTGAACGCCTATCTCAATAGTCATATCCCTTCGCGCGGCTGGCGGGCTTCCACCCCTGCTGTTTGACGCCAACGGTTTTGCTCTCGATGATTTTGCCTCCGATATGTGCCCGAATATTCACCACGCCGATTCGGCCCTGTCAAAAGAACCATCGAAAGAAACGTTTGGGACCAATGGTGCGGCCCTCAATGGTTTTGCCTTTTAGTCTCTGAACTAGCTTACTAAGTAACAATTTTGCAGTCTAAAGGAAGACCTGTCATTGCGCCAAGGCGCCTCCGCTCAAGCCAAAGACGGATGCGCCTCCGGCGCACTATGGCGTGATTCGACCGCAGGGAGTAATCCATTACTTCCGAATTTCACAAGTTGTTCGCACTCGTTGCTCACAGATTTCTCGCTCGCTTGTGGCGGATTTGAAATGACACTTTCTTCTATTGACCAAACACATACGTTTCTGATAATTCTTAAGAATACCGCAATAAAAAAGCGCCTGCGCTTTTAGTGCGCAGACGCCTTTGTTAGGTGTGGAGGGGGTTTTTGCAAAATCTTAGCTGCTATGCATAGCTGCTGCTGGTTATCGGGTCATGGTTGTGTTCCCTCCGCACTAATTGATGCGCAGGTAGAGATAAACCGACCGGCTCAAACGGACGGAGTTGCCGTTGAATTCCACCGACACCTCCGCCATGGTCGGCTCATCTTTGGTTGGATCGAGATTGTTGAGCAAGGTGGTGGTGAAGAACGTGGAGCCAAAGCCGTAATTGTTCTTGTCCGGCATCAAGTTTTCGACAGACATCTTGCCAGCAGAGGTGGAAGCTTTCAACGTCGAACCGGCTGCGGGTGGATTGCCGTTGAGATCATAAATACGGATTTGGATGGTGGCCGTCTCGCCCAACCGGAGCGTGTCTTTGTCACCAACGACCGTCACGTCGTAGCGCAAAATTGGGCCGCTAAAAATAGCCATGTTGGTGCTATAGACCATAGCATCCTCGCCATTTTGGTTCCGTCCATGTGTTGTGGCGTAGATGATTGCCACGCCATCATTTTCACCTGCATTGCCGTCGCTGCGTATGACTTCGCCGAGCTCAAAATCTGGCACCACGATGGGGAGCATCAAGCTCGGGTCATTAGGATTTACGATGCGATGTGGAGCCAATGCCGTTTCGTCTCGCGGCTCGATGTAAGGCAAGGGATTGGCGGACGTCAAAGTCGCAACACCCCTTCCCTGATCGTCGGTTTTTACATCAGTAGTGATGATGCCGGCGGTACTGGTGAGATAGATGGTTGTTCCGCGCTCAACCGGATTATTGTACTTGTCGCCCACGTAGACGCCGACGTTGTATTCCCTCACGTTTCCCCAGCCGTCCAAATTGAAATAGTCAAGAGTTGCCGTCATGTGAGTGACGACGTTATTGGCATTAGTTGGATCGATCCAAATGTACGGCGGGCCTGAGCGAATGACGATGTTGGTGGTTCGTGCCGCTACGCCGGGATAGTCCGCCAGCTCGGCCTTAATCTCCGCGGTTCCCGAGCGGGTACCGGCGCGAAATCCAATCACCGCCTGGCCGCCCACCGTTTTGATCGGCTGAGATTCCCTACCGGGATCGCCGCCTTCTACCACGAATCCTTCGCCGCCGCCCGGACCGTTTCGCAGGAAAAATTTCACCGCTACTTCATGTCCTATCGGTTGGCCTTGTACGCCCAACACGGTCGCGGTGATATTGGTCTGCTCCAAATTGCCGGTCTCTTTGACCCAAATGAAATTCGGCTCGGCAGCAAGGTTGATGCTCTGCGGCGCATTTTGATAAAATTGCACCGTGGCGGTCTTGGTGAATCCGCCGTACCGCGCTGTGACCGTGGCAATTCCCGGCTCGATGGCCGACCGCAATGAGAGGCTTGCCAAGCCTTGATCGTCGGTGATGGCTTTAGTGGCAATAGAACCTTTGTCGGCGCTAAAATGTACTTCCACTCCGGGCACCGCTGTTTGCGAGCTCAGTTTCAAATGTACGGAAACCTCGGATACGGAATTACCATCCGCAGGAATCGAGTCCGGCAAGGCCGTAAGCTGCATCACCATGCCCGCCAGCTTGATCTGATGCGTGGATGACGTATTGCCGATCGTGGCTGTGACCACGTCCGTAACATCGGTTTCCCCTACATCCGGCGTATAGGTGGCCGTAGCTTTACCGTACACGTCCGTCATAACTGAAGCAGCGATTTGTCCGTACAGCGCGGAGAAGAAAACGGTCGCGTCCTTGACCGCGTTGTTGTTTTCGTCCACGACCGTAGCGGTTAGCTGGGTTGTCGAAAAACCATCGCGAAAGAGTAGGTTCCCGCCGCTTAACGCCAATCCCTTGTTGCCGGTGGAGGCAACAAACTCGACCTGTGCGGTATCGGCGAGATCATGGTACCTGGCAATGACCTTCACTCCCGCATCCAACTCAGTACTGCTTCTCAGCTCCGCGTAGGCTTTGCCTTCGGCATTCGTCGTGTTGGTAACCGCATAGATTGTTCCCTTACTGGCGGAGAACTGAATCTCTGCATCAGCAATGGGATTGTTGTTAGAGGACACCAGCGAAGCGGTGAAGACCTGTTTACTGATTCCGTCCGCGGGCAACTTTGCTTCTGAGGGAGTCAAGGTTAATTTAGGCTTGGCAAAAACGACGTTTGCCGTGGCAACGAGATTTTGAAAGCTGGCGGTCACGATCACATTGGGATTGGAAGTGGTGCCGCTTTTGAGCGAAACCTCGGCTTTACCTTCCGCATCGGTTTTCGCCTTGGCTGGGGTGATAATGCCGTCACTGGCAGAAAAAGAGATCTCCGCCTCGACCACCGGAGTGTTATCCGGGAGAATCAAGGATGCCAAAAAGGACATCTGGCTGATGCCATCCGCGGCAAGCTCCGCGCTGTTGGGCGTCAAGCTCAGGAGCGGCTGGATGTATTTGGCCCGGGACGTGTCAGCCAAGTTGTTGTAACGGGCAATGATCAGCACATTCGAATCGAGGATCGCCGCACTGGTGAGCTGCACCTCGGCGATACCTTCGGAATTGGTCTGCACCACGCTGGGGGCGATCACGCCATTGCTGACCGAAAAGGCAATTTGCGCGTTGGGTATCGGCGTATTGTTTTTGGAAATCAGCACCGCTTGGAACGTCTTTTTGCTTTTCCCATCCGCCAATAACAAGGCGAAGGATGGAGTCAGATTCAATCCCGGCGCTTCGTAGGCAATCGTCAGTGTCTTGCGGATCAAATCGCCGTATTCTACATAAATTGTGTCTATCGCTGCCCGATCGTATGCCACCAATTCGGTAGAGGCCGTTCCCAAGCTGCCGGTGTTGATGGAATTGGCAATGGTCCCATATGCAGCCGCGATGGAGACTTTGGCGCCGCTGACCGCTTTCTTGCTGGTTGTTTCTTTGATGGTGATTTTCAGATTCGTTTTCGAGATGCCGTCGGCGGGCAATACATTCGCATCGAGTTGGGCGTGGACGGAAACGCCCAAAAAGCGCAGTGATAGACTGGCCGTGTTCTCACCTTCCGATTCGCTCTTGCCGAGCTTGACTTGGGGTTTCGCCCTGTACGAGAAGCCGTCTATTTCCAGGGCAAGCAGCTTGGGAGCAGCGGGGGATTTATGTAGTTTTTTACTGGTGTCAACAATTGTGGCTGTTACAGTGACGGGCAAATCTATCTCGCTGGCACAGCTCTTCAAAGTCGCGTAAGCCTGGCCATTGGCATTGGCCGTGGCGTTCTCGGTAATGGTGCCTTGTGTGGTGGTGAATTTTACCGTCCAGCCGCTGGTGGACGATCCGCTGGTGTCGGATACAGTGGCGATGATGGTCGTTGTGGAGATTCCATCTGCCAAGATGCTGGGTGGCGTCGCTTCAATCTTTGCCACCGTCCCCAGGATGTCTTCTCCTTTTTTCTCGCAATGCGACAGCCAAGCCAGAAGAAATAGGCTCATGCTGAAAAGCGCTAATTTTTTTCTCATAACCAAATTCCCTATCCTTTTCCTCACACACGTATTCCCAATCCCTCCACTGACCCGACGTTTTTAGACATAGGGCAGATGGCTTGGAATATTGGCTGAAAATAGACTGACACAATTCCGTGTCAGCTTGATAATATTTTTGACGCTTAGAAAAGAGTCCCAATTACGGCAGCGCGAGCTTGAATACGCCTTCTTTGATTGGCGCTTATTAACCGCCGGATTATCAGCGCCCTAAGTAATCAGCGGACAAGATTCTTGATTGGCCGGAAGAGCTGCGGCAAGACCCGCTTTAATTTCCAAGAGCGCCTGCGCAAACACTGGGCCAATTATTGGGCAGTGGGAAAGAAATACACAAGTGGAGTGATTCGAGCGGAGGCTCATTGTTTATGGTTATACTTGTTAAGGGTAGGAATTGCACCCTTTTTGTCATTCCTGCGCATGCAGGAATCTCCTTGTGAACAGGTGGTTAGGAGATGCCGGTATTCACAGGCATGACATGAAAAAGCGACCCTTAACGAGTATATTAGCAAGGAAATAAAATGGAGGAGAAACAGAAATATGGTGGTGCTAAGACAAAAAGGGCACATTTCGGTCTTGATTCTTACCGATAATGTGCCTCGTCATTTCAACATCTATGAAGCCCCTTAGTGTGTGAGACTTTTGTTGTTCGTGCAAATATATCGAAAACACGTGGGATGCGCAAGGGGAATTTCCTGATTTTTCAAAATTCTATTTTATGGTCTCTAGCCATGCCAAGGGCCAGCGCCACACCTTGCCGTCAAAGGTTCGGATGACCATGCGCAAAGAGTTTTTGCGCATAACGCGGACCAGCGTCGCCTGGCTGCCGCTGTACCTTTGCCGTGGATCGAAACTGATGATCAGCGTTGTCCCGGTGGGCAACGAGCGCAGGGTGTCGAATTGTGATAGCTTGGCGGCTATGTATTCGTCCTGCGCCTTTTTGCTCAAGTTCACCAGAATTTGCCGAGCGACGCTTTGCCAGGATATTTGTCCTCGGAGAAGATTGTTGGTGCTGACAAAATCCAGCGGATTGAGGACGGAAGTCAAGGAAATCTTGCTTGGCTTGCTTTTCCGGCGCGGCTTGTCCTGTAGGCGCACACTGGTTACCTGAAATCCCTGCGCCCTCACGTGCGCCAATGCCCATTGGTTGGCGCTGTGTTCTCCCTCGTGGGGATGCAAGCCGCAGTGATGCCGGCGATAGTGGTGTAACTCGTGGGCGAACAAATGCGCCAAGTGGTCCTCGAAAGAGGCGAAGCGATGAATCCACCGATAGCGGTCTTCTTCAGTGCGCGGATAGGAGGAGCCGAGGGGGAGCAAGAGTCTGATCAGCTTGAATTGGTCCGGCAGGTCGGCGGGCTGCGGATAATGGCCGAATTTTCCCCACTTGCCTCGGCGCGGGCAGAATTGTCGGGGCAACACCCAGTGGCGAACATACGCCGTGCCTCCGTACCAATTGGCCTTGGGCGGCAAATACAAGGCCACCACCAGATCTCGGGTGTCGGTGGTCTCCGCCACCAGGGACAGAACGTTTTTTATATTTGCAGGGTCGGCCTCGGAATGAGCCGAGTTTCGACTGCCAGCAAAAATGTACAGCTTCATAACTGGATCAGTTCAAAAATTGTAACCACCAAGGCACCAAGGCGCTAAGAAATCTCGACAAGATGCTCCGCGTCATAAGTCAAATTCCGCTCGACTGATCTGCGAACGAATGTTTAAGCATTCATTCCTTGAGTCCTTTGTGACTGCGGCAAAGGCGCATGCGCCGATAGCGTGATTTTTGGACACGAACTGTGCCGGATAAAGGGATTAACGAATATCTTTTCCAAAGGGCACCAAGGATAAGGTAGCAAGCTTGGCGTGTTGTTTGGCAAAGGGAATGCCGATGATGGTGATGGCCAGCAGAATCGCTAAAGCCAAATGCGTCACCGTGATCCAAATTCCGCCGATGAAAATCCAGATGACGTTAAAAATCGTTCCCAGCGCGCCGGAAGAGGTGGGCCGGGTGACGATTTCCCTGCCAAAGGGAAAAAGCGCCAAGACGGCTAACTTGAAGACCTGCACGCCGAAGGGGATGCCAATGATCGTCAGGCACAGCAGGATTCCGCCAATCAAATAGCCCAAGGAGATCAAAAAGCCGCCTAATACTATCCAAAGAACATTTCCCAGTAAGCTCATGGCTGGATCCTTTCGCTGCAAATGCGGGTAATGAATCAAGAGAGGATGATCTTACCAAAGAGATGATCAAATGATCCCAGATTTCTCTCCCTTGTGAAGTAGACCTGCTTCATGTAGTGCAGTCCCCCGGAAACGTGCTCGAATTTCCGGGCTAAATACGTGAAGAAATCGAAATCATTTCTTTCCGCCATCTCGTCCAATTCGCCTACCAAACGATAGTTGTCTTTGCCTTGAGTGAGATATAGGTCCATCACCCCCAGATGCTGCACGTACTCGCGAAAGATGCCGGTCATGAAGAGGGTATAGTCGCCGATGTGCCGGCGTATTTCCCGCTCGAAATAGGGATTGAACGACTCACTATCAGGATGCGCGTGTCCCTCGGCTTGCAAAAGCATTTCCACCACGGTGGTCAAACGTTCGCCGGAAAGATTGCGGAGAACATATAGTTTTTCGGTGCGGGCAAAGCGCGTCAACACATCGGCCAAATAGGCGGCTAATTTGGCATCGTAAATGCCGAGATCCGTTAGAGAAACCTGCACCCATTTTCGGAAAAAGCTGTACAGCGCTGAATTTGTACTCTCATTGCTCATGTTTCACTACTTCACATAGCGTTCCAGTAACATTAAAATCACCCGACGCACGATCGGTTCCACGTCCGCCGCAAGGGCTCCCGTACCATGTTGGTCGGTTGCCAACCAGACCAGCTTTTTCGGATCTTTGGCTGCGTCATATAGTGCTTGGCTCTCTTCCGCCGGCGCCATCGCGTCTTTGGTAGATGCGATCACCAAAAGCGGGCGAGGCGGAAGCTTTCCTAACGCACTGTCGATCTCCGCGCCCCGGCTCCGGGTAGATGCGCACAAGGTTATCACCGCCGCCACCGTGCTATCCCTTCCTGCTACTTGGATGGCTGAAATGCCTGCCTGGCCGACTCCCATTACTCCGACCCGGTGAATCCTGACGTTTGATTGTGAACGCAGGTATGCAAGCGCGGAGTAAATAATCTGCACAAAATTGTCCCTCATTGGAGGGTCGTCTCTTGTCGAGTGGACATCCCTAACTACCATGACCGCGTAATTCATTTCAGCCAATTTGTGCCCAAAGGCCGACCACTTTTTCGGCTCGTCGTTCTTAGCCAGTGCCACCACGAGTGCGGAATGCGCGGCGTCGGATGGAGGCACATAAAGGTCAGCGGTCACGAAGTGCTTGGCGTCGACACCGATGGTAATCTTTCGTGTTTCGGTTGCTTTTTTTGCCCGCCCACAATTCATCCCAGCCAGACTCGCCAAAAGGGAAGTGAGCAAACAAAGGATGGTGACGGTCTTGCGATTTCCTACAGTCATGCCTGGTTCCGGTTGAATCAACGGCCGTTTCGGCGATGGCAGGCCGGAGTCAAAGCAAGATGGCGAACGCGGCCAAGAGTCAGGCGATATTGCCAAAAGCCGAACCGTGGCGGTGAGTACAATGGGTCACAACACATTAGAGTATACAATTTGTTTCTGAGAAATTCAACAAGGAATTGTTGTTACGGCTCTGCTAGGGTAACCGATCAAGGGCGGCCGAAGGAATCGGCCTTACAAAAAGTCAAAACGATTCCAAACAGGAGCCTTTTAGAAGGCTCATCCAGTCAATACCTGGTTGGTTTAAAAGTGTCCAAAAGCTGTAGCAAGAATGGCAAAAATTAAGAAGCAAAATGACATACAAAAATGCAAAATTGAGCGAGCAGAGTCATCCTACAAACGGATGTCTTTTCAGAGTGCTCAAAGAATATCATTTTTCCATTATTACGGAAATTTCCATTTGATTTTGCCAAGGCGGTACTCGCGGCATTGCGGCAGAGAATATTAGGGGATGAATTCCAAAAAACCGGGGGAGGTCGGGACAAACCACTCAATATCTGATCCGGCGCTTTTGCTGGCGCTGTTTCTGCAGGTCCATGGCAGAGCCTTTCTCTGCATTGTGCAAATCACAGGGATCGACGGGCTTGAAGCGCACGTCAAAGATTTCTCTCTCGACTTCCGGGCAATAGTCGGTGGCTAATTTCTTGGTGTCATGACAGATGTCCAACTCCACTACTCCATCAGGACGAACAAAGTCTTCGATGGGAAGCTGCAGTGTGTCGTGGGCGGCGCGCATAAAAGTGGCGGCAATCGGCAAAGCAGCCTTGGCGCCCGATTGCTTGTTGCCCAGACTCATGGATGGATCATCGAGGCCGACCCAAACGCCGCATACCATCTGCGGGGTAAAGGTCACGTACCAGGCGTCGGTAAAGTTGTTGGTCGTCCCAGTCTTGCCTGCAGCGGGTCGCCGGAAATTGTATAAGGAAACCGACGCCGCGCCGGTTCCGCGCATGGCGACCGTCTGCAGCATATTGGTCATGATGTAGGCGGTCTCTTCGCGCAATACTCCCTTGCTCTGCGGATTGGCCTTTTCCAGAATGTTGCCATATTTATCTTCCACGCGCATGACGGAAATGGGTTTGACCAACACACCCTTGTTGGCGAAGGCGCCGAATGCCGAGGTGACTTCCATTGGGATAACGCCCGAAGAACCCAAAGCGATGGCATCCACGGCGTCCATGGGGGTGGAGAGACCGAGATTGCGGGCGTAGCGAACAACCTGCTCCGGCGGTACGTCCTCCTGCACCAGCCGGGCGGTGACCAAATTCAGCGAGCGCCGGAGAGCTTCGCGCAGGGTGGTTTTTCCGCTTATCGAATCGTCATAGTTGTGCGGCGTCCATCTCGTTCCATCTACCTGATGGACGACGATGGGCTGATTCAGTTTCTCATAGCTGGGCATGTAACCGTTGTCAACCGCCGCGGTATAGACAAACGGTTTGAATACCGACCCCGGTTGGCGTCTGGCTTGGACGGCGCGATTGAATTCACTTTCATCGAAATTCCTGCCGCCGATCAGGGCCAAGATATGTCCGTTGCGTGGATCGATGGCAACTAAAGCGACTTGCACGGCGCATTTTACCTGCAGCATCGAATCCACATAGGCTCGGTTGGCCATCAGCTCGTCGATGCTGGTCCTTTTAAGCACACTGGGGGGAACCAGGCGGATGAACTCATCTTTCCGGCGCATGTGGCGGTTGACCACTTGTTGCAAATCCGGCAAGTATTTAGCAACCGCCTGCTCGGCGCAAGCTTGGACACGGGAGTCTAGAGTGGTGTAGATGTGCAGCCCGCTCTTGTACAAGTCCCAGCCATAGGTCTGTTGTAGATTCTGACGAATATATTCGGTAAAATAGGGCGCTATTCCTTCAACAAAGGCCTGGTCGTGAGGCACCAGGACAATCTCGGATGCGGTCGCCTGATTGAACTCCTCTTTCGTGATGGCCTTTTCCGCCAACATACGCCGCAGCACCAAGTTCCTTCGCGCGCGCGCCGCGTCCAAGTGAGTATAAGGATTGAGCGCTGCCGGACGTTGCAGCATCCCGGTCAGCAAGGCGCATTCGGCAAGAGACAAGTCTTGCACCGGCTTGTTGAAAAATAATCTCGCTGCCGATTCGACTCCGTAGGATCCATGGCCAAATGACATGTGGTTCATGTACATCTCCAGGATCTCCTGCTTGGTATATGTACGTTCTATTTGGATGGCGGTCAGGATCTCGCGGATCTTGCGTGCAATGGTTTTTTCCGGAGTGAGATAGAGCCGGCGGGCGAGTTGTTGCGTCAGCGTGCTGGCGCCTTGCTGCTTGCTCATGGTAAGCAAGTTGGTGAAGATGATTTTGACAAAACGAATGGGAACAAATCCCCAGTGATGATAGAATCGGTGATCCTCGGTCGATAACACGGCCTTAATCATCGTCGACGGAATTTGGGACAGCGGCGTGAAAAAGCGTCTCTCGGTGAAGAACTCTTTCATCAGGACGCCGTCGGCGGAGTAGACTTTGGTCGCCAGCTCGGGCGTATAGTTTTCTAATTGTTCAAATGACGGCAGGTCAAGGCTAAGGTAGAATACCCAGGCAAATGCCAGCAAGAGAAGTACACCGGCAATGCTGAAAAAGCGGCGCCATTTTGTTCCCCAGAGAAGCTCACTCGGAGAACGCTTGTCTTGCTTCTTGTTGATGTTGGGTGTATGTTTTAGAGTCATAAATCAAGGATCAATATCATCGGAAGAAGAGATGCTTATCAGGCATTGCTCAGATAATGAAATGGGACAGTCGGTTACCGCTGATAATAGCATCGACAACTTGAAAGTGTCCGTCATAGCTCAATATGGCCAAATCAAACTGAAGGGCGGTTGCAGCCATCCACATATCATTTGTCGGAATTGGTCTACCCGACTGTCACAGGCGTCTGTACACTGACGCATAATGCTCGGCCGTGCCATAGTCAATGGAAAAGATTTGCACTCTTTCAGAGGCGAGGAATTCCTTCAGTTCTTGCCTGTTCTTTGCCTCCTTCTTTAGCAGCGCCACGGTTGCTGAATCTATCGCCGCAATGGCAATCACATCATTCATGAAGGTACACATCCTTGCGGCTAAAAAACGATAGGGCGTGTGCGCCATTCAGAGCATTGCACTAATAACGCTTGATGTGCGTAATCACCTTGCGATACCCATTCAAATCTTCCAACACTCTGCCAGTTCCGCGAACCACTGCGAGCATCGGCTCCTCGGCGACGATGACCGGCAGATTGGTTTCTCTTCTCAGACGTTCATCCAAGCCTTTGAGCAAGGAACCACCGCCGGACATGAGTATGCCGCGATCGAGTATATCGGCGGACAGCTCAGGAGGCGTCATTTCCAAACAAAGCTTGAGAGAATCGACGATGGAGTTGACGGTTTCACTCAGAGCCTCCTGTGCCTGTTTGCCGTCGATGGTGATAGTCTTGGGAATTCCGGCCACCAAGTCACGGCCCTTGACCGACATGGAACCTTTGCCGTCATAGGGAGCGGCAGAGCCAATCTGGCATTTGATTTCTTCGGCGGTATTTTGGCCGATGAGCAAATTAAACGTCTTTTTAAGATACTGGATGATCGCCTCATTCATCTCGTCGCCGGCAATACGAATGGAAATCGAGCTCACGATGCCGTACAGTGAAATGACTGCCATTTCGGTAGTGCCGCC
>DYKH01000357.1 GCA_020722685.1 Caldithrix sp. | reverse complement strand
GTGCTGCCAGCGGCGCTTCCGTTTTCATGCGTTCCTGCATGGCGTGGTCGAAGAGATCGGACATGGGTGAGATTATAAGCGAATCTTTTCCATCGCTTGTGTTACTGCATCGTCAAGTGTCATGGCGCATCCCTCGCTGTAGTGTTTTTCGAACGCGGCTTTTCCAATTTTCGTGCGGATGGCTTTCATGTCGTTATTAATATCATTCTGTTCAAAGCGCGGGCGCGGGTCGCCAATCTCCTTGCGGATCGTATCCGTCGCACCGACCAAGCGCACGGCAGATTCAGGGTTGTTTGCCGCGCAGAATATACTCGCCATTCTGTCCAGCGCAAAGGCGAGACCGCTTTTGTTTCGATCCTTTTGAAAGTTTTCTATGATTTCAACAAGGATGGAATATGCTTCTGTCACATTTCCCTCTCGCAGGGCCACATAGCCCAAACGTCCGCACGCCCAGAGGTACCCCATTCGGTTTCCCACTTCTTCCAGGAAATCGGCATTCTCTTGTAGAAAGGCGCGCGCCTGTTCGTATTCGCCGCGCATCAAGGCCAGGTATCCTTTGCCAGTTAAAACAAATTCCATACTCCATTTGTCATTCGTGTATTGATTTGCATCCACGGCCTCATCCAGGTATTTTTGGGCGGACTCTTCATCGCCATTCGATAGGACGGTAAAGCCTAAAATACCGAGAGTATGTACCAGGTTACGCCAATCGCCCACTTGACGGAAGAGCGCTATCGCCTCCTCCCAATTCTCGCGGGCCTGCACGGGATTGCGTTGATCCCAACCCAGAGAGGACAATGCCCTTGCCTGCCGCCATATATCACCCATTGATTTCGCCAGCTCAAGTCCCTGCCCATGGAAATTCGTTTTTTCCTTCATCCCTTCCAAAAACTGCAACACGGATCCCATCAGCATGAGACTTTCAAATTCGCCCTGTTTGTCATTACAGGCACGGAATAACGAGAGGCATTCCTCGGCAACGGAACGTCCTTCCTCAAATTGTTGCAGGTACCATAGGATTTCCCCTTGGGCCAATAAGGCCTTTGCTCGAGCGTGCGGATAATTTTGTGATTCTGGTTTCTGGATGAACTCGGTGGTCCAAAACAATCCCTCGCGTAAATCAAAATTACTCCAATAGCGGATCAGCCCGCCTGTCAAATATAACCCCATCTCAAGGTCGGTCCTGGAAGCATGCTCCAGTGCGATACGGATATTGCCAAGTTCATCATTGATGCGGTTAAACCATTCCACTTGCTGATGGCCGTGCAGAACTGGTTCGTCCAGTTCGGAAAGTTCAAGAAAATATTTCAGATGCAGACTGCGTATATTCTCTTCTTCGCTTGCCTCGACCAGTTTTTCGTGCGCATATTGGCGGATCGTTTCATGCAGATGAAAACGCCTCTCGCGCCCTGATTTCTGACCGACGATCACCAATGATTTTGCCACAAGCTGGGCTGTCAACTCCAATACTTGATGTGGTGCGATATTGTCGCTACTGCAGATCGATTCGGCAGCCTCGAGGATCCAGCCACCCGCGAAGACAGCCAGACGCCGTAGGAAAGTCCGCTCTGGATTGGAGATCAGGTTCCAGCTCCAATCGATTGAGGCGCGGATGGTCTGTTGACGGGGCAGGGCTGTGCGGTTTCTGCCTGTGAGCATATTGAAGCTTTCATCGAGGTGTGCCGCAATTTGCTCCATGGAAAACATATCAACACGTGCTGCGGCCAACTCTATTGCCAGTGGAATACCGTCGAGACGAGAGCAGATTTGGGCTACGAAAGAGGCGTTCTCTGGAGTTACCATGAAATCCGCTTGTGCCAGTTGGGCGCGTTCTTCAAATAAACGCACCGATTCATACATCTTGATATTTTCGGGCCTGTCTTGACTGTCGGGTAATTCGAGCGAAGGAACGCGGTACACAACTTCTCCCATGATGCCTAACGCTTCCCGCCCAGTGGCAAGGATCTTCAAGCGCGGGCAGTTCTTAAGCAATATATCTGTCAGTTGGGCACAGGTATTCAACAAATGCTCACAGTTATCGAGGATGAGAAGAGTGCTTTTGTTGCGCAGGAAGTTGATCAATACTTCTGTGATGGGGGTGTTGGACTGCGTAACAAGGCCAAATAACGCGGTGATCGTTTGTGGCAGGAGCGCAGGGTCCTTGAGCGAAGCCAGTTCCGCCAGCCAGATGCCATTGATATAGTTCCCCAGTATTTGTTCGCCAACCTCGATTGCCAGACGTGTTTTGCCAACTCCGCCTGAACCTGTAAGTGTAACGAGGCGGTGTTTGTTAAGAGATTGGATGATTTCCGCCTGTTCTTTTTCGCGCCCAATGAAGTTCGTCAACAATGATGGCAGATTGGTCAGTGGTTTGACGGGCAAGGAACTGACAGGCTGTTCTGGATACTCTGCAAGGCCGCGCGCAAATTGAATCCACTGCGGGCGGTTACTTTCAGGAATACCAAGTTGTTCCAGAAGAATGAGCGCCAGTTCTTTGGAAGGCTTTAAAGTCCCGTTTTCGATTCGGCGCACGGTAATTTCAGCGCAACCGACCTGATTGGCAAGCGCCTTGCGGGTTAGGTCCAGTAAACGGCGTTGATTTCGGAGCCAGCCTCCGAAGGAGATTTCTTTTTTCATTTCACCTGGTTTGTATCACTATTTATATCACAATTCGCATTATGTTAAATGTGGCGGTCTGATAAATTAGAGAAACTTATCAACCAGTTATTAACAGGAGAAAAAATGAACACTCGCAAATTGCTCGTTGCAGGATTAGTACTTGTCGGTCTCGCTCTCGCGGTTTTGGTCACCAGCCGTGCGGCGGCTCTCCGTCAGCCCGCCCCTTCCGTGGTGAGTAGTTACAACCAGATCTTCTACTCGCCCAGTATCGAGAGCATGGTGAATTTGGAACGCAAATCGCAGGTCACTAACCAGATCTTCTACTTGCCTGCCATTGAAGGCTTTGTCCATCGCGGCCGCACACAAATCATCAACCAGATCTTCTACTCACCAACCATCGAGAGCTTTATCCATTGAGTCGCCTTGCAAGCAGAAGTAGGCTACGTGTTTCACCACACAGGACGGAAGAACGCACCTTTGGTAATTTTAGAAATATAGGAGAAACAAAATGAAATCAAAAACATTAGGGATCGCAGTGATGCTACTCCTAGTCATGACCTCTGCCTGTGGTGGCAAGAAGTTTCCTGCTGGTGCCTACAAGCCTGCCCAGTTGTCACCTACCAACTCAATCGTTGAGTTCAACTTTGCTGAGGATGGCACATTCGCGATTTTGTATTATGATGGTCGGAAAGCAGGCGGAATGTACATTATTTCAGGCGATCATATCACGCTCAACGAGTCAAAGGATGGACCATGCTTCGGTTCCCCAGTGATCATGACCTGGACATCCAATGGAAATAATTTGACGCTCAAGTCTGTGGAGGACACGTGCCGTTACGCGCCGAGTTCTGACTGGGCACGTGAGTGGATCAGGGAGCCGTAGCCGCACCCAGAATGGACCTGCCGATTGTGGAGGAAAAAATAGTTAAGTATGATACTGCCCTTTGCAAAGAGGGCAGTGTTGGTTAAGACTCAATAGGATTTTTAACAATTTCCTGTTGTGCGCGGGCATGGGATTGGTTGACGAGGTAGATGCCTGCCAG
>DYKH01000356.1 GCA_020722685.1 Caldithrix sp. | reverse complement strand
GACGCGCCGGGTAGCGCGTCTTGCATAACGAAGGTTCAGGAACGCATGCTCACAGCTTGGGGAAGCGGAGAACAGGGCGAGCCTCGGCAGTTGCCAATCCGGACGCGCCGGGCCGCCCGCGTCGCTCGTATATGATTTCAAGGACCATTGCCAATGTCTGGACCAGCTTTACGAGGCGCTCAGTTTTACCGGCTTGAAAATCGGCTTTGTGACCGAGCGGCAACTGCTGGCGGGCATAGTTCCCGAAGCGCCCGTGCTGCTCGTGCCCAACGCGCGCCATCTGCCGAACGACGCCATTGCGACTTTGCAGCACTATCGTGGCAGACTGGTGCTGGTGGGCGACGAGCGCGTGCTGCGGTTCGACGAATATGACCAGCCGCGCCAGGCCATTTCCGCCGAGCGGCTGGCCTATACGCTTGGCGAAACCACGGCGCAAGCGCTTTGGGCAGAACTGTGCCGCCGTCTACCGTCGTGGAACATTACACCTGCGGTGGCAGTTTAAGATGAAACAGACTGTCCCATGTGGGGCGTCGTGTGGTTGACGGCCCGGCACGATCGCTGCCAGGTCGTGAACCTGATCAACTACCGGCACGAACCGGTGACCGTTCTACTCAGTGCCAGGGGAAAAAGGATTTCTGGCTTGAACCTGTTCACCAGCCAGCCAGCGCGCGAGCCGATCGTGCTGCCTTTGCTGGAGCCATTGCTACTGGAAGTGAAGTGACCTAGCCGGACGAGCGACCCCAATGCAAACGAAAAAGACAACAACGGAGTTTTGATAATGAATACATTGCAGAGAGCCGTTCTGTCAATTCTTGAGGTACCTGCGATTTCGGTTTTGAGCGCAAGTTTGCCCAATGTAGCCCTTTCCCAAAACAGCGACTCACCCATTGGAATGTGCATCAACTTGGGCAGTGCTGCAGCAACGGAAAAAGCAGCGCAGTGGTCAGAACCCGTCGGATGAAATGACCTTGTATCAGTTGGGTTGTTTCTATCCGTTGGAGAATTCTTTTTCTGATTTTCCGCTTCTTCCGCTTGTCAAAAACTCTCAGGAGTGAAGGTATGGTATTATGGAAATCACCAGAAAATTAGAAACTACACTTTTGTTGACTGCGTTATGGCTGTTGCCACAGTGCCCCACGGTAGCCCAGGATTTCAGTTCCCATTGGGGTATCAATGCCCACGTGCCTTCGCCTGCCGAGATGGACAAGTTAGTGGAGTGTGGTGTTACATGGTTCAGGGCGGATTTCCCAACCTCTGATAATTATGTCTGGAGTACCTGGGAGCAACTTGTCACTGAAATCAGAGCACGCCGCCTGGAGATTTTCGCCACTATTTTTCCCAGTTGGGCTGGCGAACCTCCCGGAGGAGGTTGGGATAGATGGCAAGATTTCGTCTATCGCATCGTCTCGCACTTTAAGGAATCGGTCTATTATTGGGGAATTGGCAACGAGATCAACTCGGACTCACGCTGGACATTAGATCAATATGTGGAACTGGTCAAGCGTGCCTATGCTGGCGCCAAGCGCGCCGACTCCACCAGCCAAATCGTTGCTCCGGCATTTTACTATGGGGGACAATGGAAGCAGCAGTTGGCCTATTTTCTTGATCATGCCGTGAATCTCGTTGACGTGATTGATCACCACTATTATCGGGAGAATATACCCACTGCTAAGGTAGTCTTGGAAGAAGTGGATGTTACCCAGCAGATTCTCGATGCCCACGGCGCAGCGGACAAACCCTTCTGGATTACCGAAACAGGTCTTCCCAGCAAAACAACGGGCGAAGAGGTACAAGCCGATTTTTTTACAGAAATGTGCGACGGTGTTGCGGCACGACCATGGATAGAAAAAATATTCTTCGACGACTTTGTAGATAATCCTGGAGAGCACCCAACTTTGTGGGGTATCCTTCGCAATGATCATTCGCCTAAGCCTGCTTTTTTTGCCTATCAGGCGGCGATCGTTGCCTACAACAAACCTCTGCTTATTTCTTCGAGTTTTCCGCGTACCGCGTCTCAGCAGGTGCCGCTGAATCAGGTCATGGCCATTGAATTTTCGCGGGGCGTCAATCAAGAGAGTGTGGTCAATTCTATCAGCGCCATACCCTCAGTTGATTTCACTTCCGACTGGTCGGTTCACTCCCTCTCGATTTTACCTACGACACGACTTTCGCCATTGACAACTTATAATGTCAAGGTGAGCGCCACTGCGGTCAGTATCGGCGGCGATGGTTTGGACGGCAACGGCAATGGCGTCTATGAAGGGTCTCCTGCTGATGACTTTAGTTTTTCCTTCACCACGGATACATCTGGCACGCTGCCCAAAGTAATCTCGACGTCTCCTGAACAGGGTGCCGTGCATGTTGTGGCGGGTTCTGCTCTTCGATTGACATTCCAACAGCCGATGGATGTGGCATCGGTGGAGTCAGCCTTTTCCATTTCATCTGCCATTTCGGGTTTCCTAACCTGGATGAATCAAAAAGTGGCCGACTTTTTCCGCTTTGGCGCCTTAAAGCCGGGGAGCTTTTACACGCTGAGAGTGAAGAGCCGCTCCAAAGATCAATGGGGTTATCCGTTAGACGGCAACGGCAATGGCAAGCAAGATGCGGAAGATGATTTTGTTCTCTATTTCGCCACTGTCGGCAAGGGAGCGGAGATTTTCTATCCTGTGACTGGAGAATTTCCTCTGGATTTCTTCGGGGCTTCTGTGGGAACGAGCAAGGATGCCGCGGTCACGCTCCCAGATACGGTGCAAGTACAAAAGCTGCAATCTGGAAAACTCCGTTTGCTGACCAAGGGAGTGGATGATACAACCGAGGCTCACATTTATATCAATGGAAATGGGCCATTGTTACTTTCGACCGAAGCAGTTGGTGGTGATAATTCGAACTTATCGGACCTGTCTTTTACAGGTTCTCTCTTGAAGACCAGTGAGAACGAAATAAGGTTTGAGCTGGCAAAGGATTTGGGCGGAAGCCAGATCGGATTTCAGGTCGTTCCAATGGCCTTGGTAACGAGTTATGCCACGGCTGTTTCGGCAAGAGATCATTCAGGTAATGTGCCTGTGGCATTCTTTCTTGAGCAGAACTATCCGAATCCATTCAACTCTGTAACCGAGATTTGCTTTGGCGTGCCGGCGCAATCAATGGTCGAACTGGAAATATTCAATGTACTGGGTCAGGCATGAAGACATTCGCGGATGAAGTCAAACAGGCTGGGTATTATTGCCTTAGTTGGGAGACGGGACGGATCAACAGGGTGTGTCTCTGCCCAGCGGCGTGTATTTTTATCGTTTGACCGCAGGAAAATTTGTTCAACAGAAAAAAATGGTGGAGATCCGATGACACATAAACGCCTTGACATTGCAGTCTTGATCTTAATACCATGGGTAACTGCCTCGTGTTTTGTTTTCCCATGTGGTATTGGAGCGCAAACGTGGAACGTAAATAGCGACTACTGGACGGCAACCGATGCGCTTGGCCGAACAACGCCCACGCAAAAAGAAGTAGGTCCGCCCCGAAGCGGAAAATTTGTTGGCATCTTCTATTGGACTTGGCACACCGATGGTCTTGCCGCTTTTTCGCCGGTGCTGAATATCACGCAGATTCTCAAGCACTACCCGGAAGCTGAGACCGATTTAAACCACCCAGCCTGGAAAGGAATTATCAACG
>DYKH01000355.1 GCA_020722685.1 Caldithrix sp. | reverse complement strand
GGCGTGTCGCCAGTTTCCAAAGGCGAATTACTGGAATATATTCCAAGATAATTCCCTGAACTTGTCTCCTTCCCGTATGGTTTCGGCCGGGGAATCAGAATTATAACTTTAGAAAACAATCAAAAAGAGAAAATATGAAGATCAAACAAGCAAACTGTAATTTTGAACGGGAGCCGCTGCTCGCGCCGTTCGGTTTCAAAGGCGGCTATACTAGCGAAGCCTGGCAGGTGGTGGCCCAGCTGCGCGGGGAAAGGCATAAAGGTGTCGGCCTGGGGCTGCAAAGCGTGCTGTGGTCGGATGCGGGGGTATTCAGCCGCTATCCTGAGGCCGCCGGAAACTGCCTGATGTTTATGCTCACGGCGTTCGCCCTGGACGCGGCGAAAAATATTGAATGGAAAACGCCGTTTGACCTGCTCGACCAGCTGCTCGAACCGACTTATGAGTACGCAAAGAAGATCAGCGGCAAAGACGACTTGCGGCTGACTTTTGCGCTGAACGCGCTGGTGGCGGTGGACAACGCCGCGTGGCAGCTTTACTGCCATGAGAACCATATTGCCAATTTCGATCAAATGGTTCCGGCGGACATCAGGCCGGCCTTGAGCCGCCGCCATGGGAAGCTTGCCGCGATTCCACTCATGACCTACGGAATCGGGCGCGAACAGATTGCCAGGGCGCTAGACGAAGGGTATTTCTTCCTGAAAATCAAGATCGGCTCCGACCCGGCGGGCGACGGAGACCGGGACAAGATGCTGGAATGGGACAAAAAACGGCTGACGGAAATTCATGAAATAGCCAAAGACCGCAAAACACCGTACACCGACAGCGGGAAAATCCCCTACTATTTCGACGCCAACGGCCGATACGACTCGAAGGAGCGGCTATTGCGGTTTCTCGACCACGCCGACAAAATCGGCGCACTGGAGCGGATCATCATCATGGAAGAGCCGTTCCCCGAGGCATTTAAAGAGGATTTGTCGGATATTCCCGTCCGGCTGGCGGCGGACGAGAGCGCGCATTCATGCCGCGACGCTGAGGAGCGGATCGCACAAGGCTACAAAGCAATCGCCTTGAAGCCCATAGCCAAGACCATGAGCATGAGCCTGAAAATCGCCAAACTGGCGCACGAACAGAAGATCCCGTGTTTTTGCGCGGACCTGACGGTCAACCCGGCGATGGTCGAATGGAACAAGAACGTCGCCGCGCGCCTGGCACCGCTGCCGGGGATGAAAATCGGCGTTCTGGAATCGAATGGGCATCAGAATTATGTCAACTGGGAGAAGATGATGTCCTATCATCCGTGCGCCGGCGCGTCCTGGCTTGGCAACCCCCCGGGGCTGTTCATTTTGGACGATAATTTCTATGCCGAGAGCGGCGGGATTCTGAAAGAATCAATTCACTACAATAGTTTAGTGGAAAAACATGGGGAGTCATGAGCGGAAAACTAAAAATAGGTGTCGCCGGAGCGGCCGGCTGGATGGCGGGAGCATTGGCTGCCGGAGCTGAATACGACGAGAATGGCTATAGTCTGGAAGCAGGGAGCGGCGTCAAGAGCGGGAATTCCGTCGTGACCGCACTGTGTGACTTGAATATGGAAGCAATGGAAAAACGCAAGGCCGAACTCAAACTGGACAGCGCCGAATTATTTATTTCCTACGATGAAATGCTGGCGTCGGACAATGTGGCCGCGGTAATTGTGGCGGTGCCAAACCGCCTGCACGCGGATTTTGCAGTCAAGGCGCTGGAGGCAGGAAAGCACCTGTTTCTGGAAAAACCGTTTGCAACAACCCGCGAGGATCCAGCGCGGCTGGCCGCGGCGGTTGCCAAGTCTCCCAAAACCACCAAGATAGACTACATCATACTTCATTATGACGAGCAGGAAAATCTGAAAAAACTGATTTCCGAAGGTGCGTTCGGAGAAATTGCCTCGGTCTTTTTTACTTACCGTCACCCGATCAATCTCAGCGAGTCGGCGGACCAGAAGTGGAAATTGTCCGGAGAGAAAAGCGGCGGCGCAATTCCGATGGGCATCTGCCATGCGCTTGCGGCAACCGTCTACCAGGTCGCTTCAGATCCGGTCAGCGTAACCTGTATCGGTTCTCCGGCGCGCAGCCGCAACTTTGACTACTGCACGCAGCAGGACATGATGATCAAGTTCGCCAACGGCGTGGTGGGGATTGTCCAAGGCAATATAGACTTTGCGGAAAGTTATGACGCACGGCATACTATCATCGGCACCGGCGGGCAGTTCGACTACATGCCGTTCAACCCGCTGGAAAGCCGGGTGATGTGGTCGTCCAAGGCGAAGGGGCGCAAGTACGCCGCCGATCCTGCCTTTGCCAATGACCACTTGGACAGCGGAAACGTTTGGAAGCACAAATGCGGCAGGACAATCAAAGCATTTATCGAACATGCCATAAAAGGCGACAAAGACCCGTTGCTGGGGCTGGAATCTTCAATGGTCAAGCGCGTTGAAACAATCATCTGGGCGTCGCAGGAGTCCACAAGAAACGGCGGCGCCCTGGTCAGGATATAGATTTAACAACAGGAGCAGAAGCAATGAAACGATTGGAAGCAGTCATTACCGGGACCGGAGGGGTTATGGAAAGAGAAGCGGAATTGCCGGAACTGAAAACCGGCGAAGTGAGGATTGAGGTTGATTCTTCGCTTATCAGCCCGGGGACAGAAATGGCCGGAGTGAAAAACTACCGCGAAAATCCCGACCCGAAAACGGAGCCGCGCGTATTCGGCTACGCCAACGCCGGCAAGATCATTGAAGTCGGCGAGGGACACAAGAATCTATGTGTTGGCATGCGGGTCGCGGCCATGGGCGGCGGCGGGGCGCATCACGCCAATTACGCCAACGTTCCGGTAAACATGGTGCTGCCGCTCCCCGACAATGTAACTTACGCCCAGGCGACTTACGCCTGCCTCGGCGCGACTTCCCTGCACGCGGTTCGTCGCGCCGATGTCAAACTGGGCGAATACGGCATGGTGCTCGGCCTGGGAATTGTCGGCAACCTCGCGGCCCAGTTGAGCCATATCAACGGCGGACGCGTAATCGGTTGGGAGGGCTTTGAGTCCAGGATCGCCATCGCAGAACAATGCGGCATTAAAAATATTGTAAATTTCCGCAGTGCCGACCCGGTTGCGACCAGCAAAGAATTCGCCGCGCCATACGGTATGGATTTTGCGATCATGGCTTTTGGCGGCCCGGCCACGGAAGCGTTCAACTCCGTCAAGAAGTGCATGAAGGTTTCGCAGGACGGGCACATCATGGGCAATGTCGTTCTCGTCGGCGGCTGCCTGGTGGAGATCGGCGGCGGTGCGCATACCGGCAATCTTAACATCAAAATAGCTTCCAGGACCGGGCCGGGCTATCACGACTCCGAATACGAATACGGCAAAGATTACCCGGACGCGTTCGTCCAGTTCACCACCCAGCGCAATCTCCGGGAAATCATCAGCCTGATTTCAGAGCGAAGGCTCCTGGTCGACCCGATGACGACGCACACTATGCCGCTCGAAGATGTCGGTAGAGCCGCCGATCTGCTGATCGACCACCCGGATCAGGCGATGGGCATCATATTGAAAATGAAACATTAATTTGGAGACGAGTTGAAATGACTTTTAAATTAACTTGACACCAATTTTGCCTTACAAAGAGCCAAGGGAGGCAAGAAAGAAAA
>DYKH01000354.1 GCA_020722685.1 Caldithrix sp. | reverse complement strand
AAAGCGGCTGGGATACCGGTGAGCGCTTATATCTACGTTGACCCAGCGGTTACTGCTGATAAGCATTATCAGCATTTCGTGGACGCAATCGGTGACCGCAGGCCTGATTTTCCGGTCGTACTGGACTGTGAGTACGATAGCGGACAATCGCGGGAGACGATCACTGCGGTTATCTCGGGGCTTGCCGGCAAGATAGATAACTGGCAGAGGCAATATAACCTTAATCCGCCGATAATCTACACCCGCGGATCGTGGTGGAATAGCTATGTCAACCGCTGGAGTGGCTGGAAGCATTACGGGCTCATGGTTGCCCGTTACGGACCTGATAACCCCTGGTATGGCAAGTCCGACCCATATCGCCCGCTAGATTGGGACAAGTGGTTGCTGTGGCAATACTCTGCTGATGGCAATCACGAGGGCGATGATTATGGCGTGGAGAGTGACAGCGTGGATAAGAGCGTTCCAAGCCAAGAGTTCCTGGCGGGCATTAATGGTGGGGGAACTGCTCCGCCGCCAGAACCACCGCCGGAATATAAATATATCGGTCGGGTGATGGTTGACAGGTTACGGGTCCGCAATACGCCAAGCATTAATGGCTCGATTGTCGGCTATCTATCTTACGGACAAGAGATAGGGATAATGGACATTGTCCCTGATGTCTACGGCAATAAGTGGGCTAAGCTAGACATAGACCATTACAGCGCGGCGGTGTATAACGGTCATGTCTATATCTATATCGAGGACCATATCGATCCAAGCATCGTTGGCACGGTGATGGTTGGCGTGCTTAACGTCCGCGATAAGCCGTCGACCGATGGAAGGATAGTAGGTAAGCTGTATTATGGCAATATAATTGCCATCAATCAATTGGTTAACGTTGGTGATGATACATGGGCTGACCTGGGGAATGGTAAGTACTGTGCAGTTAGATATAGAGGCAATAACTATGTATTAATAAGCGGAGGTTAAATTGCGTCGTGCGATTGTGATTGCGTTGAGTGACACGCACGCCGGTCACAAGCTTGGGCTATTAAATCCTGATACCGTCTTGCGGGTCGAGTCTAACGATGATGGGGGTGATACGTACCATCCCGCACTTAACGCTCCCCAGAAATATCTCTGGGATACTTATATCGAAGCGATTGAGGCAATTAAGGATATCGCTGGGGATGACCCGGTGGTGGTGATCCACCTTGGAGATCTTACGCAAGGCAATAATTACCCGCGTGAGCAGATCTCAACGCGTATATCTGACCAGCTAATCATCGCTCGGGACAACTTTGCCCCGTTGCTTGCTTTGCCAAATCTAGCCGCGTTAAGGTTAACGGTCGGCACGGGATCGCATGAATTTGGGGAGGGATCGAGCACCGAGATAATTGCCGAGATGATCAGGGGGGCGAAGCCGGGATTAAGTGTAAAGGTATCCTATCACGCCAAAGAGGATGTGGCTGGCTGCGTGATTGATTATGCCCATCACGGCTCACCGCCGGGACGGAGGTTGTGGTTACGCGGTAACGAGGTGCGTTATTACTTACGAGACGTGATGCTTAGCGAGATAGAGCTAGGCGGTAAGCCGGCTAATATCTACTTACGTGGGCATTATCACACCTATGTTAGAGAGGTGTTATCGGTAATGCAGTACGAGTCCATGATGATTAACTTGCCGAGCTTGTGCTGGCTAGGTGATTATGGAGTGCAGGCTACCCGGAGTGCATTTACGCTCGATGTCGGGCTGATTGCCATCGAGATTATGGATGGCGAGGCAATTAAGGTGCATAAGTATATTAAACGGCTGGACACGAGGATGACAGGGGAGGTGTTGAATGATTGACGAGGATACAGCCAAGATTTGGAGTGGGATTATTGAGGTTATTAAGGACAGGGTAGAGCCCCGGCGCCCCGGAGAGATAACGGTTAATGAGTTTGCGGAGTTAACTGGGCTCTCAATTAATTCTGCGAGGGTACGCCTCGAGAAACTAGTCAAGGATGGACTGGTGCGGAAGCGTACTATCGGCAATCAGGATGGGCGCGGGGGGAGAATTAACCTCTATGAGATAGTGAGAGATTAGAAAGGTTAATATTAGATTAATGTCCTGAAAAGGTCTTGACAATATATATATAATTTGGTAATATATATACAAGATGAGCGATGGAGCTCATCAAAACCAAAAAAAGAAGGAGCAAAAAATGAAAGGATATTTGAGGAATCTGATTACCGGCAAAATCATAAAAGTGCGAGCAACGCTGAACAGCCCAGACGGCTCTTACGGGCTGTATGCCTGGGTGGACCGTAAAGGTGAGTCTTACGGGCAGATTCAGTTCTTTGCCCCATTCGGGTATGAACTGATTAAAATCGAGCCCGAGCCGAAAGATAACCAGGCGATGTATCGGCAGATGGGAATTGAAATGCCAAAAGAGGAGGTGCAATAGAATAATAACTGATACTCTACCAAGCCGAGTACCCGTCGGGTCCTCGGCTATGCACCTAGAAAGGAGTGAAAGAATGAACATCGGTAAACGTAAGAAAGATAAAGACATTGCGCCAAAACCCCTCCGTCTGCCAGAGGTAGTGCCGGATAAAGACCCGCTCCGCAGGAAGGGCATTCCTGTGGAGTTACCCACAACGCCCTCCAAAATTCCGGTGAGAATACCAGTACCGGAAAAGGCAAGGTAGTATTATGCCAGACAGTATTTATATCGAGGTAGACAACAATATTATGGATAGCTTAGAGCGCCTGCTAGAGCTATCTATGGTGTCGCCAGTCTTTGTAGCTGGAACGACTGATTGCGACATCAATAAGGGGGTAATCACTAGCATCCGCAGAACAAATGAGGCTGGAATCCTGCGGTATTACCATCCCCGTGTCGTTGACCACGTCTTAATGACATTAGTAATAGATGACGAGGCGAGCATCGGCCAAATAGACCCCGATGGACTGATGCGCGCATTGTTAAATAATAGGCTCATAACTGTATGTTATGAGGATAATGTTGAATTGGAATTTTGCTACTCCGCAGAGGACGAGACGGTCAAAATCAATACTAAATCCTTCGGTTGGAAGGAAAGAGCGTATCCGGTCATGGTCTTTGAATCCAACCCTAAACTGCTTGTAGACTGGATACAACTTGCTTACGAGCGCCAGAATGAATGGCGTAAGGAAACATGGGTCAGGCTAGGAGGCCAGGATGGCTTCCTGGCTTATAAAAGGCTATATGTTAGGTTTGACGTGCCACACTCACCCATACGGAGAAGCCGTTGGGTGAATAACGAGCTGACCGTTACTCATGAACTGAACGAGCGGAATCCGGGGATATTTAGCATGAAAAGCCCTATACATACCCAATTAATTTGCTATACGGGTGAATACTTCGAGATATTCGTCCCCCACGAGGGGACAATAATAACTAGCTACGGCTACCGCTCACGGTATGCCAAGATTATCAGGATGATACCGCATGAGGAAATCAGAATGCTCCGCCGGTTGGAGGAGCGGATTGTTGCCGAGAGGGTTGCGGACATTATGCAAGGCTACGGGCCGTTCTATGTTGAGGATTACTAAGGGCGGAGTAAGCGCATTATATTAGTATCTGGTGCTTATTGTACCGAGATCTTGGTCAGGATCTCGGTATTGTATTTAATGAGGCGGCAAGGAAAGATTAGAAAGATTAAAAGATTATTAGAATATCAAAAACCTCTTGACA
>DYKH01000084.1:18019-23328 GCA_020722685.1 Caldithrix sp. | reverse complement strand
TGGAGAATTGCACGATCAATCCCAATCAACATCAAGAATCCGTGTCATTCCGTGACGATCCGTGGTCGGTTTAAAAGTGTCCGGTAGCAAGACCTTTTTATCTGTCTTTTTGCCTTTTGATTTTTGCTGTTTGATGTTTAAGGAATGAGGGATTGTCGCAAGGATAAGCGCAAGCAGGGAGAATGCAAAGATCAAATGACCCTTCAAACAAACAATTACTGAGGAGGCGATGAACGAATCACATCAAATCGTCGATCCCAAGTCCGGGGATAGGGGGACGGTTCAAGCGGCCAAACAAGTGCTGAATGGTGAAAGCGGCAAAGGCTGGCTGCGCCGCGTTTTTCCCTTTATGGGTCCGGCTTTCATTGCCAGCGTCGCGTACATGGATCCCGGAAACTTCGCCACCAACATCCAAGGAGGCGCCCAGTTCGGTTATTTGCTGCTTTGGGTGATCGTCGCCAGCAACCTTATGGCCATGCTTATCCAATCCTTATCCGCAAAATTAGGCATTGCCACGGGAAAGAACCTGGCAGAGCAATGCCGGGCAAATTTTTCACGCCCGGTTACCCTGCTGATGTGGGCCATCATGGAAATCGTGGCCATGGCGACCGACCTGGCAGAGTTCCTCGGCGCCGCAGTAGGCTTTAATCTTATTCTGGGCATTCCCCTTTGGATAGCCGGCATCCTAACGGCTATTGCAACCTTTTTGATTCTGGGTCTTGAGCGGTATGGCTTCCGGCCCTTAGAGGCCGTCATTTCATCTTTGGTTGGCGTCGTAGCAGTCAGCTATCTGATAGAAACCATCTTGGATCGTCCGGATTGGGGTAGTGTCGTTCATCATGCTTTCGTGCCGCAATTCGCCGGTTCCGAGAGTATTTTGTTGGCCACCGGCATCATTGGCGCTACGGTCATGCCGCACGCCATATTTTTGCATTCCGCACTCACCCAAAGTCGCATTGTCGTGAGTGACCCGCAACGGCTGCGTCGCCTGTTTCGATTCGAGATCATCGATGTATTGGTGGCGATGGGGTTGGCGAGCTTTATCAACGCGGCTATGCTGATCATGGCCGCTTCCACATTTTTCCATCATGGCATCACTTCGGTCGGCACCCTCGAAGAAGCGCATCAAACCTTGGAGCCCCTTCTTGGCAAAGCCGCGAGTTGGGTATTCGGATTGTCCTTGTTAGCTTCAGGATTGTCATCGTCCTCTGTCGGCACGATGGCCGGACAAGTGATCATGCAAGGTTTTCTGCGTCGCCATATTCCGGTCTGGATTCGCCGCCTAACGACGATGGTCCCTTCCTTGATCATCATTGCCATCGGTTTGGATCCGACCCGTACCTTGGTCATCAGCCAAGTGCTGCTCAGCTTCGGTTTGCCCTTTGCGATCATTCCGCTGGTGCTGTTCACCCGCAAGGCGGATATTATGGGCGTGTTGGTCAACCGGCGGATGACTACCATCTTGGCCGGCGCAATCGCCGCCCTTATTGTTGCTTTGAATATGTATTTGCTCTATCAGACGATCTCTTGAAGGATAAAATATGTTCAAACATATCATGGTCCCCTTGGATGGTTCCCGGTTGGCGGAAGCCGCTTTGCCGGCTACCGTTTATTTGGCGCAAAAGCTGCATGCGTCGGTAACCTTGGTGCACATTGTTGAACGCAATGCGCCGCAAGAAATCCACGGCGAACGCCACCTAAGTGATGCTGCTGAAGCGGCAGACTATCTACAAAAGGTGGCCATCCATGCTTTTCCAGAGGATGTTGAGGTCAAGCATCATGTGCACACGAATGAAGTGGGCAAGGTCGCGCGCGGCATCAGCGACCATGTGGGCGAGCTATCCCCGGACTTGATCGTCATGTGCGCGCATGGGCGTCGAGGGACCAAAGAACGACTGTTTGGCAATTTGGCACAACAGGTTATTGGTCTTGGAACAGTTCCGGTTCTGCTCATTCAGCCGCCCGAGAGCACGCCTGTCGCCGCGTTTGCATGCAGTAATATTTTGTTGCCAATAGACGGTGATCCGGCCCATGAGCAGAGTCTTTCGCCAGGTTTGGAGTTAGGAAAGGCTTGCGCGGCCGCATTGCATTTGCTCATGGTGATCCCCACGCCGGGAACCTTATCCGGCGTCAAAGCGGTGATCGGCAGATTGCTTCCCAGAGCGATACACGAATTGTTAGCCATCGAGCAGGAGAGTGGCGAGGAGTATTTGCAGCAAGTGCGAACGAGACTGCATTCCACCGGCTTGGCTGTTACTGCGCAAGTCGTTCGTGGCGACCCGGCAAGCGCCATTCTAAGCGCTGCGCAAAGTTCTGCTGCTGACCTTGTCGTGCTGGGCACACACGGCAAAAGCGGGTTGGATGCCTTTTGGGAGGGCAGTGTAGGATATCAGGTGTGCAGCCACTGTAAGCTGCCGGTGTTGCTGGTGCCGGTGGAGAAATTTTCTTAGGATACACAGCCGTGCATGCCGGAGCCATTTAGGAGCGCTGGGCTGAAAATAATCATCTACGCCTCAAAACGACAACCATCGACTGATTTTGAGAAGAAAAATGTTTTCCGATTGCGCTGCAAAAAGCGATTTTGCATCATCGGCGATATTGAATTTTGCGTTCCGTCCGTAATTGGTGATCCCCTGCGACCAGACAAAGTAGATAGTCGAGCCACTGGCGTATTCCCAACGCAAAACCAAATTGGATTTGAATTCCTGAAAATTGAAATCCAAAGAGTACGGGTAGGAGTAATCCTGCAGGCGATCCGCGTAGCGGTCGGCCCGGGTAGCGGCGGCAAGGTGGAAATTCTGGTACTGTCCGGCAGTGACGTAGGGCATGCCATAGTATTGGATCGTCAAGTTGGGTGTCAACGTCAGATTGAAACGCAGAGTGGTATAGAAAGTCTTTCGCGCCAGCCGAGCTAACAGATAGCGCGGCGAGGCATTTTCGACAAAGGTGGTGACGTATTGCAAATCGTCGAGGCCGGAGGCGTAGGTTCCTGTCACGGTAAAGTTCAATCGACCGGCGGGTCGAAAGGTTATCGACGGGGAAACAAGCCAACTATCAAGGCCGCTGTCATTGCGGTCGTGACTCCCGTACAGTGAGAGTTGGACGGGCTTGCGGTCATCGGTACCCAGTTGGCCTATGAGTTGAGTGTGCCCTGGCGTCCGAAAGGCCGGACCGCCGCGTAAGAGCCCGGTGTCGAGCGCTTCCGCTTCTCTGACCAAGCCCAAGTACAAGGTATTATAATTGTAGAACCGTCCCTGCCAGGCAAGCTGAAGTCCAGTGCCGATCAGCTCGGCGCCAAAAGTCCAGGAGCGGGAGACTTGTGCGGAGAAGTTATAGTCCCGAAAGAGCGGTCCCGGTTTGTATTCGTTGAAGCCAAGCCAAAAGAAGGCGGCATTGTAATCGGCAGTTTTCAGATAGCCGATGTCGTTGACTTCGAATCCGGGACTGCGGGACATGGCAGCAAGGGCCCATCGCCAATGTCCGGTGGAAATTTTGCGAAAGTAAAACTTGCCGGCATAGCCGGTGAGGGAAGTCCGGCCCGGGTCGTAGGAGAGATGATAGGCGTCGCTGCGCTGGTAGTAGCGGGCTGAGGAAAGCTGGGCGGCTTGAATGGCCGACGTATCGCCGCTAATGTGGCTCGCCATTAGCGCAATGTCGAGGCAATAGGTGTTATTGTCCCATTTATGGCTGAAATCAATGCCGGCGCTGCTGGCAGTTCGGTTGAGGCCGAGGATGGTCGCTGTCGGCAGTTGGCGCGTCACATTGGTGGCGATGCCGCCGATGGTGGTGTTACCGTGATTGAAATCCCGTTGCAGCCGGGAGACAAAGTAATTCGTCATCGGCTCCACGACCTCTTGACGTTTGCCGGCTTGGTCATAAAGGGTAGCGGTCTCTTCAGGGGTGACGGCATCCATGAGGCCGATGGACCATCCTCCAGCGCTCCTGCCGCTCACCTTGGCCGCACCGAGTATTCGGGTCGCGCGCGGTTGCAGCACGCCTAAACCCGCTGCCGGTGGAACCGGCTTGGACGGAGGGCGGCCGATCCGGCGCGAATAGAACAGTTGTCCTCCGGCCATGTCACCATAGCCGATCCCCACTTTATAGTAAAAGAGGTGACTTCCCTCCAGGAAGAATGGCCGTTTTTCGTCGTAATACGTTTCGTAGGCGGTGAGATTGAATACGGAGGGGTCGGATTCCACCTGGCCGAAATCGGGGTTGATGGAGACGTCCAGCGCCATGTTGCTGGCGAGGGGGTACTTGAGGTCTAGTCCGGCGTCGTAATTCTGCAGCGGATTGTCGATTTGCGGATGGCGTTGGGCGACCGGCCGGTTCTCACTGGTCGCTTTCAGGTAAGGGAGCACTTGCATCTTTTTCGAATTCGGTAGATTGATCAGGCCGCGCAGTACGCCGAACAGCGAGACAAAACCGGCGGCATCCTTGGGCCGGGGACTCCAATAAGTGGTTTCGTTGCGCCGCGCCACCACGCGCATGGCCTGAAAGCCCCAGGATTGCTCCCGCTGATTGGGGAATCGTAATTGACTGTAAGGAATTCGAAATTCTGCGACCCACCCTTGTTGGTACAATTTGATGCCCACGTCCCAAACAGCGTCCCAATTGAGGTCTTGCACATTGTCGTCTGACAAGCGCGAATCCAGCTTGACACCGGAAGGGTTGACGAGAAAAACAAATGCCGTGCGCCTGTCGGCATAACTGTCCACTGCAAAGCCAAGCCAGTCGGAAGGGGAGTCCAGGTCGCGCCGGGTCAGACAGCCGCGTATCTTATCAGCTTTAGAATCCACCGCGCGCATGCCGACGTACAGGGCGTCATCGTCGTAAAGGACTTGCACGTAAGTCGGCTCCGTGGCCGGCTTTCCCTCGTCGGGCTCGTATTGCACGAAATCCGACAGCGTCGATGCCTTCTTCCAAATCGCTTCCGTCAACCTGCCATCGATTTTGATGCGATCCTCGGAGGCGCGGTATGCGACGGCGATTTTGGGAACCCCGCTCGTCTTGGCCGCACTGTCCTCCTGAGCACAAAACAAAATGAACAGTGTGGCGTATGGTAGGATCGAAAAGACAGTCCAAGTTTGTAGCGTGTGCTTATTGTTCATACACGAATTGAAAATCATCTTGCCGTGGCGTGAGTCGGCGTGGAGTTTGCCCCAACGAATGATAGGGAAGGATAGCAAAAGTCAGAAACCCCACCCGCTGCCTCGTCCGAAATCTGCTGCTTCTAAGACCGCCGGTAAATAGTAGTGATTTTTCTCGCCTTTGTCAAGCCTCTTTTGTGATGTGATGTGCGCATGGAG
>DYKH01000084.1:9393-17919 GCA_020722685.1 Caldithrix sp. | reverse complement strand
GAAGAGTGCGTCTCGATGCCTGTCTACGGTGACGACTGAATTGTGATGCAATATGCGACCCCTAACCTGCAACCTGTAGTCTGCAACCCGTGACTTGCAGCCTGTAACCTGCAACCCGAGACCTGTGACCTGCGACGGGTAGCGTGCCTCAGTGCTTTTCAACGGTGATGACCGAATTGCGATCTCCGTAGGGGTCCAGCTCAAAGTCCGTTGCCTGAGGATCAGGGATCCATTTCGTTCCGTCGAGCACGAATTTATAACGGTACCGTCCGGCTTTTAAGGGAATGGCGACTTGCCATAGGCCATTTCGCTCTGCATCGCGCATCGGGCTGGCCGTGGGTGACCAGGCGTTGAAATCACCCGCCAAGGATACACTGGTGAGTTTCTTGTCGGCGCGATACGAAAACCTGACAAGGGAAAGGTCCTCGGTCAGTCTTTCGGTAAACACACATTGCCTGACCGGATTGCGCAACGCCATGGTGTTCAATGGAGCGTGGAAGGTGAGGAGATAAGATGAGTGGGCCGCCAATGTCATCGCCAGGGTGTCATGGGCGGAAAGGAAAGACTGTCCGCTCAGCACATCCGTAAACGATCCTGCGGTCGTGGATATGATTCCCCGCAAGGGTATTTTTCTGGATTCGGGGAAGGAGGAGTTGTTCAGGATGATGATCTTGGCATCCGGGCCAAGGTATCGCAAATAGGCGTAGACGCCATAGTCCTTGTAGAGCTCCACGGTTTTTCCAGTCTGCATTGCCGGAGAATGCCGGCGTGTGTGCAGAACCTTTTTGATGTGATTGAGCAAATTCTCGCTTGATTCTGTCATAGCGGACCAAGGCATCATCAGACGATTGAGGTAGTCCTGACCCGCGCCCGTTTTTTCGTTTGTTCGCGCGGCGCCAGGGAGTGCGACTTCAGTGCCGTAGTAGAGCATTGGCAGACCGCTTAGACTAAAAGCAAAAGTGACCGCCTGGGCGATCTTTGCTTCCACGTCCGTTTTGGCCCAATAGCTAAAGCGGGCGACGTCGTGATTGTCCAAAAGGGTTGAAAGCGAGCAGGCACCGTACCTATCGTGATTCCTTTCAAGCTGCTCACTGAGAAGGTTCATGGTGCTGCCCTGAGCGAACACGCGATTGATGGTGTAATACATGGGAATGTCGAACAAGGCGTTGAAACCAAGTCCGGCATAGCCAGCGACGTAATCGGTGTTGCCCTCGAAAACCTCGCCCAACAAGAGGAAATCGTTGCCGGCAAACTTGTGCAGGTCGCGGCAGATTTTTCGCCAAAAGCTTTTGGGAATGTGTTTGACGGCGTCGAAACGAAAGCCATCACAGTTGGTTTCGACGATCCAGAATTTGGAAAGGTCCAGCAAAAAGTCATAGACATGTGGGTTTTCCTGCGCCAAGTCGGGCAAGCCGTTCAGCTCGCGGTTCTCCAACTGCTGCTGATCCTGCCAGTTTGTGATGCTGGTGCTGGCGTCCTTGCCGCTGTGCGGATGAAACCAGTGCTTGTAGCCAAGCTCCTCCCAATTGTGTGGATCCATGACCCAAGGATGATCCGGAGCAACGTGATTATAGACCATATCCAAGATGATTTTCATGCCGCGCTGGTGAACCTGGCGCATCAGTTCCTTCAATGTTGCGAGGGAGCCAAAGTGCTCGTCCACGGCAAAAAAATCCACCGGAGAATAGCCGTGGTATGGCCACCAGCCCACAAAGTCATGGTCGCTATTATCGAAAACAGGTGAAAGCCAGATGGCGGTAATGCCGAGGGACTGCAAATAGTCCAATTGGTCGATGACGCCTTGGAGGTCCCCGCCTTGGTATGTCTTCAACGCTTCGATGTTTCCCTTGGCCGGATCGTACGGCACGTGGCTTAGCGGATTGTTCCCCACATCGTTCGAGGAATCACCGTTGCAAAAACGGTCGATGAGGATGAAGTAGAGGATCTCGGCGTTCCAATCGACTTGTTTCGCAGGATGGGGAGAAAGCGCCAGATGCACGGTCGGCTTCCATTCAGGCCCAAAGACGGAACCAGCCGATGAATCCGCAAGTGGGAAGAGAAGTGTTATTACCAGCAGAGTAATAGGAAGAAGTGTGCGCATGGCTTTTCTCCAGATATTTTTGCACTCAATGAGTGACGTTTTTCTACTGATCTTTCATAGACACGAAACAAAAAAAGTCTGGAAATTTCCATTATGTTTTCTAATTTAAGGCGAAAGTTCTTTGGCTAACAGAAGAAAGAATAAAGCTTCTGAAAACCAAGGAGAGTTTTGGTGGTCGGTTGTTAGAGTAGGAAAGTCCTGCGATGAACTTGAAAGAAATTCTGGCCGATATTCATGCGCTGGAAGAAGAGCTTCTAAACCTTGAGCGCAAATACGTGATTCGATCCGAAACTTTTTATGCTGCCTACATGAGCGGTGAAGAGCCTGAAGACGACGGTTGGGTGCTCGACTTTGGTGAGTGGGCAAGTATTTACCGGACCTGGTTGGCTCGCCAAGCGGATTACCGCGACTTAATCCAAAAGCTCCAGCAGAACAAGCCGAGTTTATCAGGATTGGTGCAAGTCGCAGGATGAAAAATTTTCTTCGTTCGGCTCAAGATTATGAGTTATTCGTTTACACGCTGTCGGAGCAGTACCCAAGCATTCGGAGATCTACCCTGCAATTCATCCGAATGGGATCTACAATGGCTCGCGTAGCTGGGATACTATATTTCGACAAAGAAACGCGTTTGGTCATTCGGGAAAGACTACTTTAGGATCGCACACCCGCAACAATCGATGAGTATGGATATGAGATCTGGCAAAGGGAGAACAAGCTCTATTGGTACGATGCACAGCCTCATCCAAACGATACTTCTCTACAGAGTACCTTTCCCCATCATAAGCATATACCTCCAGACATTAAACATAATCGCATCCCTGCCCAGGCATGCAATTCACTTCCCCGAACCTCCCCTCACTTATTCGCGAAATTGAAAGGCTACTAGCCCAGGCCAAGGCACTGTAGAAACAAACGCGGATGAAAATCAGGCCGGCTCGGCAACGACGTTTGCCGCAGGCGCCGGCTCTAACGCATACTGCAACTGGTACAGCCGATAATAAATCCCGCGCTTTTCTATCAGTTCCTCATGTGTTCCCATCTCACGAATCTTGCCCTTGTGCAACACGATAATCCAATCCGCATTCTGAATGGTTGATAGGCGATGCGCTATGATGAGCGACGTTCGATTCGCCATGAGCTTGGTAATGGCCTCCTGGATAAGATGCTCGGTTTCGATGTCCACGCTGGAAGTCGCTTCGTCCAAGATCAAAATTTCCGGATCGTGCGCCAAAGCTCTGGCGAAGGAAAGAAGCTGTTTTTGTCCAACGGAAATGTTGCTGCCGCGTTCGCTCAGCTCGTGCTGATAGCCATCCGGCAGCTTGGCGACGAACGAATGCGCGTTGACGTCCTTCGATGCTTGTTCGACTCGCTCCATCGAGATATTCTTGTTGCCCAAGCGGATATTTTCTTCCACCGAGCCGGAGAATATGAACACGTCCTGCAGCACCATCCTGATGCGCTCGCGCAAGTCGCGTACCCGCAGGCGAGAGGTATCAATTCCGTCCAGATAGATTTTTCCCTTGGTGGGCTCGTACATGCGCGTGATGAGATTTATGAGCGTCGTTTTGCCTGCGCCGGTCGCTCCGACCACGGCGACTTTTTCACCGGGGCGGATTTTGAAGGAGATGTTTTCCAGAACGTAATCATCGCCGTTATAGCTGAAGGAAACATCCCTAAATTCGATTTCGCCGCGTGGGGAAGGCAAGCGCAGTGGATTGTCCGGCACCATGACTTGTTCGGGGGAATCCAGCAGCTTGAAAATCCGTTCGCTGGAGGCCATGGCTGCCTGCATGATGTTGTATTTTTCCGAAAGGTCGCGGATCGGCTGAAAGAAACGCTGCGAGTACTGCACGAATGCCACTACAATGCCGATGGTCAAGGTGTTGTTGACCACTTCGATGCCGCCGTACCAAAGAATAAGCGCTAAGGCAACGGCGCTGATGAGCTCGATGGCCGGGAAGAAAATGGCATAGTAGCGAATGGTTTGCAGGTAGGCCAGCAAATGGTCTTTGTTGAGCTCATCGAAGCGGGAGGAATTCTTAGCTTCGCGGTTAAAGATTTGCACCGTAGACATGCCGGAGATGTTTTCCTGCAAATAGCTGTTGATGCGGGCAATGCGAATTCTGATTTTGCGATAGGACTCGCGCACGCGGCTGCGGAAAAGGAAGGTGGCGTAGAAGATGAGCGGCAACACGCTGAAGGTCACCAGAGCGAGCTGCCAATTCAGGTTGAGCATCATGATGAGGATGCCGATGAGTACGAACACGTCGCCAAAAATGGTCACCACGCCGCTGGAAAGCATTTCATTCAGCGTCTCCACGTCGTTGGTGGTGCGAGTGACCAGGCGGCCGACGGGATTGTTGTCGAAGAATGAAAGAGGTAGTCTTTGCAAATGGGAAAAAATCAAGGTGCGGATGTCATACATGACCTTTTGACCGATCCATTGCGTCAGGTACATTTGGACATAGGTAATGACAAATTCGAGCGCCAGCACCGCGAGATAGAGAATGGCAATGATCGTCAAGCCGCGGATTTGCTTGTTAGCGATGTATCGGTCAATGGCAACCTTGGTGAGATAAGGTCCCGCCAGTTGCGTTAGAGTCGTAAAGGCTAAAAGGCAGACACCGATGAATACTTGCAAGCGATAAGGCCGCAAGAACTTGAGCAGCCTTTTCATCAGCCGGCTATCGTAGGCTTTGCCTAAGACTTCTTCTTCGTGATAATTCAAGCTTGTCCTTTTAAGTTTAATCCTCTCATTGCGCACTCTGGCGTTCGTGAAATCGTGGCGGCTAGCCTGCCATAAACACAAGCCAATCCTGATTACTTCACAAACAGTAGCCACGAAGGCACCAAGTCACGAAGAGCAGGGGAGGCACAAATATTCGATAGGCAGAATGATTTCCCTTTGAATGGCTGCGAAAGTAGATTTCTTCCTGCATTTTCTTGGTTCTTTGTGCCTTCGTGTCTTTGTGGCGAGAGGGTCACGCAGATTAGAAACTCCATGTAAAAACCGGCTGCAATTACTACAACTCTGCTAACGATGTCTCCAGCAACTGGCGTTGATAAAGGGTGTAATAGATGCCTTCCCTTCGTAGCAGCTCCTCGTGCGTGCCTTTTTCGACGATTCGACCGTCTTTGAGGACGACGATGAAATCCGCATCTCGCACCGTGGACACCCGATGGGAGACAATGATGCTGGTTCGGTCACGCATGACACGCTTGAGTCGCTTGAGGACTTCTTCTTCAGTATAAGTGTCTACCGACGAAAGGGCGTCGTCCAGGATGAGAATCTTTGGCTTGCGCACCACGGCTCGGGAGATGGCAGTACGTTGCTTTTGTCCGCCCGACAAGGTGATGCCGCGCTCGCCCACTACTGTTTTGAGACCGTCGGGGAATTGGTCGAAATCCAGTTTGATTTGGGAAATTTCCGTGGCATTCTCGATTTCCGGTAAGCTGTGTTGGGTCAAGCCGAAAGCGATGTTCTCCTCCAAAGTATCTGAGAATAGGAAGGTCTCCTGCGACACATAGCCAATGTTCTTGCGCAAAACCTCCAGCGGGATTTTGCGCACGTCATGGCCGTCAATCAAAACGCAGCCGCTGCTGGCTTCCAGCATTCTGGGGATGAGATTGATGAGCGTGCTCTTGCCGGAGCCGGTGGGGCCAACAATGGCTATTGTCTTTCCAGCCGGAATGTCCAGATTGATTGACTGTAAAGCCGGATGATTGGGAGAATCGTAGGAAAAGCTCATATTCTTGAACTGGATGTGACCTTTGAAATCCCGAATCGAGTGATCCGTTTCAGCCGAATCGCCGATCTCGGGCTGCTTTTGCATGATCTCCAACACGCGCCCGGTCGAGGCGATGCCTTGCTGCCAAAGATTGAGCACCCAGCCAAATGCGATCATGGGCCAGCCGAGCATGGCCAGATAGGCGAGGAAGGCCACCAACGATCCGACAGACAGTTGTTCAGCCGCAACCTTTTGTCCGCCGATCCAAAGGATCAGGACGATACCCAAGCCCAGAAGTAGCTCGACTGAGGCCCACAGGGTTGCCCGCACCTTGGTCAGCGCCAGATTGCGCTTGATCAGTTCCCGGTTTAGTTGATTGAAGGTGCCGATCTCGTGTTCTTCCTGTACATAGGATTTGATCACTCGGATGCCTGAGATATTCTCTTGTACTTTGGCGGTCACCGTGGCGAACTGCGCCTGAATTCGCTCGAACAAGGTGTCAATTTTGGAGATCAGGCGATAGACGACGAATGCCACCAAGGGCAACGGCAGGAGGGACCAAAGCATGAGCGTCACGCTGATTTTGCCCATCAGAACAATGGCCGCCATGGCGATGAGCACGGTAGAGGCCAAATGCATAATGCCGGGACCGAGCATGGAACGGATGGCTTCGAGATCGTTGGTGGCCAGAGCCATCAGGTCGCCGGTTTTGTTGTGGTGATAGAACGAGAGGGATAGCTTTTGTAGATGCCGAAAGTAGTCGTTGCGCATCTCGTATTCGATCTTGCGGGAAACGCCGATGACCGCCTCTCGCAACAGGAAGCGGAAAACTCCTTGAATGAAGGTTGCAGCGATAATGAGTGCAGCGAACGCGACTAACACCGAGGAAACGGAAAGGCCGACGTCAGACATGGCCAGCCAGGCGTTAGAAGCCGAAAGGCTGGAGCCGCTATCGCCGCTGACCTCGATAAAGTCGATGCCGTAGCGCAAAATCCAAGGGATGACCAACTGGAAGACCGTGGCGAGCAGGCTGTACCAAAGACTGGCGAACATTTGCCAGCGGTAGTGATAAACGTATTTTGAAAGAAACCTGAATGCGTCCTTGTGATGCTGCTTCATGTTAAAGGCATCCTTGCTTAAAAGGAAAACCGTCGATTTCACCGGGGAGTAAATTTAGGAAAAGAAAACGCCATTCTCAACATCTATCTTGTGCTTTTGCATCGCCGGAAAGATAACAAAAAAGGCGATGCTGATATTGCATCGCCTTTAGACTTGAGAGGGTGATCATTATTTGAGGTACAACATACGAATTGTTGCCCTAAAACTGCCCGCCGTCATTCGGCAGAAATAGAAACCGGAAGGCAGAGAGCGCGCCAGTTGGTCGCGTCCATCCCAAACAAGAGAATAGTTTCCGGCATCTTTCGACTCATCAGCAAGAGTTTTTATCAGATGTCCGGAAAGATTATAGATGGCAATCTGGACCTGACTTTTTGCCGGTAACTGATAGGTGATTTTGGTTTCCGGATTGAAGGGATTGGGGTAGTTTTGCAGCAAGGCAAAAGCGGTGGGAAGTGCTTCCACGTCCTTCGCCACACCAACTTGAAAGTGGATGGAGAACGCGGCGTCGCTGCTGTCCCAATGTTTGCCTTGGCCGTCGCTAATCTTTATGAGACAGGAATCGGCGGCGGGGCCGGTAACCGTCCAGGTCCAACTTTGACTACCTTGGGCGACTTGCTCCAGATTCTTCAACACCTCCCAGCTTTTGCCGCGGTCACGACTCAAAGAGATGGTAGCCATATCCAGATATTTATTGACCGACCAGGAAATTTGCCTTTGGCTGCCGATTTCCCACACTTCGCCGCCGTTGGGCGATATTAATGAAATCTCAAGCCCATCAAACACCGAGAATGGGGCATCGCTGACATCGGTGGCGCTGCCGTCTTTGGCCGAAACGCGCAGCAGGCACGAATCGGATACGGGTTCCGTAACTTTCCAATTCCATGAGCCATCGTTTTCCGTGCTGTCTTCCAAGATAAACCAAACCGAGCCATTATTCCAGCTCATGCTGATTTGCACCGCAGCAGCGACGTTGACCGATGACCATGTTATTTGCTGATCGCTGCCGATTTCCCAATTTTCTCCGCCGTTCGGGGAGGTGACTGTAATCGACGGAATGTCGGATATGCTAAACGCTGCGTCGCTCACATCGCTTGCGCTGCCGTTTTTCGCACTGACTCTTAGTAAACAGGACTGGGAAGAAGGTCCCGTGACAATCCATTGCCAGCTTCCGTCGTTTTCAGTGGAGTCCGCCAGCACCTCCCAATCGACGCCGGAATTGCGGCTGATTTCGATTTGGACATTTGGCCCGCTGTTGGTCGGCATCCAGCTAATTGTTTGTGGCGAGGCGATCCGCCAGTCTTCGCCGCCGTTTGGCGAAACGATGGTGATCTGCGGTATGTCGGTGACCGCAAAGATTTCACTGGTGTCTGCCGGAGTTCCAGTCACGTCGCTTACTTCAATCGCGCAGGAATTTGACGCTGGTCCGGTCACGGTCCAGGAAAAGGCGCCTTGATCCATCAGGCTGTCGGCCAAGGTCTCCCAGTTTGCCAATTGATCGCGGCTGAGACGGATGCGCACATGGCCGCTGGTGTTGATCGACGTCCAGGAGATTTGTTGCGAGGTGCCGATCATCCACGA
>DYKH01000084.1:0-9293 GCA_020722685.1 Caldithrix sp. | reverse complement strand
CGCTGGTGTTGATCGACGTCCAGGAGATTTGTTGCGAGGTGCCGATCATCCACGAGTCGCCGGAAGTGGGAGAAGTAATGGCGATATCGGGAATGTCGGTTATTGCGAAGGTACTATCGCTAAGGTCAGCCGGGTCGCCGTCGGCATCCGCCACTCGAATCAGGCAAGTGGCCGATGAGGGGCCCGCGACATTCCATGACCAGGAGCCGTTATCAGGCGCGTTGGCGACTAATTCCTCCCATGAAGTTCCGTCGTCCCGACTGAGATCAATTTTAACTGCCCCGCTGGTGTTGGTAAAAGTCCAAGTGACGTTCTGTTCCGTGCCAATCTGCCAGGACTCGCCGCCATTTGGCGAAATGACGGTGATTTGGGGAATGTCCGTGACTGCAAAGATTTCGCTGGTGTCCGCAGGTGTTCCGTCCGCGTCACTTACTTCAATCAGACAGGAATCTGAGGCTGGGCCGACTACGGTCCATGAGAAGGTGCCCTCGTCTAATAGGCTGTCGGCCAGGGTTTCCCAGCTCGCCAATTGATCGCGGCTGAGACGGATGCGCACATGGCCGCTGGTGTTGATCGACGTCCAGGAGATTTGTTGCGAGGTGCCGATCATCCACGAATCACCGGAATGCGGCGAAGTGACGGCAATGCTGGGAATGTCAGCGATGGTGAAGGTACTATCGCTGACGTCCGCCGGAGTGCCATTCGCATCGGCTACGCGGACAAGGCACGTACTGGATGAGGGGCCGGTTATGCTCCATTGCCAAGAGCCGTCATCAGAAGTATTGGCTACTAATTCCTCCCAGGAGGACCCATTGTCGCGGCTGAGATCAATTTTGACAGCCCCGCTGGTGTTGGTAGAAGTCCAAGTGACGTTCTGTTCCGTGCCAATCTGCCAGGACTCGCCGCCATTTGGCGTCAGGACGGAGATGCTCGGCGGTGCTGCTATCTCGAAAACCAAATCGCTCACATCCATCGGAAGGCCGTCCTTGGAGTCTTGAATTCGTATGAGGCATTCGGCAGAATAGGTGCTAGGAACGGTCCAAGCAAATGCGCCAGTGTTTTCGGTGCTGTCTACGAGCGTAACCCAATCGAAGCCGTTGTTCAGGGAAAGCTCAATCTTGATTTTCGGAATGTCTCCGACTGATTGCCAGGTGATGTTGTGACCTTCACCGGCAATCCATCTTTCGCCGCCATTCGGCGAAACCAAAGTCAAGGCTGGATTGACGATGCTAAAGAGGGCGTCGCTTTCATCGGAGAGGCCGGTGGTGAGATTGGTAACCTTGATTACGCAGCTATTTGATGCTGGTTCGGCTATGTCCCAAAACGCAGCGCCATCGTCCCCCGTTTCTTTCAAAAACTCCCAGGTTGCACCTCCGTCCCGCGACAATTCGATCCTAACGTTCCCCTGCGGATCGGCCGAATGCCAAGTGATTTTGTACTGCTCGCCGATATTCCAGACTTCACCACCATTCGGCTGCAATACTGACAAGTCGTTGCGACTGCCAAAGAGCAGGTAGACCTTGCCCGCGTCAACATAGCTGGCGTCGCTTAGATTGGCGGCGATGAGAATGTCGCCAAGTCCGTCGCCGTTCACGTCGCCGCCCCCGGCCACGGAAAAGCCGGACTGATCGCCGGCAGCTTCTCCCAAGAAGGCTGCGTCCGCATCCGCCAGGCTGATATTTGCTGGCCAATTGGTTTTTCCATAGAAAATGTAAGACTTGCCGGCCTCGGCTCCATTCTGGTCATTGCCGTAGGCACCGATGATGAAATCCGCCCGGCCATCCGAGTTGAGATCTCCGGCGCCGCGCATGTCATAGCCTGCATGATCGGGGCCGTTTTCCCCCGCGAATATCGCCTCGGCTGCGTCGTCAACCAACACGTTCCTTTCCCAGCCCGAGGCTTTGCCGTTAATCAAGAAGACTTTGGATTTATTCTGGCTTGCCATGAGTATGTCGTCAAAGCCGTCCGCATTGACATCGCCGGCGCTACAAACGTTCCACCCCAAGCTAAAGTTTCTTGTTTCCGTGCCGACAAAAGACGCATCCGCATTGGCCAAGCTCACATCCTTCGCCCATCCGGAACTTTTGCCAAAGATCAGGTAGACTTTTCCCCGATTCTGTATGCTGTCCGCGTCCACGCCGTGGGCGCCAATCAGAATGTCATCCAATCCGTCGCCATTGACGTCACCGGCATTGGACAGCCGATGACCAGCAACATCCTCTGCTGCCTCGCCCAAAAAGGAAGCATCGGCCTGAGCCAAACTCACATCTTTCTCCCAGCCATCTGTTTTGCCAAAGACGACGTAGACTTTGCCGGCATTCGTGGCCGCTTGGTCGTTGAATCCGGCGCCAATGATCAGATCGTCGATTCTATCGCCATTGATGTCCCCAGCGGGAGAAACATGGCCAGCCTCCGAGGTTGCTCCTTCCCCAAGAAAGGAGGCATCTGCTTCGGCAAGAGAAGTGTTTGCACTCCAGCCGGTTTCCTTGCCGAAAAAAATATAAGTCTTCCCCGCCTTCGAACCCGCCTGACTGACAAACTTGACGCCGATGGCAAAGTCGTCGATCCCGTCATTGTTGATGTCGCCGAGGCCAAAGACGTCATGGCTCGCCCGGTCGTTCTTGTCTTCACCGACAAAGGAGGCGTCAGCTTCGCTAAGGTTGATGATTGCACTCCAATTATCGGCTTTGCCAAAGATGAGATAGACCTGCCCTTTGGTGTCTCCGGCTTCGCTATTGTTTGGTGCTGCTATGAGAATGTCATCGATGCCGTCGTGATTCACGTCGCCAGCGATGGAGATATGGTATCCGGCCTGATCGCCGGCATTCTCGCCGAGAAAAACGACCGGCGCGCCGGCCAGACTCATTTCCCCATAGAATTGACCGAATACCGACGGAGGCAAGAAAAATAGCGTCAAGTGCGCAAACAATAATATTAGCTTTTTCATCCCATCATCACCTTTCCTGTTGTTGAAAAAACCACACGTCGCGGCGGCGCCAATACGTGTGGGACGAATTCCTGATTATTTTGGATATCCGCAGCGGGGTACGCCGACAAACACTCAATAATACAGATTAACGACAGCAAATGCGGAAAGAGAATCTCGAGATGACCATCAGCAGCAAGTCAGCTCGCTATCGACATAAAGTCGATGAGCCAAGCGGAAGACTTTTGCTTGCGTTGCTCACTATCTGAGAGTATGTGTTTTGTCACAAAATAGGTGAATTTTCCCAAAAAAGTGCTTGACAATGAGGCACAGAAATGCTATCTTAGGCAAGTAGTGGGGAATAGTGGGGAATGTAGGTTGTTTTATGTGAGAGAATCGTAGCCAATGGCAGGTCTTTACGGCAAATACAAATTGTCGCTCGATCCCAAGAAGAGGTTAGCAATCCCAGCAAAAATACGGAACGCATTTCCAGAAGGTCAGCAGGAAAAGATTTTCCTGACAAAGGGCACGGAGCAGTGCATTACCGGCTACTTTTTAGAAGAGTGGAAGAATTTTGAGAATTGGGTGGAGAATTCCAATTTCGATGATGCGGAAAAGCGAAGGCTCAGAAGGAAGCATTTTTCTGTGGTCATCGATCCGGCTTTTGACAAGCAAGGCCGGGTCACTTTGTCTGATGAGTTGTTAGAATTTGCCAATTTGAAGAACTCCACAGAGGTACTGATCGTCGGCTGCAACAAATATATTGAAATATGGAATCCAGAGAGCTACGCAGCAGCAGAAGCTGCGGCTGACGGTCACCCGGAGGAGAATTGAGTTGCAGAACGGCCATCAGTCTGGCTCAATGACGGGAATGGCGACCTGATGTTTTGCAGCAGAGTAATCTGAGCTTTGCGTTTTGTTGGTCGAATATCACAAGCCCGTCCTGGTAAAAGAGGTCATTCGTTTCTTGAGGGCCGATCACGCCTTGGCGATAGCGGATGCCACTTTGGGCGATGGGGGCCATTCGCAAGCTTTGTTGGAAGCAATGCCTGATCGTGGCCGAGTGTTGGCCTTGGACCTGGACGCCGATGCCATCGCTCGCGCAAAAAGCCGGCTTGCAAGTTTTTCTGGGCGCTTGACAGTCTATCAAGGAAATTTCGGCAGGATCGAAGCCATCCTTGGCGAAGAATGGAAGGGTGGACTGGACGGCATTATCGCTGATCTCGGCGTCTCCCGATTGCAAATAAGCGATCCAGCGAAGGGATTCATGTTCTCAGCTTCGGGACCACTCGACATGAGAATGGGCGCCGACAGATCCCTAAGCGCTGAAAACGTGGTCAATGATCTCAGCGAAATCGAGCTGGGCAAGATCATCAAGGAGTATGGCGAGGAAAGAGATTATAAGCGCATAAGTCGCGCCATCGTTAGAAAGCGTGAGCAGGGCCGGATCGACACGACCGATAAATTGGCAGCCATCATCCGCGACGTGGCGAACCCCAGGTTCACCATCAAAACCTTGGCGAGAGTTTTCCAAGCCATAAGAATCTTTGTTAATGAAGAGATTGATAACTTGCGCGCCTTTTTACCTCAGGCGCTGCGACTGCTCAAGCCTATGGGTAGGCTGGCTATCATAAGCTATCACAGCTTGGAAGACCGGATCGTGAAGGAATTCATGCAGCGCGAGGCTTTTCCTTGCGTCTGTCCCCCGGACTTGCCGGTGTGCGTCTGCGGGAAAAAGGCCAGCTTAAAGATCGTAGGCAAGCTCATCACACCAAGCGAAGAAGAAATAGCCGATAATCCGAATGCAAGGTCCGCAAAACTGAGAATCGCGGAGAAATTACCTCCTGAAATGCCCTTGAGGAACTCTGGACAAATGCCATGATAAATGCCCGCTCCATACATAATTCAAACATTCGCAGCGAAAGAAAAGCCAATATGCGTCGTTTGGCCATATTGGTTCTGACTCTTTTCGGCCTGATGAGCTTTGTTAAAGTCTGGCAATACGTCAGCATCGATCAATTGAACCGCAAGAACAGCCAACTAAGAGCTGATTTGCAGAATCTAAAGAATCGCAATGCCATGCTCACCGCGAAGCTTGACGAGCTGAAAAGCATGGAACGAATCACCCGGGTGGCAGCGGAGAAGCTAAATCTGGTGCAGTCACCCAAAATGGTTATTGAACTCTCGCACACCTACAGCAGCGAAGAAGTATATGCTTTGATTAGCGGTCGCGACCAGAAGTAATTTGGACGTTTAGCCTTTGCGCAGCAACATGTGCTTTCTTTTCAAAAAAGGGGGGAGGGCGCTCTGATTTATGAAAAGAGACGACAGAAATCCAAACTGGCGGCTATCATCATACTATGTAGCCGCATTTCTGTTTTTGTTGCTGTTGATTGGGAGACTGGCACAAATACAGCTTTTTGAACGGGAGAAATACGCCGACATGGCCAATATCCAGTACAAGTGCGAAGTAAAACTGAATCCCGAACGTGGGATGATTCTCGACCGGAACTATCGACCTTTGGCTTTGAACATTCCGACTACATCCATCGCGGCCTACCCCGCCCAAATCCGAGATGCGGCGAGCACCAGCCTCAGACTTGCACGCGCCTTGGGCAAAAGTCCGGCCTATTTTCAGGCAAAATTGAGGGGCCATTCCGATTTCGCTTGGCTATCTCGCCGGGAACATTATGATGTCGCAACCAAAGTTGAACAGCTTCATTTGGAGGGGATAGAGTGTCAAACCATTTTGGACCGTTATTACCCCAAAGGCCATGCAGCCTGTCAGTTGCTTGGCTTTACCAATGTGGACGGAAAAGGTCTCAGTGGGGTCGAGTTGGCGTTTGACTCGGTTTTGAAGGGCGTGCCGGGAAAAGCCGTTTTTCAGCGCAGCGGTACTGGAAAGTTGTTCATTCGCTCCGAGTATCCCATCACGCCGCCGGAAGACGGTCAGGACGTTGTTCTCTCCGTAGATTACCTTTACCAATCGTTGGCGGAAAAAGAGTTGCGCAAAGCAATTCTGGAATCCAACGCCGACAGCGGCGTGGTGGTGATCATGGATCCACGTAATGCTCAGGTTTTGGCGATGGCTTCCGAACCGAGCTTTAATCCTAATACCGCCGGAGAATATCATGCCTCGGCATGGAGGCTGCGAGCTATCACCGATCTATTCGAGCCAGGTTCGACATTTAAGACAGTTTTGATGTCCGCCATCATAAATGAGCATCTCGCCAAGCTCGACGATCGGGTGTTTTGTGAGAATGGGAAGTACAAAGTAAGGGGCGAGACCATACACGATGCAGAGCCGCATGGCTGGCTGACTGTCGGCGACGCCTACGTTTTCTCTTCCAACATCGGCATGGCCAAAACATCTTTAGGGATCGACAAAAGAATCCTGTACAAGTACGCAAGAGCTTTTGGTTTCGGCGTTGCGACCGGCATCGAGCTCCAGGGTGAAATCGACGGCATATTGAAACCGACCAGCGAATGGTCTAGGTTTACCCCGGTAGCAATGGCCTACGGACACGAAATCGCCGCCACTCCAATACAGCTTTGTGGAATGTTCTGCGTGATTGCCAACGGCGGCCTTTTGCTGCGTCCGACCATTGTCAAGGAGATTCGCCATGGCGAAGATGTGACGGCCAAGGGAGAGCAAGCTCAAGTTGTTCGTCGGGTTATTTCGCCGGCCACTGCGGACAGCATGAAAAATCTGATGTGGCAGGTGGTGGAGCGCGGAACCGGCAAGCATGCCAAAATCCCCGGCTTGGAGATATGCGGCAAGACCGGGACGGCGCGTATGGTTCGCAAGGGAGGGAAAGGCTATGTCCCAAATGAGTACATTGCCAGTTTTGGCGGCTTTTTCCCCAAGGAGAAACCGCGCATCGCCATGTTTGTGATGATCGACAATCCCAAAGGCGGACGGTACTATGGCGGAGACATCGCTGCACCCTGCTTCAAACGCATAGCCGAACAGATCATTGCGCATGAGGGAGCGGAGCGTTATTTCCCGACCGAGGAGCTGAAGGAGGCTATGGCGCACAATCAAAGGCCGATTCGCATGCCGAATTTGGTCGGTCTTAGCGCCTCCGCCGCCGAGGAATGGGTCGAACATGCCGGCCTAGAAGTGCAAACCGCCGGCGAAGGCGACATTGTTTTGGCGCAAAAACCGCTGGCCGGCAAGTCGATTTCCGAGAATGAAACGATCATGCTTTCTACGCAAGCCGGCGCGGCGCGTACCGAGGGCATCCGAGTGGTTCCGGCGGTGACCGGATTGCCGGTGCGAAATGCGCTCAATCTGTTGGCTGCCGCCGGCATCAAGGCGGTCGTGGACGGCAGCGGCAAGGTGGTGCAACAAAAGCCGTCTCCCGGATCCAGACTGAAGGCGAGTGAGCAGGTGCTTTTACATTGTGAATCCTCCATAGATTTACGCAAACTGCTGGTCCTGTGACCTTGAGGATATGAGCGCTTTGGAGTTGACATTACCCGAGCTCTTGCAATTGTCGACCGTGGTCGCCCGATGGTGCGGAACCGGGCCTCCGCCAGCGAAACATATCGCCGGAGTTTCAACGGACTCGCGCACGGTGCAATCCGGGGAATTGTTCTTTGCCATAAAAGGCGATGTCTACGACGGCCATGATTTCGTCGGGCAAGCATTGCAGAAAAACGCCGTGGCGGCTGTGGTGGCGCAGGCCTGGTACGATGCGCACCGTGCGAATTTCCCCAGCGCGCCCATCATTGCCGCAAATGATACTCTGCAAGCCTTTCAGGAATTCGCCCGATACTACCGCAAAAAGTTCGCCATTCCGGTCGTTGCGCTTTCGGGCAGCAGCGGCAAGACCACGACCAAGGAGGCCATCTACACCGTTCTTTCGCAAAGGCACAACGTCCTTAGAAACAAAAAGTCTTTCAACAATCATATCGGCGTCCCGGCAACCTTGTACGACCTGCGCAAAGATCACGATATTCTGCTGGTCGAAGTAGGCACCAACCATTTTGGCGAGCTGGAGAGACTAAGCTACCTGGTCGAACCGGATGTATGTCTGTTGACAAACATCGGCCATGCACACCTTGAGTTTTTCCAAAGCCTCGATGGCGTGGTCAGAGCGAAAATGGAGATATTTGCCCACGCCCGGCCTTCGGCTACCAGCATTTATAACAGCGATGATCCGGTTTTGGCAAAGCAGGTCTTCCCGACAAGAGACAAGCTATCATTTGGCTTGAAGGAAGGCGCTCAAGTAAGAGGCAAGATTAAGGGCTGTGATGACTTGGCACGATACAAGTTCGAGATATTCGGCAAGACCATAAAATTACCGGTCTCGGGCCGGCACAACGTGTACAACGGGTTGGCGGCTGCTGCGGTGGGTCGGCATTTTTCCATGGACGTCAAAGAAATCAAGCGCGGTCTGGAAAACCTGCAGCCTATGGATAATCGGATGCAGGTCTACAAGGTCAATTCGCTCACTATCATCGATGACTCCTACAACAGCAATCCCAGTAGCTGCGCTGCAGCCCTGGCCTCGATGACCGAAATGAAAATCAAGCGAGGGGGAAGAAGGGTGGCTGTCTTGGGGGACATGTTAGAGTTGGGCGAGTTTTCCGTGCAAGAACATGAGAACCTGGCAAAGGTCATAGCGGAGAATAAAACAGACGCGTTATTCCTTTTTGGGCAAGCCACAGAATTCACGGCAAAAAGGGCGGAGGATCTGGGAGTGCCAACCGTCGCCCATTTTACCGACAAGGATGCTCTGCACCAACGTTTAAACGGTTTTCTCCGTCCGCATGACCTGGTGTTGGTCAAGGGCTCTCGCAACATGCGCATGGAAACCGTCGTCAAAAGCGTGAAAGAATTTTTCGCATAGCAAACCGCCAAGAATAGGTAGAGGCATGCTTTACTATTTGCTCACCCCCCTTCGGGACAGCTTTATCTTTTTTAATCTGTTTCGGTACATCTCTTTTCGGGCTGCCTCGAGCGCAGTGCTGGCGCTTTTGATTAGCCTGCTTGTTGGACCGTATATCATTCGCAAGCTCAAGGCAAACCAGATCGGCGAAGAAATCCGGGCCGACGGCCCGCAGTCGCATTTGAGCAAAAAGGGAACACCATCCATGGGTGGCATCATCGTCTTGATCAGCGTCATCATTCCGACCTCGCTGTTTGCCAAGATCGCGGAGACGCCGGTTTGGCTGGTGCTGGTTGCGACCCTATGGCTCGCACTCCTCGGGCTACTCGACGATTACCTTAAGATTGTCAAAAAGATGCGCAAGGGTCTTATCGGGCGATACAAATTGGTCGGCCAGATCACCCTCGGCCTCTTTGTCGGCGCCGTGGTTTATTTTTTCCCGCAGGTGGAATCGGCTCGTTCCTCCACTT
>DYKH01000353.1 GCA_020722685.1 Caldithrix sp. | reverse complement strand
GTTTGCGTTACATAATTCGCCGTGCAATTTAATTTATAGCGAAAGGACAGTATCACTATACACTGTTGTTTTTTTGCAAACCAGCATCAGCGCCACGCTGCTCCGTAAATTCTGAGTTATGTTTATCGCTAACTTGGAGTATACTGAATCGTAAAGACAGCAAGTTGCGCCGAGTTCCGCGCATAAGGGGGTGAGGTGATGCTGATTTTAGCTGAAGTGGTCAATGATATTGTAACGGTTAATCAACGCCTGCAGCATTTTGAAAGCAAATACGGAATTTTGTCGTCCGAATTTTATCAAACCTTCAACAATGGGGAACTGGCGGAATTTGATGGCGACGAAATCTATCACGATGAGTTTATGGCATGGGCCGCGCTCTATCAAACACAACAAAAACTATATCGGGAATACCAGCGGCTGAGTAAAGAACAACCGGTCGTCGCGCGTATCCGTTCACGCCTGGCATTTGCAGTATAGTATGGACAATCCCCTGCACAGCCGCACCGCTTATGAACAGTTTTTGTATACGTTGCCGGCTCGTTACCCGCAAATTCAGGCTTCGACGCTTCGCTATATCCCATCTGGCGCCTACTTTGGGCATGTGGAAGGATTTTTACGCTTTGAGACCGCATTGATTTTGTGTGTGATAGAGTACATCACGTTCCTGTGGCATGGCGAAATTGAACAGTATCGTTACGAAATCTCGCGTCCTCAGCATCAAGAACAAAATCTCACTGTCTCGGATGTAGCGTACTGTACGATTCACTATGCCGCAAAAGAGAAACTTTACTGGTATGACTCACAGCCGCACCCCGACGATCCTGCATTAGCCACGACTCACCCACACCACAAACATATCCCGCCTGACCTCAAGCATCACCGCGTTCCTGCGCCAGGGCTTTCATTCACTGCTCCGAATCTTCCCTGGCTGATTCAGGAAATCATACAAGCGAGTTCTGGGATAAGACTGTAGCGCGATCATAAAAAATGCGGCGGGAAGGCAATGCCTTCCCGCCGCGCTGTATCCAATCCGGCGCAGTGCGCCCTACCCATCCAGGTCTTCTAAATCCGGCGCAATCCGCAGCGGACTCCCCGCCTGAATCTCCAACGTCCCCTCAAACACAATCTCCGGTGTCTCGTATTTCATCTGCTCGTTCATCCTATCATCTCCTATCTCTTAACTCTTAACTCGCCACTCTTAACTCGCCACTCTTAACTCGTTCTGCGCCGCCGCCCCAACACGACGCCCGCCGCGACCACGCCGACCAGCCCCGCCGCCCACAGGGCCGGATCGTGGGACTGGAGCCTGATCTACCAGGAACTCCAGCGGCAGGAGATGCGCGGGGAAATCCGGCGCGGCTACTTCGTGCAGGGGCTTTCGGGGGCGCAGTTCGCACTGCCGGAGGTGGTGGAACAGTTACGCGCCCTCCGCGATACGACCGAGGAAGCCGAGCCGGTCGTCATGAATGCCTGCGACCCGGCCAACCTCGACGGCCCGGCCCGTGAGGGCAGCGACGCGCTCGCCTTCACCCGCGTCCCCTCGACGTGGCTGGTGCAGGTGCGCGGCTTACCGGCGCGGCGCTCACCGCCACGCCCGGCGTGGACGAGAGCATGCTCCAACGCCCGCTCAAGGCATGTTCACGCATTTGAGCAGCATCGAGCGGTGCATTATCGTCGAAACCTGGAACGATGAACCGGTGCTGGAAAGCGCAGGCGCGGCGCTTATCGAGGCGGTGGGCGGCTACCGGTATTATCCGGGGATGGCGTGGGAGTGCAAAATTTGACTTTCTTACATTTTGTTGTACATTATGTACACAATGTACAATAGATAGGAGGCATGTATGGAACGCGCATACAATACCGCCACAGCGCGGGCAAACTTTTCACAACTGATCACAGAAGCTGGCTATGCCGGACGCGAGGCGATTATTCAGCGTAACGAACGCCCGCTTGCCGTCATCATCGGTTATAAGGAATATCTGGAATGGCGACAGCAGGCAGCAGAACGGGCTGCACGTTTTCGCATCTACGATGAAATCCACTCACGGAACATAAACGTCGAACCGGAAGAAGTAGAGGCCGATGTTGCCGCTGCCCTGGATGCCGTGCGTAGACTTTGACCTATGCCTGAGATCATCACCGAGCACGTGCTGCGGGTCGTGTTGGATACCAATGTCTATGTCAGCAGCGTAATCCTCTCTCGTGGAACGCCGTTCGAAATCCTGGAAGCATGGCGCAATCAAGCGTATATCCTGATTATAACCGAAGCTATCATCGCTGAAATTGAACGCGTAGTGCACTATCCTCATATCCGTGACCGCTATCACATCACCGATGAGGATGCTGCTCAGTTGATTGCCTCGTTGCACGCTGATGCTCTGGTCGTACCTGATTCTAACACGGCGCATGGCATTTGTTCCGATCCAGATGACGACAAATTTCTGGCCTGCGCTTCAATTGCGCAAGCCGATTATATCGTCACCGGCGACCCAGACTTACTCATATTAAAACAGTACGAAAAGACGGTCATCCTCAAACCGCACGAATTTCTTAGCCGCCTTCAAATGGAGGACAAATGAAACCCATAATTGATGGCACGAAGTTCGGCTCAATCACCATTGAAGGGAAGAAAATCGAGCACGACATTGTGATCCGGCTCAATGGCGACGTAGAAAAGCGCAAGAAAAAGCTCTCCAAGGCGCTGTATAGCACGTCGCACATCATCTCGCTGGACGAGGCCAAACACGTCTATGAGGATGGCGCCGAACGTCTCATTATTGGCGCCGGGCAAAGTGGCCTGGTCACACTTTCGCCAGAAGCGAAAGCGTATTTCAAGCGCCAAGCGTGCCGTGTGGAATTATTGCCGACGCCCAAGGCGCTGCAAGTCTGGAACAAGGCAAAAGGCGCCGTCATCGGACTGTTTCACGTCACATGCTGAATTGTGTGGAAAACACCTCATCGCTGGAGAGTCTCAGAAACCTCAAGTATGTCGTTGTGGAAATAGATAAAATTATCCGACTACAAGCCGTTCCAGATAATTCAGCACCAACGGTAGATCGTGATCTGGATTGCCGGTCAGAGGAGAAGTCTCCACTTGTCCGTGAGTAGCATGAAAATGATGAGGATGTGAGCACAAGGTGGGGAAATGTTCTTTGTTATCCCGGCGCATAGACTGTTCGCCGTAAATGACGTGATACGCATAATCCGTATGTGCGCCGTTGCGATATAATCGTACTTGCAAAGCCCCGCCGGAGGTCAGTGTGGCGCGTACTTTGAGTGCAAACTGTTGCGCGGAAAACTGCTGCGTCTCCAGAATTCGAACACTATCGCAATGTGACCAGGTTTGTAATGTGGTAATCACAAACTCTAGCCAATCGCTCAACGTCTTCATCATGATTCGGCCTGCAGACCTAACCAGCTTTGTAACATCTCGCGGGCGATTTTCCAATCCAGGGCATCCTCTTCTTCAGCCATCACCGCCTGGTTGAGAGCCGGATGCGGCTGGCGCAAGAGGGTTGTTGAGCGGGATTGAAGATAGGCCTCGAACTGCTCGTAAGTCATGCCGTATTTAGCCTGCAAGGCTTCAATGCTGCTACGATAATATTCGATCTGGCGCAGCATATACTCGCGGGCCATTTCTGTCACCGCCTGCTCTGGGCTGGCGAACAACCCACGCCGGACAAAAGGTTCAACGATCATCGAAATTGTGGTCATGACAGCCTCCTGACTTTCACTATACCGCATTT
>DYKH01000083.1 GCA_020722685.1 Caldithrix sp. | reverse complement strand
TACTGGATGATCGCCTCATTCATCTCGTCGCCGGCAATACGAATGGAAATCGAGTTCACGATGCCGTACAGTGAAATGACTGCCATTTCGGTAGTGCCGCCGCCAATGTCAATGACCATACTGCCAACCGGCTGATCAACCGGCAAGCCGAGGCCGATGGCGGCTGCCATGGGCTCTTCAATCAGGTAAACTTCACGGGCGCCGGCATGCTCTGCCGAGTCACGCACAGCGCGCTTTTCCACCTCGGTGATGCCGGAAGGAACGCAGATCGCGATCCGCGGTCGCGGAATTCGGGTCGGCAGCGCCCGGCGAATAAAATGGCGAATCATTTGTTCCGCCAGCTCAAAATCGGCAATGACTCCATCCTTCAGCGGCCGAAGCGTGATGATCTCCCCCGGGGTGCGCCCGACCATTTCTTTTGCCGTGCTACCAAAGGCGACGATCTCCTGCGTGCTCTTGCGAATAGCAACCACAGAAGGTTCGTTGAGGACAATATCCCGGCCCTTGGCATAGACGAGGGTGTTAGCCGTTCCCAAGTCAATGGCCAAATCATTGGACAGAAACGAGGCAAAGTTGAATTTCATAGTGGCCCTTAAGAAAGACAAAAGATGCGCGCGATTTTTTTACCTGCTTTGTTGGTCGCGTTCTTGCTTAGACATCACGATACCAGTATCGACCATTTATCAAATTTCTGAATTGCGGCAAAAAACGCCGCCCATAAAATTACAATAAAAGCACATTTATTCAAAAGGAATTTTTAGTGCCGGAAGTGACGAACTCCGGTAAATACCATAGCCAAATTATGCTCATTGGCGGCTTCGATGACCTCGGCGTCACGAACCGAGCCACCGGGCTGGATGACGCCGATGGCGCCTGCCTCGGCTGCCGTATCCACGCCGTCGCGAAAGGGAAAAAAGGCATCGGAAGCTACTATGGAACCCTCAAGGTTTTGTCCCGCCTCGCGCGCTTTTTGCACCGCGATCTTGGATGAATCCACTCTGGACATTTGACCGGCGCCAATGCCCAAGGTTTTCTTCTCGGATACAAATATAACAGCGTTGCTTTTAACCCATTTGACCACCTTCCAGCCAAAGCGCATGGCAGCCCATTCTCTTTCGCTTGGCTGGCGGCTGCTCACCACGCGGTAATTCTCTTCCAAGCCGCGTTCCGTGTCCATGCTTTGCAGCAGATAGCCGCCGAAAACTTTCTTGATGTCATAGCCGGAGGAGTCCTGCACCATTGGCCACTCAATGAGCCGCAAATTCTTTTTCTTGCTTAAAAGTGAAAGGCTGTCGGCGGAAAAAGCCGGCGCGACTACGACTTCAAGGAACACGCTGGACAGCAGTTCTGCCAATTCTTTGCTGACCGGCTTGTTCAATGCCACTACTCCGCCAAAGGCAGACACGGAATCCGTGCCAAAAGCGTTCTCATAGGCAAGGACAAGGTTATCGTCAATGGCGACGCCGCAGGGATTGTTGTGCTTGACGATCACTGCGCAGGGCATCTCAAACTCCATGGCCAGCCCGATCGCCGAGTTGATGTCCAGAATATTATTGAAGGAGAGCTCTTTGCCGTGAAGCTGTTTGCCAAAGAGATGTTTGCCGGCGGTTGGCTGCGTTTCGGCGAACAGGGCGGCTTTCTGATGCGGGTTTTCGCCGTAACGCAAATCCTGAACCTTGTGCATGGTCAGATTGATGATGGCCGGAAAGGTATCTGCTTGGGGCGTGCTTGCGGCGAGGAAATTGGCAATGGCGAGGTCATACTGATAGGTGCGGCGAAAAGCCTCGGCGGCAAGCTGCTGCCGCATCTTCAAAGTCAAAGCTCCTCCTTCGCGCTCCAATTCCTCTATGACTTGGTTGAACTGAGCACTGTCCGTCAGCACCGCCACGCTGGCGCTGTTCTTGGCCGCTGCGCGAATCATGCACGGTCCGCCAATGTCGATATTCTCGTGCGCCTCTTCCGAAGTTACATTCGGTTTGGCCACGGTCTTTTCAAAGGGATAGAGGTTCACCACCACCAGGTCAATGGGTTGGATGTGATGCTCCTTCAACTCCTGCATTTGCTCCGGGTGATCTCTTTTCGCCAGAATACCGCCATGAATCATGGGATGCAGCGTCTTCACTCTGCCGCCAAGAATTTCCGGAAAGCCGGTGAGATCCGAAACATTGGTGACGGAAATGCCGTTTTCGCGCAAATACTGGGCCGTGCCGCCGGTCGAAATAATTTCTACAGAAAAGTCCTTGAGCACATGAGCCAATTCCAGCAAACCGGTCTTGTCGTACACGCTCACCAGCGCTCTCTTGATTTGAATTTTGTCACTCACTTTAGGCCTCGAGGCTTAAGAGGTTCTTGAGAAACTTGCTGCAAAATATCGCTATGGATTGCTAAGATTGGTGCGTTGAAAGGCCAAGTCCGGCACGCTCGTTTGCAGCGAATCTGCTGATGTTCTTACTTGTTGCCGACCTTTTCCACAGGGATGTCCAAAAGCTCACAGCGCTGCCAATTGGGGTCGTCAAAGTGCCACCACTCGGAGTCGAGGATAGTAAATCCTTCGGCGGTCATGGCTTCTTGCAATATCCGGCGGTGGACCAAGATGCTATCCGGTAAATCGGCAAAGGTCGCCGCCGCCCTCTCGCTAAAGTCGTCAAAGGCCGTCGGCATGCTCACTTCCACGCCGTTGGCGTCCACCAGAGTGACGTCCACCGCGGCGCCGCGATTATGCCGGGATCCGCGTTCCGGATTGGCGACGTAACGGGAATCCGGCACCAGCGCCCACATTTCCCTCTGTACCGATAGGGGCCGGTAGCCATCCCAAATCTTCAGGCCAAAGCCTTGTCGCTGCAATCTTTTCTGTGCGCGACTGAGTCGCTCGGCGGTCATGCGCCGGAGAACACAGCGACCTTCCCGATAGAGAACCTTGCCGACAAAGTTGTGCGCGGTGGCATAACGTAAATCCACAACAATTGAGGGATCGATGGAGGATATCTCGACCAGCTCATAATCGTGTTGGGAAGAACAAGATGCAAAGTAGCAGGATAGGACGACGGCGGTCACGAGCAAGTGACCTCGCCGGCCATCCCATTTTCGGACCGGCCTCATTTTATAATCTTACTTTTTCGACCTTCGATGATCACCCGGCCTTCGGCGAAGAGCTGGATGGCCTCGGAAAAGATCTGATGCTCGACCTGCAAAACGCGGTCAGATAGGGTTTCCGGAGTATCATCGTCCAGTACCGGGACGCAGCGCTGCAAGACCGGCGCACCCGTGTCGTATTCCTCATCTACCAAATGCACCGTGGCCCCGGAGACTTTGCAGCCGTAATTCAACACGGCCTCATGGACAAAGTGGCCGTAGAGCCCGGGGCCGCCAAAAGCCGGCAAAAGCGCCGGATGAATATTTAGAATGCGATTTCGATATTGGCGAATGACGCTTCCGGGGATCCGCTTCAAATAGCCGGCCAAAACAATAAGCTCGATTTGGTGGTCGGCTAACAGCTTTAGCAGATGTGACTCATACTCCTGCTCGCCGGCAAAGTGTTTCGACGAAACATGAAAGGACGGAATTCCCTCTTGCCGAGCAATTTCCAAGGCGCCGGCTGAAGAGCGATTACTGATAACGAGGGCGACCTCGGCAGTCAGACTGCCGTTGGCGATATTTCGCAGGATGGCCTCAAGGTTGGAGCCGCGCCCGGAAGCAAATACTGCCAGGCGGATCGGTTTAGCGTTATGTTTCATCCCTCACCGCGGGTTCTAACATGCTCAAAGTTGCGCTTCTTGTGTTCAACCTGACTTGACAGCCGAAGGGAAGTGTGTATTTGACACTGCCGTGTCCATAGGGAAAATTGCCGAGGACGGGGATCGACAAGTCCTGGATGTACTCCAAAATCACTTGCTCTAAGGTCAGGGACGGAGAAGCGTCATCCTTGGTATCCTCGCATTCGATGAATTGGCCAAGCACGATACCGTGCAATTTTTCCAGAATGCCGGCGTGGCGCAATTGCGCAAAGTAACGATCCAGTCGATACACATCCTCGCCAATATCTTCCAAAGCCAGGATTGCACCGTTCAGGTCAGGCATATAAGGCGTGCCCAACAGGGGGTTGATGAGAGAAAAGCATCCACCCAGCAAACGCCCTTCGGCTATACCTGGCTTGTAAATCCGCGCCTCGGGAGCCTTCATGCGTTTTGCTTTTCCCTGGCTGACAACATCCCAAAATGCCCGCTCGGTAAAGGGATCGATCCCCTTGCCCATTTCCACAGCGATCATGGGGCCGGAAAAGGTGACCAGTCCGGTTTGGGCAAAAAGCGCCAATTGCAGACTGGTGATATCGCTGTAGCCAACGAATATCTTGGGTTGGCGGCGGACAGCGTCGTAATCTATTTTGTGCAGTAATCGTGGGGTGCCGTAGCCGCCGCGAATGCAAATGATCGCCTTCACTTCCGGATTGTTCAGCATGGCGTTCAGGTCGTGAGCGCGCTCATCGTCCGTACCGGCCAGATAACCATATTCATTGAGAATGTGGCGTCCTTCGAGGATGCGAAATCCTCGCCGGCGAAGATACTTTAGCCCGGCCTGATATTGCTGGCTCTTTTCGCCGTGCGGTGGACTCGCCGGGGAAACGGCGGCAATGAGATCGCCACGTCTTAGCGGTGGCGGCTTTAACGGGGTGAAAGAATTATCTGTATTGATGACCTCTTCGTCCTCTTGTGTTGCCCAAATGATCCGTCCCTCAGGCGGACGGTATCGTCGATCCTCGACTGTTTTCTTTCTGTCAAGGTGCAGCAGACGGCTCGCTATTTTAGGAGTCGTTGGTACTCATAGATCGAAAAAGGTGTCGACAAGTGAAAATCACCAAAACCGGTGTAATCGACAAAGACGAAAGAACGATTGAAGCGATAATATTGCCAGATCTCGTATGGATTGGAGCCGCGAGGGAAGGGATTGCGCTCGACGTCATCCGGAGCGCCCAGCAGGATGTAAACCATGCCCATGTCGGTCCGCCAGCCTTTTTGTTGCGTGGCGGAGAAGTTTTCATTGGCGTACTCTACGCGAGCATAGTGGGCTTCCATTGCCTCGTTGGCCTCGGTACCGGGAGTTGGATCATGGCGCTGCCAAAAACGCTTGAACTCCTCAAGCTTTTTGTTATCTGAGGCTTTCCTGATTTTGTCCCATTCGCTCTTGGTAGCAATGTATTTGATCTGTTCGATGGCAGTCTCTAGATCTTCAGAGCTTGCCGGAATTCCGCTCCAACGAATGTAGAACGGCTTTTCGGTCGTGGCTTTTTCTATGCCGTTCGTCACCGTAATGGCCAGTTTGTATGAATCGTGCTCCAAGCTGTCCGACGGAATCTTGAAATAATCGATTGTCCGGCCTTCTGCCAGGGTAATGTTGTGAGTTTCTTCAATTCTGGTTTTCGTGCGCTCGCCGCTAATTCGGTACTCCAAGGTCGCCTGGTCACCCGAGTGGGAATGATAGATCTCGAAATACGCGAATATCTCTTGTCCCAGTCCCTTGAGCGGGTCTGTTACCTCAGGACGAATGCTCTTGACTCCCAAGGAATCCTCGGTGACTTTGGCAAAGGTGATGCTGCTCAAGGCTAAGTTGCGCTTCGAGAAGTCTCGCAAGTGGACGGTGTGCTTGTGTTTGCTGGCAAAGGTCGTTTCCAAATCCTGCAGGGTGACGATGACATCATAGGTGGCTGGTTTCAGGTCGAATTGTTCATCCGAGAGGTCGAAAATGCCCTGCTTGTTGGTCTGGTCATAGTCTTGCACAGACACCGTTTGCTTCCAAATCTTACCGTTTTCTTGTTCCCCGTCTTGGTCGAAAATGACCACCGAGATTTCATAGCTTGCCTGATAGCCATCCTCCAACTTGACGAACTGCAATTCATCGTATGCCACTTCAACATAGACGTTGAGGCGGTTCATGGAAAAGTCGTCGGGGACCGCCAAGGCAACAATGTCATCGTGAAATGCGGGTCCCTTTGTTTCTACCCCACGGCCCATCTCTGCTTGTGCCCAGATTGTAGACATGGATATGAATATCAAAATGGGCACTGCCGAGCGAAAAAATTCACGGATTTTCATAGATAGCTCCTTTCAAGGCAAAGAGCGATCAGAATGATCATAAACAGCTTTGCAAAAAAAACACCGCAAAAATTGTGTAGCAGTTTAGAGCCGAGACTTGTCATTGCGCCCTTGGCCCGCCACGCCGTGATTCGGCTGTAGGGCGGAACCTTTCCCTTCCGAACCTGCGAAAAGACACACCTGCTCAGTTGAAATATACAAAACTTCAAACTTAAAATCTCTATCCTATATTTCGTAGTTTATGATGCGAATATCTATTTCGTCGCGGCATTTGCTGCTACTGCTTGGGGTGCTTTGTAGTCACTGATGACTCGGCTCGACTCAGCAGGCGCGGCAAACAAGTCGAAAATGTCTGCATCAATTATTTTCACTTTGACAAACCGGCCGACCGAGAGCTCTTTGTCAATAATTACGGAATTATCTATTTCCGGAGCATCCCATTGTGTCCGGCCAAAGGATTTTCCTTCTTCCTTATCGGTCTCATCAATGACGATCTCGACCTCCCGGCCGATCAACGCCCGGCTCTGTTGGGCGGCAATTTCTGCCTGCCGTTCCATAATCTCCTGTTGGCGCGCAAGCTTGATTTCTTCGCTGACGCTGTCATCCGTTTCATAAGCTCGGGTACCTTCCTCGTGGGAATAGGTAAATACGCCCAGGCGCTCAAAGCGTGCATCGCTCACGAATTGCAGCAGCTCGGCAAATTCCGCATCCGTCTCACCTGGAAAGCCGACAATCAATGAAGTACGGAACGCCAGTTCCGGAATATTGGAGCGCAACTCGTCAATGAGGCTTTCGATTCGATTCCTGGTCACCTTTCTTCCCATTTGCCGCAAGAGCCGGTCGGAAACGTGCTGGATCGGTAGGTCGATGTATTTGACGACCTTGTCCAACCCGGCCATTGCTTCGATCAAACTTCTGTCCCAATGCGCAGGATGAGTGTACATCAATCGAATCCACTTCAGGTCGGGAATTTCGTTCAGCGCCGACAGCAGATTGGCAAGGCCATATTTTTCTCCCTGCTCCCGTCCATAGTAAGTCGTGTCTTGCGCGACCAGCACCAGTTCACGAACGCCGGACTCGACAAGCTCATGCGCCTCTGTCAAGATAGCCATCTTGGGCCGACTTTTGTAGGCGCCCTTAATGAGCGGAATGGCGCAATAACTGCATCGGTTGTCGCAGCCTTCGGCAATGCGAAGATATGCGTAGTGAGAAGGCGTGATGAGCTTACGTCGAAAGGTGTCGCAGCTATGGCCAGGAAAGAACTGGCGGATTCCGGCAATGGTAGCCTGAACGTCCGTAAAGGGGAAAAAGGCGTCGACCTCGGGTAGCTCTCTCGCCAGTTCATCCCGATAGCGTTGCGGCAGACAGCCCGTGACCAGAATTTTGTGTCCGGGCATGTCTTGCTTAATCCGCACAATGTCAAAGATCGCGTCGATGGACTCCTGTTTGGCGCTGGTGATGAAGGCGCAGGTGTTGACGATGGTCGCATCCGCTTGGTGCGAATCACCGACAATTTCTATGCCGTTCAAGCCGCCAAGAATCGTTTCCAAATCAATAACGTTTTTGGGACAGCCGAGACTGATGTAGGCCAATTTCACTTAAACAACGCCTCGACGAATTGCTTGGGATCGAAATCCTCCAAATCGTCCATTTTCTCCCCCAGGCCAAGATAACGAACCGGAATGCCCAACTCCTTGACAATCGAGAAAACGATACCGCCTTTTGCAGTGCCGTCCAGCTTTGTCAGCGCGATGCCAGTTACCTTGACGGCTTCGGTGAATTTACGGGCTTGTGACAAACCATTCTGACCGGTCGTTGCGTCCAGCACCAACAAAACCTCGTGCGGCGCGCCGGGCAACTGCCGGTCCAACACCCGATGTATTTTGCTGAGCTCGGCCATCAGATTTGTCTTTGTGTGCAGCCTACCGGCGGTATCGATGATGAGAACGTCGATATTGCGAGTGAGCGCTGCTTTCAAAGCATCGAAGGCCACGGCAGCGGGATCGGCGCCGGATTGTGCATGCACCATGTCCGCGCCGGAGCGCTTAGCCCAAATTTCGAGCTGGTCGATGGCCGCAGCGCGAAAAGTATCCGCAGCAGCCACCAACACCTTTTTGCCCTTTTGGGTAAATCCGTGCGCCAACTTACCGATGGTGGTAGTCTTGCCGGTACCGTTGACACCGACCACGCTGATGACGTAAGGCTTTGTCGGTTGAACCTGAACCGGCCTGTCTGGAGCGCCGTTCAAAATTGCTATCAGTTCATCCTTTAGAATCGCGATAATTTCTTGCGGGCTGTTGACACTCGACTCCTTGCGCTTTCTCCGCAGGTCATCGACAATTTTTTCGGCAGATTCTACGCCGACGTCGCTTAGGATAAGCAACTCTTCCAGATCGGCCAATAGCTGTTCATCGATTCCTTTGGCTTTGCTGACAATCCGAGCGATTCCCTCGACCAATCCCGCTTTGGTTTTCGCCAAGCCCTGTTGTAGTTTTGCAACGACAGTGAACAATCTCTATCCTTTTTTAACACCCGGTCTGCCCTTCGCGCTCGCGTCAATTCATGCAACATAAATCGCCTTTAGCTGGGCACGTCGCGATGGGTCTTTGTCAACGGCGTTCTCTTGCCTGATTACTACAAGCTTCTTGAGCCACGCCTAAGAAACGCCGCCGAGTTGCTTTCGTTCCCCATTTGATACTTGTCCCTTGCCACCGGAGCCGCATATCCCATTGACTGGGGCGAAAATCTTCCGCCAATTCTATTCGATCAGAACCGTCTCCTTGGTTTTGTGAGCCGCTGCTTTCTCGCGCCGCATGAGGTCGCGATAAAACAAAAAGTATTTTGTCAACGAAGCCGGAATGAGCAGCGCGGAAATCCACAGAGTGATGTAGGTGAGGGGGCGAATGTTCAAGATGTAGGCAACGGTGACCAGTGCAAAGGACACCAAGGTATATTTGCCCAGCAAATTGGATTCCGTCACCAAGCGGATTTTGGCGATCACATGGAAACTGGCCAAGAGAATGATTAGATCGCGCCCTATGACCAGAACGACATACCAATAGGGCAATCCCTTATAGGCGGCCAAGAAAAGCACGGCAATATCGACGTTAATCTTGTCAACCAAAGGATCCAACATGCGGCCAAGATTGGAGCGAAGATTCATCTGCCTGGCTACATAACCGTCGAGGAAATCAGTGAGTCCGGATAAGAAAATAAATGCAATCGACAGCCCATCGTACCGCCAGTCGCCGCGCTTGGTGCCGAGCACTAAGAAGTAAATAATGCACGGCAAAAACAGCAAGCGCAAAACTGTGAGTAGATTGGGCAGCCCAAAGTTGTTCTTATCCTTTTGAATCAATTCCCATATCCCGCTTTTCATAGTGTCCTTTAGGTGAAAACCTTAATGGCTTCCAGAATCAGAGAGGGTTGTTTTATCAGTGCGGATTTGAAAATAGTCAAAATGGTGCGATTATCTTCCGGCACGGAAAGCAATATCTTGGCCGTGTTGTCCAGGTCATCATCGCTCATGCTGTAAACGAATTTTTTCAGGCGATAGAACGCTTTGGTTTTTTTCCCCTCAGCCGCGTTCCATTGCTTGACATAGTCGTGCAACCTCTTTTTTGTAGGCTTTCCTTCCCTAATCGCCGCAGCAGCAACCTGACCGGCTATTTGACCGGCGATCATGCCGCTGACGATGCCGCCGCCGGAGACCGGATTGGCTTGATGCGCCGCATCTCCCACCAACATGAGTCCGTCGGCAACGATTTCCTCCAATGTGGGTGCACAGGGTACGCCGCCAAAAACGGTCGTCAGAATGGCCGCCTTGGGAAAGCGCCGGCGCAGGAATGTTTGCAAATACTCGTGAGCTGACTTGTACCGCGAGTATTCGCCGGAAATGCCCAGACCGACGTTCGCCAGGCCATCGCCTTTCGGGAAAACCCAAAGGTACCCTCCGGGGGCAACGCTTGACGCAAAGAAGAAATGACAATAATCTTCCGGCAGATCGATGTTGCTCGCTGTCACCTGGGCGCAAGTCTCCATGTCGCGCATGGAAGTCTTGGTCTTCAAGCCGGCCCAGCGCCCAACGCGCGATTCTACTCCATCGGCGCCAATGACAATGTCCGCTTTGACATTGTACTCAGTGCCGAGGTGCTGTACTTTCACGCCCGTCGTCTTGCCGTTCTCGTGCAAAAGTCCGAAGACGTAAGCTTTGGTGAGTATTTCCGCACCTTCATCCGCAGCTAATTGCGCCAGGTCGTAATCAAAAACCTTACGATTGAGAACGTAGCCAATTTCGTCGCTGGTCACTTTCACTTCCATTCCCGACGGCGAGTAGAGAACGGCGGCCACAATCTTCTTGGCAATCCACTTGGGGTTGATATCAACCACCGCGCGCAATCCTTTTTCGCCGACACCCTCGGCGCAGCGCACAGGAATACCGACTTCACGATCCTTTTCCAGCATGAGTACCGAGGCGCCTCCCCGGGCGGCATGGCGGGCTGCGGTGGATCCGGCCGGCCCGGCCCCGACGACGATGACATCGTACTTATCTTTCATCGGCCGCCTCCAATGCACGGATCGGGCAAATGTAAACACAGTTCATACAGGCGGTGCACTTTTCGGAGATGATCTGCAAATCCGCCTCCGCCAGCTCGATGGCATCGTGGGGGCAGACCGCTACGCAGGTGCCGCAAAAATCACAAAGGTTTCTGTTGAAAAGAATTTTTTCCATACTGTCAATGCCACAGGGATTCCATGAATTATCGCTTTTAGCGATGGCCATTAGAAAAATGCAGTCGAGTACAGGAGTTCAAATTCCGAACCCTTACAAAAAGTCAAAACCAATCAAGGACAAAACTATTAAGCATCCCATCCAAGTGGTAGATTCTGATCGGGGCAAAGATGAACTCAGCATCTCGATTGCGTCAACTGTGAATCATCTTGACCAAAATCATTTTGGCTTTCCTTTCCGCTTTGATTCGTTACGAACAAAAAAGAAGACACTATCCTTCCCATCCATTTGCGTGCCCGCTTGTGGAACGGAATCACGTCCTAAAGCTTGGATAAACGATATTAAACCGTTTCCGATAGTACCATTTGGAAAAAAAGTACAGCGCTATTATGAAAGCCAGATAGACCGGAAAACGGAGACAAACAATGAGCGACAGAAAAAGGGTGGCCAATTTGTTGGTGCGAAGTACCTCGGCCACAGAGTTTTTGCGCACGGCCTGGATAAAAAACGGCAGCACGGCCAGCGTGGGCAAAAGCACGACCCAATCGCGAGTCCAGACAGCAGAACCGATAGCAAAAATATCGGCAGCCAATCCTGCCCACATGGCCGGCCGCACTCCGAACTTGGAGGCGACGGTCATTTTCCCGGAAGCGAGGTCGCCTTTCAGGTCGGGTATGGTGGTAAAAAAGTATACCGCCAAGACACCGAGCACATAAGGCGTTGCGTATTTGAGAACCTCCAAGCTCATTGTGCCTTTGATCTTCCAGCCCAGAGCAAAGATGATAATACCCCCCAGCAAATTGGCCAATGCACCGCCTATGGGACGATTCTTAAGAACCAGCGGCCGGCAGCTATAGCACCAACCGGTGATGAATAAAGCCATGACCATTACCACAACCAAATCGGGCCTGTTCTTGATCAAGGGCAAAAGAGGAATGGTGAACAGTAAGCTCGTTTCGATGCGCGCCTGCGATTTGCTAACGTCGCCATTGGCAACCAAATACAGCTTGTTATTCAGCCGGTCGGTTTCGACGTCCGCCAATTGGTTGAGAAGGAAGACTCCGCCCATGATCAGGGTGAAGAGGCCGATGATGAACATGTAGGTAAGATCAATTGGGCCGAGCTCGATCATTGGCTTGAGAACCAGCGGGTGGCCGTCAAAGCGCTGCTGGGCCCAATAACCGGACAAGGATATGGTCCAAACCGGAAAGAACAAGGTCGGTCTTAACACAAAGAAATAGTCCAGCTTTTTTACCCAGTCGATCCTCTTACCATCATTGCCAGGCGGCATACCTTCCCATCTTGGTTAGTTGTTGTTATTATCCAACGCTGTGTCTGCTGTTGCGTCCTCATATTGAAATTTGCCAATGCCTTCTTCAATGGGTACGGGGTATTGCCCCGAGAAACAGGCCGTGCAAAAGCCGCCTTCCTCTTGGGAAACGGCGTCCATTAGACCTTCCATGGAAAGGTAGGCAAGACTGTCACATCCCAAGTATTCACGAATTTCCCCCACGCTTTTTTGCGAGGCGATCAGCTCTGCTTTGCTGGGAAAATCCATTCCGTAATAGCACGGCGAAATGATGGGAGGCGAGCTGACCCGTACGTGCACTTCCTTGGCTCCGGCTTGCCTTACCAAACTCACCAGTTGGCGCAAGGTGGTGCCGCGGACAATTGAGTCTTCGACGAGAACCACCCGGCGATCTTTGAGCACGCCACGCACCGGATTAAATTTAACCCGTACGCTAAAATCCCGCATATTTTGTTGCGGATGTATGAACGTGCGTCCCACGTAATGGTTGCGGATGAGGCCTAGCTCGAATTTGGTGTTGGTGCGGCGCGAATAGCCAATGGCGGCGGTATTGCTCGAGTCGGGAACGGAAATGACAATGTCTGCCTCGGCGCCGTTTTCCAGAGCCAGAATCTTACCAAGCTTGCGACGAACCTTATCGACATTTTCATTAAAAATTCGGCTGTCAGGCCGAGCGAAATAGATGAATTCGAAGATGCAGGAATGCCTTGGCGCTGCCTCGGCAATGGTGTAGGACTGAACCCCGTGCTCACTGATTTCGATCAATTCTCCCGGCCGTACATCGCGGAGTTCCTGAGCGCGGATGAGATCAAGAGCGCAGGTTTCCGAGACCACAAAATATGCGCCATCCTTTTCACCCAGACACAGTGGTCGAATCCCATGCGGGTCGCGGGCAGCGAAGAGGCGGTCCTTGGTCAGCATGACCAAGGAGTAGGCGCCACGGATCCTTCGTAAGGCGTCCAGTATCTTGTCCGCTATGGATTTTTGCCGGGAGCGGGCGACTAGATGCGGCACCACTTCCGTGTCGGTAGTGGTCTGAAATAGGGAGCCCTCGTCTTCCAACTCGCGGCGCAAAGAGCCGGAATTGGTAAAGTTGCCGTTGTGGCTGATAGCGAACGGACCATCTTTGCTGTTCACCAACAGCGGCTGAGCATTGACGAGCCGCGCGGAGCCGGTGGTGGAATAGCGGTTGTGACCGATGGCGAGATGCCCTCCCAGATAGGTGAAAATCGATTGATCGGAAAAAATATCCGCCACCAAGCCTTGGCCGACATGCCGATGGACGTGGGCTCCATCGCTGCTCACGATTCCTGCGCTCTCCTGGCCGCGATGCTGCAGCGCATATAACGCCAGGTAAGAAAATCTGGCAGCCTCCGGTGTGCCGAAGACGCCAACGACCCCACAGTTGGATTCCGGCTTGTCTATGAATCTTCGCACCATTTCATCAAACTGAAACTTGAATAAAGGTTGTTGGGTTGTAGGCGTCTGCCTATCAAAGATCAGACCTCTCTTAGGGTGAGCCAATCGGCAATCCCACATCGGCAATCGAAAATATGAAATTGCAAATTAATTGCTATTCGCGCTGATAATCAAATATCCCAATCCCACGCCCAGAAGGTCGGCGGCAAGGTCTTTCCAGCTCGCCGCGCCTTTGCGGCTTTTCTTATCGTACACTTCTTTGAAGACGCCTAACGACAAAGAAAAGCCAACGGCCAGGTTCTTGGCAGCGGGGTCGTTTTTGTTGATCTCTTTGTTGGCAGCATAGTATCCCAGGCCGGTTAGAAATGCGCTCATGATAAAGTGATCGGCCTTGTCCTTGGCGAACCAAGAATCTGCCGCGGCCGGCCCGGCTGCCTTCACTTGAGTAGTATCTTTTGGGCACCGGCAGAACGCCTCGCCGACAAAGAGACTGGCCAACAGTCCAACGATTGGAATGAGAGTTCGTAAGGAGTTTTTAGAATCCCAATTCATCGCTGATGTCCTGCATCGCTCTCAATGCAATTTTTACAAACTCCTCCAGACTCAGGCCCATGTCTGTGCAGGTCATAATCTGCTCGCGGTTCGCGCCCTTGGCAAAGCTTTTCTCTTTGAAGCGGCGCAAGACAAATTCGGCTTGCATGGCCTTCAGCTTTCTTTCCGGGTGCATGAGCACGGCCGCCACGATCAGTCCGGTCACGGGATCCGCCGCGTAGATCGCCTTATCCATGAGACTCGCTCTCGGCGCCTTATTGTTGTGGCACTTGATCGCGTTCATCACCTCCGGCGGAAGATGGTGATCCCTCAAAAGTTCTTCAGTGACCAGTGTATGCCGTTCCGGAGTGTTCATCGTTTCTTCATAGTCAAAATCGTGCAAGAGACCGACCAGTCCCCAGGTCTCCACCGGTTCGTTAAAATGCGCCGCTAATTCGCGCATGACGGCTTCTACGGCCAGCACGTGCTTGAAGAGGTTCTGGTTGGTAAAGCGGGGCTTGGTTAGCTCATAAGCTTGTTGACGTGTCACGGATAGTTCCTGTCAATGTGAATTTTGCGTCGGGCTAATATAAAGAAAAAACATTAATATTGCAATGATGCAAAGGCAGTGAGACAAGAAACTCGCAAGGAATTCATGCGGGAGACAATTCCCTCTTTTTCAATTTGTTGACGTACCCCGTGTCGTCCACCCTTCAGTGTTCACCCAGGCTCTAATGACGCGCCTTGCCGGAGGTTTCACCAGTGAAGCTGCAATGATAATGCACATACCGGAAATAGCCCTTCTTGCGGTCGATCAAGGGTCGGAGCCAGCCTCACGGACAAATCCTCTGATTCGTCGAATTGGTAGAGATGGGCGTCCACATAAGCATCGCCGATGCTGTAAAGGACAACTGCCCCAAGCCACCAAAGTGACAGGCCGCGATTGTTCTGGTAAAATTCTTTCTCAACCAACGTTTTAGATTGAACAGCCCACTGGTTCTGAATGATAGCGTTGGCGATCAGACCCACCTCAGTTCCTGCTATTAGAACTCCTTTTAACCATTTGCCGTTGTAAAATTGACCGCCGCCGGGAATGAAGAGTGAGCGCAACATGGCCCCTCTTGGTGACTTGGTTTTTGTCTTGATGGAATCCGACTTGACCGCAACGCTGTCCTTAAGACTTGCAATTGAATGCAAAGAATCTGGGATTGTCTGCGAAAAGGTAGCAGCAGCTTTCAGGCAAAGAAAGAGAAGCAAAAGCAGAGTGCTATGAACGATGTCTTTCGCCATTCTACGTGTTGGCGAGCAAGGCGATGGTTTCGATTTCCACCAGAGCATCTTTGGGCAGGCGTGCGGCTTGCACCGTGGAACGGGCCGGCGGCATCTCGCTAAAGAAGGTTGCGTAGATTTCGTTCATGGCTGCAAAGTCATTCATGTCTTTCAGGAAAACGGTGGTCTTGACGACATCGCGCAAGCCGGCGCCTTCTGCTTCCAAAACCGCTTGGATGTTCCGCAAAACCTGCCGAGTCTGCTCTCGTACGCCGCCAGAAACAAAATTCCCGGTTTTCGGATCGACCCCCGTCTGTCCGGCGGTAAAAATCATTTTGCCACAATCCGCAACAATGCCCTGACTATATGGCCCCATGGCCTTCGGCGCCTTATCCGTGGAGATTGCCTTCTTCATACTCTTGTCCTTTGATGTAGTCTCGTGAATAGTAGTGAACAAATGTTTCTCGAATGCGGAGCTGAATTTCATCCGGCTGCTCTGCTTGCATGGCCGACAGCAAATCGAAGGTATCGAATTGGGATAGAAACTCCAAGTCATCCTTGCCGAGCCGACTGTGGTTTTCTTCCTCCAAAACCAACAACAGGCGGTTCAGCTTGATTCTTTTAAAAGCCAGCACAAAGGTCTCCTCAAAATGTGTTCCGGTTTCCTTGTCAAGAATCTGAATGACTTTCTGGAATTCCATGCGATCGCGGTAATGGCGCTTGGATGTGAGCGCATCGAAGACATCGACGACGGCGAGGATTCTTCCCAATTTAGGGATTTGTCCGTTTGCCAAGCCGCTGGGATAGCCGGACCCATCCAATTTCTCATGATGCGACGCCGCCACCAAGGGAACGTCGGCCAATTCGCGGGAGAAATTGATCTTTTCCAAAATGCTCTTGGTAAAACCCGGATGGCTCTGAATGTGCTTGAATTCCTCATCCGTCAATTTGCCGTCTTTGGTTAAAACAGCCTCGCGCACGGCGATTTTGCCGTAATCATGCAACAATGCGGCCGTTCGCAGCACTTCCCGCTCTTGCGCCGTCAGGTTTTCAACTTGCGCCACCTCGTCGGCATACATGGCAATGCGCTTGGAATGCCCCGCGGTCATTGGATCCCGCGCATCGATGGTACTGGCCAATGTTTCTATAAAGCTGTCAAAGGTCTTTTTCTGCTCGTCGTAAAGCTGGGCATTTTCCACCTGGCTGGCGGAAATGGCGGAAATGGCGTCCAGCAGTTGCTCGTCGTCGAGCGTGAAAGGACCGCCGGCTTTATTGAGCGCCTGAAAGACGCCGATGATTTCCCCCAAGCTATTCTTCATGGGTGCAGTCAGGATGTTGCGCGTGTGGTAGCCGGTCTTTCTATCTATCTCGGAATTGAACCGATCGTCGGAATAAGCATCCGGGATGTTCAGGACCTCGCCGGTCGTGGCGACGTGTCCGGCGATGCCGAGGTGGCTGGGAAAGCGAATTTCCTTTTCTCCATGTGCCACCTTCGACCAAAGCTCATTCTTCTCGCGATCCAGCACAAAGACAGTACAGCGGTCGCAGTTCAAAACCTTGATCACCTCATCCATGATGAGCATGAGCAAGCGGTCCAGCTTTAGTTCGCGCGAGATGTTGCGCGTCACGTTCAGCAGCAGCATGAGGTTCTGGTGCTCGCGCCGGTACTGTTCCAGTTCTTGCCGGTAACCGTCTAACTGGCCGGTTTCTCTTTCTGTCGATTCTGCGTCTGGTTTCATATTCTGTTGCATCGTTTGGTCAAGTGACATGCTGAGAATTTGAAGGTTGGTTGCCTCAGGGTTAGCAATCAGCAACGTTAAAGACTTACCTGGTAGCTCAAGCTCAGATTAGACGGCTTACTGAAAGTGTATTCGCCGCCAAGGCCAGCCCGGTAATGAACCATATAATCGTGATGACTTCCGCATCGCCAAAATTCCATTCGAAAAAGCCGTTCAAGTTGAAGGCAAGAAAAGCGGCCAGCGACGCAAGCGTCCAGGTCCCTAACAACTCATCTGTTTGATGACTGCGGGCATAGGCCTGGTACAAAGCCTGGGTAATCTTGATCAGCATAAACAAAAAAGCCAGCAAGCCAATGCCTCCCAAAGTCACTGCGATGTGAACATAATTGCTGTGAAAATGGCCGATCAGCTCTTGAACATCCGGAGGAGAATACTGTTTATATATATCCGCCGTTCCTACGTCGCCAATGCCGACAAGTGGATGATCTTTGATAACTCTTACGCCCACACTCCACCACAAGAGTCTTTTTGCATTGGTCCCCCAAGTGGGATCGAAGAAATGGCGCACCCGATGCACAAAGGAAGCTGGCTGGAGCAAGTAAAACGCTGCTATCAACACCGGGACGGCAATGAGAGCCCTTCTGTTGGTCAAATAAAGAATCAACAAAATGCCAGCCAAAAAGCCAAGCCACGAACCACGGGTGGAAGTTAGGATCAGGCAGAGAAGGTTGATCATCCCAGAAAACAGTCCAAGCCATCGCCACTTTTTGTCCTCCATAGTTGTCGCCGCCGCAAAGCCAGGCAGCGCCCCGATCATGGTGATTCCGCCGACCGTCATCGAGTTATGAATGTGTCGGACTCGCACCGTGGGATCGACAAAGTAGGAGATGATCCCCCATGCCGAATAAACGGTGACCGAAGCCATGAACACCAGAAGCAATTGCCGAAACCGGCTCTTGCTGTCGATATTGAGGGCGATGAGGTAGACAATTGGAATCAACAACAACCGCTTTAAATAAATGATCGACTGCGAGACGTTGGTGGAAAAAATCAACGACAAAATCTCGGCGGCAACGTAAGCCAAGAACGCCCATTCCAAGCCAAGCCCGTGGAGGCGCATCTGTTTGGTGAGGAACGCCCGCGCCATCCAGGTTAGCAAAGCCACGCCCAATGCGATTTGCGTCAAAGCGATGGTGAAGGGCAACGCCGCAACAAAAACGAAAATGGAGACAAACGATATTCGCGCTAAAACAGTGTCAGTGTTGTTTGCCTGCTCGAACAAGATGGTTAGCCTATAGTTTTTTACCACGATGCACAAACCATGGTTTGGGTGCCAGCAGATCAAGTCGTGGCTCCAAGCTCAGATTGATGATTGCACCTGGCAACGGTGAGAAACTAACTTTTTTGCAAAATACTCGTCGTGCGTTGTCGCACACTTTGGGGTCGAGGCATTTGACGTTTCATAGCCGAAACTGCATATTATAGAGCTTTTGGTACAGTCCCGGCTGGTTGACCAGCTCGTCATGCGTGCCTTGCTGGACGATCTTGCCTTGGTCCAACACGATGATCCGGTCTGCATTCAAGATCGTCGAAAGCCGGTGCGCGATGACGAACGAAGTCCGGTTCTGCATCAATCGCTCGATTGCTTGCTGTACCAACAGCTCGGATTCGGTATCCAAGGCTGAGGTGGCTTCATCCAGAATGAGGATGGGCGGATTCTTCAGCACGGCGCGGGCGATGGCCAGTCTCTGCCGTTGGCCGCCGGACAAGGTGACGCCGCGCTCGCCGATGTTGGTGTTGTAACCCTGCGGTAGCTGCATGATAAAGTCATGAGCATTGGCAGCTTTGGCGGCGGCCATCACTTCATCAATGGATTTGTCCTCCAATCCATAAGCAATGTTGTTGCGCACGGATTCGTTGAATAAGATCGTCTCCTGCGTAACGATGCCCATCAATTGCCGAAGACTCGGCAAATCGACGTCGCGGATGTCGACGCCATCCAACAGAACGGCGCCTTGCTGCGGATCGTAGAAACGCGGGATGAGATCGACAAGGGTGGATTTGCCGGCGCCGCTGGGGCCGACGATGGCCAGAATTTCGCCTTTGCTGATACACACCGAAACGCCATCGAGAACCACGTCGCTGCCATTGTAGCTAAAGCCAACAGCGCGAAATTCCAAGCTACTGTTAAAGTCCTGAATGAATCTGGCGTTCGGCCTATTTCGGATAGCGGGCTTGCGGTCCAAGACTTTGAAAATACGCTCACCGGCAGCCAGCGCTTCCTGAATGCGATTGTTGACGCTCGACAGCTCCTTCACCGGCTGCATGATGGAAAAGACGATGACCAAAAAACCAAGGAACTCTTCCGGCGCTAACAACTGCCCTTGCAACACCTGTTGGCCGCCGAACCACAAAATGCCCACGCCGACGCTGGCACCCAAAAACTCTGTCAGCGGTGAAGCCAAATTGCGGGTGCGGGTGATGCGCAGAAGTGCCTGGTAGTATTTCTGTGTTTCCGCCATGAATTTTTTGATCTCGAATTTCTCCATGGCAAAAGCTTTGACCACTCTGACGCCAGTGATGGTTTCCTGCAAGACCGAAGTGACATCGGCCATTTTTTCTTGCGAGATGGCGCTCTGCTTGCGGAGCTTTAGCCCGACCCAGCCGATGATCGCCATGCTGAAGGGCGCCACCACCATCGCCACCAAGGTCAATTGCCAGCTTAGATACAAGGCAATGCCCAATGAAGCGATAATCACCAGGGGGTCCTTGATGAGCGTTACAAAGCTCGCGGAAACGCCGCCGTTGATAAGATTGACGTCATTGGTGATGCGGGAAATGATTTGCCCGGTGCGGGTGCGATGAAAAAAATTCAGCGAAAGAGTATTAATATGCTTGTAAAGATCATCCCGCAAATCGCGGATGATACTTTGTTCCACGTGCGCCATCAGATAGGCTTGCAGATAGTCGAAGAGGCTTTTGAAAAAGAACAACAGGATGATGAGAATGCAGATGCGTTCCAAGGCGCTCTGGGGATTGTCTCCGAGGAAGAAGCGGTAGATTTTTTCCTTGATAATTTGTTCCCGGTCTGCAATGACAGTGGGGATGGCCGGTTTACTCAACTCATCCGGTGCGGAGTTCATGGCAGGTTCGCTCAGCATCTGTTGCGCGGCTGCCGGCCGAAAAATGGTTTTCAAAAAAGGCATAACTGCGACCAGAAAGGCGCTATTGAAAACGGTGAAGAGAAGGATGCAGATAACCGAGCCGGTCAGGCTTGGCCAATACGGCTTGAGATATTTTAGAACGCGGAGGTAAAGCTTCATGCGATCAACAGCCTACTCTTTGGTCTCCTTGAACTCCACGTCTTCGACGTCTTTGTCGGACAGGTCGAGTGGCTTTTTCTGGGATTTGCCGCCCACTTCTACAGGTGGCTTGCCGGCACCAAGAAAACTGATAAGCAGCTTGGCCACCCAATAGATCAGCAGTCCGATTATAATAATGCGGAACAATGTCAACATGAGAAATCCTTGCTCCTAAAAACTGGACAAGAGGGACGAAGCCCTCTTGTTTTTGCGGCAATCATTCGCGTAGATGTTGCGATCACCTTTTGCTATAAAGTGATCGATTTAGTTCTGGAAAACATGCTGGGCAAATTTTCCGGCCAGCGATGCGCCCTCAACGACCTGGAGAATAATACTCGATTCCCGAGTGCGAGCGGAAGATCTGATGTACCAATTCCTCAAAGTCCTGTTTGATGTTGACGAAATCAATGAGTGTGCTGTTAACTACCAGCAGCGGCGTTTCGTTGTAGTGAAAGAAAAACTTGTTGTACGCCTCGTTGAGGGAGCGGATATAGTCTTCGGAAATAGCTCTCTCGTATGAACGGCCCCGCCTCTTGATGTTTGCCATTAGTCGCTCCGGCGTTGACTGCAAATACACCACCAGATCGGGCTTGGGAATTTCCTGTTCCAACAGGGAGGCGATGCGGTCGTACAAGAACAGCTCGCGGTCTTCGAGGTTGAGGTGGGCGAAAATCCGGTCTTTGGCGAACAAATAGTCGGACACCATGACCGAGTGAAACAAATCCGGCTGAAAACTCTCCAACTGCTGCCGGTATCGGCTTAGCAAAAAGAACAACTGGGTCTGGAAGGCGTATCGTTGGGGATTGTCGTAAAAGTCTTGCAGAAAGGGGTTTTCTTCCGGCTTTTCGTAGATCACCCGCGCGTCGGCGTGCTCACCCAATTGGCGAGCCAGGCTGGTCTTGCCGACGCCTATGACTCCTTCTATGCAGATGTACTGTGGTGTTCCCACGATGCAACCTCTTCAAGCTTCTTTTTTATCTCTCCGGAGGCAGAATACAACTCGATCCGGCTATGATCGGAACATGTTTCTAATAGCTGCCGCACGCTCCTATTGAAACCTGCAACAATATGCTCGGCGGCAATCTCTGCAAATGGCGCCAATACGAAGCGTCTGTTTGCTAATTCCGGATGCGGCACTTTGAGATCGGCAGTGTCATAGGTGGCCGCTTCGATGGACAGGATGTCAAGATCAATAGTTCTGGGTCCCCATTTAACTTTGCGCGTTCGCCCTAAGATTTTTTCCACGTCGAGCAGGGAAGCCAAAAGCTGTGTGGCCGGGCATTGGCTGTCGATTTCGATGACTGCGTTGAGAAAGTCCGGCTGATCGATCTTGCCGACGGGTTCGGTTTGGTAAACACCGGATATGCTCCTTAAGGTGTTTTGTGGAAGCTGCGCAATGAGATGAATAGCCCGGCATAGATTCAGAAGCCGATCCCCCAAATTGGAGCCGAGGCCGATGAAGGTTCGCGCCATAGAAAAAACCTACGTCGAACGCGTACGCGTGATCTCTATCTCCGTCCCATTTGCTAGACCGCCCAATGGCGCAAATGGCTTGCGCACCTTGACCGTCACCTCTTCGACCGGGAACTTGGCTAAAATGAGATCTGCTATTTGCTGACTGATGGTTTCGATGAGATAGAAGCGGCTGTTGACGACCACGTTTTGCACATCGGAATAAACTTGGCGCACGTCAATGGTATCTTTGATGCGATCGGAAACAGCGGCATTAGAAGCGTCAAAAATCATTTCTACGTCCACCTCGAAGCGCTGGCCGTTCTCCCTTTCCTGATGCAGTAATCCGTGGTAGGCATGAAAAATCATGCCCAGCACTCTCAGCTTATCCTTTGCCATGAAACCAAAACGTCTTTTACTTGGGTTTTCTGAAGTGGGGTCAATATATTAAAATATCGTACTATTGTCAAGCAAAATGCCCCCTAGCGAGTGGCCCCCAAGATCGAACAGAAATGCCTTGGCTTCATTAATCGCCAAGGCATTTCAGCAACACCATCTCTAGGAGGCGACAGGCGGCTACAATATCAATTGCAGCGAGTCATCCTCATGGCAGGAGGGTCATCTTCTGCGTCTTGGCAAACTCACCTGCTTGCATCCGGCAGGGATAAATACCGGCGCTGACTTTTTGGCCAGCTTCGTTTCGGCCATGCCAGTGCACGGTGTGACGACCACCCGGCATCTCGGCATCTAAAATCCGCACGATCCTTGTCCGAGAACGTTGTAGATGTCAATGGCCACATGGCTCTTTTCTGGCAAAGCGTACTGAATAGAAGTGCCGGGATTAAGTTAGTTAGATAGAATCTTTATTATACTTTTTCAACAGATGCGTGATTTGCAGTCAGCCTTACAATAGCTCGAATCAGAATGACAATACCGATCAGCTCGCCAATAATTAACAACTCCCAATGGTAAACCGTGGGGACGTCCAGTTTCAGAATTTTTGGAGCTTCCCAGATGAACGAAACAAAAATAAGCAAAGGAGCGATGACCAGTATTCTCCATTCCCATTTCGTTAATTTACAATCAATGCCTTTTTCCTCTAACTTTAATACAATTATAGCGCCAATAATCAATGACATGGAAACAATCACTGGTGCAATAACAGGGCCTGACCACGGCAGCGGAATGAGAAATAACAAATCCCAGGTCAATAGCGATTCAGGCCAATTCAGAAAAATTTTCAGCCAGACGTAATACCAGATATCCCAGACGCCAAAGCTGAACATAAAATAAGCCAGTCTGGTCCAGGCTTTTTTGCCCGTCAAAAAACCAATGGCTAACAGCATGAAAATGGTCGCTGCTTCCCGACCCAGCTCAATTAGAGCCATGTGAATTGGAATAAATTTTATCGGAAACGAAAATCCATCAGGATAATAAAGCTCCCTGAGATAAACTACGATGGCGGATTCCAGGTAAGCCATCCAGATGCCAAAAAAGAATACCCATGCCAGTTGAGCGTGCCATTGTTTCACTTTGTTGGTCATAGGCATTGGAACCTCATTTGATTAAAATCATTTTTTTAATCTGTTGAAAATTACCAGCCTTCAATTTGTAAAAATACATTCCTGATGCCAGCTCTG
>DYKH01000352.1 GCA_020722685.1 Caldithrix sp. | reverse complement strand
GATTCCTCCCTGCGGTCGGAATGACAGGCTTTGGTTCAGACGGCTAAATTCTTACTGGATAACAAGGAGTTTGGTAGCAGGTTAGAAGAGAGGACGAAGCGGTTTGCCATTCGAATCATCTATCTTTGCACAAGAATTTGTGAGACTCCGGAGGAAATGTTGTCCGTTACCAGTTAGTCAAATCCGGGACATCGATAGGGGCGAATTATCGGGAAGCCAATCGGGCAGTGAGTCGTGCCGAATTTGCTCACAAGATTTCTATCTGCGAGAAAGAAGCGAGTGAGACTCAGCATTGGTTAGAAATAGTAAAAGAAACCGCCGTAGTGGATGAGGGACTCGTTGACGCCGGATACAAAGAGTGCAGCGAGTTGCTCGCACTTTTGACCACCATAAAACACAGCAGCAAGCGTTTTTCAAAGTAAAAGCAAGCTAAGACTTTTTTGATCACTTCGATCGCGTATCTATTTTCCACTTCAGCCACTTCAGGCACTTCAGCCACCTTAACTACTTTAGGCACTCGACTTGTCCTTTTGGTCCAATAAACGAGTTGTCGTCACCGGAGGGGCGGGATTTCTGGGATCGTATATCGTCAGAAAGCTCACAGCGCAAGGCTGCCGGCAGGTCTTTGTCCCCAAAGTGGAAGAGTACGATCTCCGCGACCGGGACGCAATCCTCCGAATGCTGAGTCGCGCCAAGCCCGACATGGTCATTCATCTTGCCGCAGTGGTAGGGGGAATTGGCGCCAATCGGGAAAACCCGGGCAAGTTCTTCTATGATAATGCCATCATGGGCATTCAGCTTATAGAACAGGCCAGGCAGTTCGGCGTAGAGAAATTCGTTTGCATTGGCACCATTTGCGCCTATCCCAAGCATACTCCGGTTCCCTTCCGAGAGGATGACCTTTGGAACGGCTACCCGGAAGAGACGAATGCCCCCTATGGCTTGGCGAAGAAGATGCTATTGGTACAATTGCAGGCCTATCGCCAGCAGTACGGATTTAACGGGATTTACCTTTTGCCGGTGAATCTTTATGGGCCGGGAGATAACTTTGATCCGGGATCATCGCATGTGATTCCGGCTCTCATTAAAAAGTGCGTCGATGCGCAGCGAGAGGGTCGGCAAGAGATCGTCGTGTGGGGAACCGGGGAAGTGACACGAGAGTTTCTGTTTGTGGAAGATGCCGCCGATGGCATCCTGTTGGCCAGTGAGCAGTATGAGAAACCGGAGCCGGTCAATTTGGGAACGGGGTATGAGATCAAGATCAAGGACCTGCTGGCATTGATCATCGAGTTGACCGGGTATAAAGGAAAGGTCGTTTGGGATGCGAGCAAGCCGGACGGGCAGCCGCGACGTTTACTCAGCACCGAGCGGGCGCTGAGAGAATTCGGTTTTATGGCGCAGGTGCCGTTGCACGAAGGAGTGCAGCGGACCATAGAGTGGTATCGGAGTAGGTAGGACATGTCGGCGGAATAGAGGGATGGTTAACTTGCTGTCTTTTTTGAGCCGTTCAGAATGCAAATCCGAGAGCCAATATTAGAAATCCATATCGATTTTCAAGATGAGACGCAATAAGAAGAAAGTTCTGAGATTGCTGCAAAAGATCGTTTGGGATTATCAGATAGATCCGCAAGAATTATATGCTGTATTAGAAAGCCGGCGCCAAAGGATTTTTCACTTCGATGAGGAAAAAATTCTCCTGCGGATGTTGGAGAGACTGGCTTGGTACGATATTTTGGAGATCGTAGGATTAGAGAAAATTGAGCAGAGGCTCACCCGCGAATTAATAGGGAAGCTACGAAATGCCGACCTAAGGGACAAGTATGAGCGCGTTCGAAAAATACTACAGGGAGAACCTTTACCCGTTTCAGGATGGGATCCTGAATATCGTGAGAAGATTAAGGCTACCCTTCTATCTAACCGGTGGTACCGCACTGAGCCGACATTATTTTCAGCATAGGTATTCGGAGCATTTGATTCTTAAATATCATCATAGGAGCTATTGAATGGCGAAAATCGCAGTGGTAGGAGCTGGCAAGTGGGGCAAGAATCATATCAAAACACTGAACGATCTCGGACACTTGGGCGGGATTGTCGAGGCGGTTGCCGAGAAAAGAGAAGAATTCGGAAAATTGTATCCCCAGACGAAGGTGTTTGATACGATTGAGAATTCCCTCGCTGAAGAGTTTGATGGCTACGTGGTCGCGACGCCGGCGGAAACGCATTTCGACATTACCAAGCGGCTGTTAGAAAACAACAAGCACGTGCTGGTGGAAAAGCCCATTACACTCAAGTCAGCGGATGCTGAGACTCTGGTCAAGCTATCCGAAAGCAAAGGCCTGAAGCTGATGGTGGGACACATCCTGCTCTATCATCCCGCCATTCAAAAGATCAAGCAGCTTTTGCAGGCCGGAGCCATCGGCAAGTTACAGTACATGTATAGCAACCGCCTCAATTTGGGCACGGTTCGTAGTGAGGAGAATATCCTTTGGAGCTTTGCCCCGCACGATATTTCCATCTTTCAGTATTTCGTCGGCGATATGCCGACCTCGGTTAATTCCGATGGCGGCATCTTCCTGCAACCCAACGTGCACGACACGACCATGACGATCCTGCACTATCCCAATAACATTGTGGCCCACATCTTTGTCAGTTGGTTGCATCCTTTCAAGGAACACCGGCTGGTGGTCATTGGCTCCAAGGGTATGATCTCTTTTGAAGATTCCGCCGCCAAGAAGGAATTGCTGCTTTATGAGAAGGGCATCGATTGGATTCAGGGCAAGCCGGTATTGCGCGAAGGACAGACCAAGCCGGTCGAATACGAGCACAAAATGCCGCTCAATGAAGAGCTGCTGCATTTTGTGGACTGTATAGAAAACGGCAAAACGCCGGTAACGGACGCCAAAGCAGGCATGGACGTTTTGACCATCTTGGAGCAGGCGCAAAAGTGCTTGAGCAACGAAGTACCTGCAAAAGCGGCAGAGCTGAAGAATGGGCCAAGAGATTTCTTTGTGCACGAAACATCCATCGTGGCAGAAGGTGCCAAGGTCGGCAAGGGTACCAAAATCTGGCATCAATCGCAGGTGCAGGCCGGCGCGCAAATTGGCGAGAACTGTACAATTGGGCACAATTGTTTCGTCGGTGGTGCGGCCAAGCTGGGGAATGGCGTCAAGTTGGAGTGCAATGTTGACGTATGGGATTTGGTGACCTTAGAGGATAATGTGTTTGTGGGACCCTCCGCGGTCTTTACTAATGACAACAATCCGCGCTCAAAATACCCGAAAAAAAAGTATCCCGAGTACGGGCAGTGGATTCCAACCTTGGTCAAGGAAGGCGCTTCCATCGGTGCAAACGCTACGATCGTGTGTGGAACGACCATCGGCAAATGCGCTTTCATCGGTGCTGGGGCAGTGGTGACCAAGGATGTGCCGGATTATGCTTTGGTAGTCGGGAACCCGGCGCGGCAGATTGGCTGGATGAGTGAAGTGGGGATCAGGCTGCATTTTGATGCCGATGGGATTGCCGTGTGCGAAAAGTCCAAGCAAACTTACCGGCTGGTGGATGGGAAGGTGAGGAAGGAGTAGGGGGGAAGGTCGAGGGAGATCAAGGGTAGTCAAGGATGGTCAAGCGTAGTCAAGGATGGTCAAGAGTAGTCATGTGTGGACAATGATGGTCAAAAATTGTCAAACGGTGGTCAAACATAGTTGGGTGGGTTGATGTTTGGAGGACAATCTTAGGCACGTTAGTAGCTTAATTGTAAACATCTAGCCAAATCTGGCAAATGTTAAAAACTC
>DYKH01000351.1 GCA_020722685.1 Caldithrix sp. | reverse complement strand
GCAACTGGCTACGAACCAGTAGGTCGGGAGTTCGACTCTCTCCGAGCGCACCAAACAAAATCAAGGGGTTCCGTTAATTCGGTGCCTCTTTTTTTACGTCTGTTGATTAAAAGGGACAATTACGGGACTCTGAGCACAGAAACCGTGTGTGTCGAGGAAGGTATGGCAACCATTACTCCCAGGGAAGATAACCGTGGCGTGCACATTGGCTGGCAGGCCAAAATTCGCCATACCGGAGAACTATACAGTTCGGACCCTTCAGGCTATCTTCTCCTTATTCCATCGCGGAATCGGGATGCTAAGCGGCATTTGACAGCGGGCGACCGGAGCGGCAGCGATGGGAGTTCGCTGCCAAATGTCCGCTTCAGCAGATAGTTGGGTGGCATATCAATTCCCCAGCGCTCTGATCACGGCGATCGCTCGCTGGTACTTCTCGATCCTTGCGTAGTCCCTTTCCGTAGGGGCCGCTATACGGGATAAATCGCAGTTGTCCTCAAGATCAGCCAGCTTTACTCGCCGGCCAATTGAATTTGCAGCAGCACGAAGTACGAACTCGTCATAGCTTTCTGCAGCCTGACGAGTAACTGACTTCAAGGCATCTAGCACTTCAGTCGTGAAGCCCTCCTTCTCGAGATCTCCGAATGTCACCGAACTGTCTTCCACTACGTCGTGCAGGACGGCCACTATCCGCTCTTCAATCGAGGTTAAACGCATCATCAAACGGAGAGGATGTAAGATGTATGGCGCACCAGCTTTGTCGGTTTGCCCTTCGTGGGCCTGGGCCGCGATTGCAATCGCCCGCTCGAGTGTACTCATTGCCACCTGATTCCTATGCCACTCAACGTCAAAGCTCAGTGGGCGGCCAAAAGCGCAGCTTTTGGCCGATCCGCTGGAGCGCAGTGTTAGATTCTTTCACGAACCGCCCCGCATTTTTTGCTCAATAGAGCGAAGCGTGTTTTGTATTTCTCGCTCCTTTAATTCGGGGTCGATGTCTTGAATGTATTCGATTGCGGAGAAATCATCGCCGCGCTTTCTGTTTTGTGGTGGTTCGAGTGCTTCAATGAGAAGAGCTTCAAGCGTAGCAACAAGAGCCGCGAGAGAAGTATTTAGAGCCGTTTCACGGAGGCTGCCTTCTTGGGTTACGTCAAGCAAGCCAAACCATGAAAACCGATTCCAGCGACTGCCAAGACGATCAACGGTATGCTCAAAAAGGCGCTTGCCAAGCGGGCGGTCAATTGAGCGCCCGACATATACCACGGTGTGATGGTCGTAAAGAATATAAATGCCCTTCTGTTTGCCAAAATCGACTGGCTTGGAAAGGGACTGTTGTTTCCCATACATTTTCGGGTCATTGCGCCACACGACCAAATCACGCTGCCAATACATACCGAAGGAGTGGATGATTGATTCAGATGATTCAACGTCGGACTCGGCAAGCACTTCTGGTTTCTTTTGTTTATGGGGTGTGGTCGGCGCAACTTCTGCTGCCTGTGAATTCTTGAGGGCGAATATGCCTTTCCCCACGCGGATGAATGGTGACTTCTCACCATCATGTTTTATTGATGATGCAAGTTGTGCGTTTACTGTAGCCGCAGGGGTTGCGCCGTCAGTCTCGTAGTAGCCACGGCTTAGGATTTGTTCAGATATTTCCGTGTAGTGCAGAGGCGTCGAGGACTCTTCGAGCACTTTCTTGATTGCGTCTTTCCAAGACTTCTCCACAGATGCCTCCGAGACATCTAACGTTTGAGTTCAGCGGCGCGCTTTAGCGCGTCCGCTGGGACGAATCGTCAGGAGCAGTATACGCCGATTTCCTCCCGCAAATCCAATCGTGACTGACGGAGATAATCTTCGATGTTGACGCTCTCTCCTGCGAGAATCTTGTTATAGATTGATTTCATCACATCAAGCGGCGTGTCTTTGTCGAGAAGGCGGAATGACGAGGCCGCGACATATTCGGGCAACGCTTCAAATGCCATCCAGCGGCGACCTTCTTGCTCTGCAACCTGTCCTGTAGTGTTTGAACCACCGAAAATATCCACAACAAGATCATCTGGCTCTGTGAGCATCCGAATGAAGAACTCCGGCAGTTTTGTTGGGAAGCGCGCCGGGTGGCCCTTGATACCTACAGCCTTGCAGCCAGACAGGTACTGACCATTTGATTCCGAGTTGGAAATCTGAAGCAGGTTCGGAGGGATAGCGCCTCCGTTGTCCTTTGCGAACCCCTTACCGATGTCGTGCCCAGAGGGGCGGACTTTGGGCGTGTAGAATTTCTCCGGATCCTCAATCAGCTTCTTCATGCGGTCGCTGTAAGGAGCAAGCACTTTTGTTATGTCAGACTTCGGCCACTCGGTCTTGCTGAACCACCACACAGTGTTGATTGAGTCCTTCACGCGCAGCTTGCGCTTATTTACCCATTCAATCGGGCTTGGTAGCTTCGACGGATTGAACCAATAGAAGTCCTCGGCGAGGAAGAAGCCCAACTCGTCCACCATGCGGATGAGCACGCGGAAGTTGTAGAGGCTGCGCGCAGGGACCCCCTTCATGTAGGCCCCTCCGAAGTCAACAACGAAGCTGCCATCATCGCGCAGCTTACGGTGAACGATGCGCCCGAACTCTAAGAACCAGTCGATGTACTCGTGCTGATCAAGGTTCCCGTACTCCTTCTGTCGCTGTAGGGCGAAGGGCGGGCTGGTGATGACGAGGTTCACGCTTCCGTCTGGCAACTCCTCCAGCAGTTTCCTCGAATCCCCAATAAATGTAGCCCCCTTGGGCGTGTAGTAAGCGGGCGCGGTTTTTGTCTTCATTAGCATAAAGTGCTACTCAAAGTCTGTAGATTCATTGTCATCATACACGCATTATCTCGCGCATGAACAAAAAGTTAAAGCCCTCGACAACAAGAAAGCATTTCGCTCTCAATTTGAGGAAGGCGCGGGAGCAGTTCGGCCTGTCTCAAGAGGCATTGGCCGATGTCGCAGGCCTCCATCGTACTTATGTGGGCTCAGTGGAGCGCGGTGAGCGGAATATCACCATAGACAACATCGAGCGGTTGGCATCGGCACTCGGAGTTTCTCCAGCAACCCTATTGGAGGAGCCGAAGAAATGACCTTGACCCCGCATGACGATTACCAACGCCTCCTCGAAATCTGGCCAGCAGTCCAAGAATATCAGGCTCTTGCCACGAAGCATGGGATTGACGACATCTTCCAGGATAATGGTGGGAAACTGCTTCAGGTCCTCTTGTTAATGGGGCTCGCGATCCTCCCTGGCCGTGAGGGCAACGATGCGGTGGACGCCTCGGGGCAAGAGTATGAACTGAAGTCGGTCAATATCGAACTGACCAAAGGGTTCTCGACCCATCACCACATGAACCCAGTCATCATTGCCAAGTATCAGCAGGTACCTTGGGTTTTCGCCATCTACCGGCACATTGCGCTACAGGCGGTGTATCGGCTCGAACCGGCTGATCTTGAGTTCTACTTCACGAAGTGGGAGCAGAGGTGGCACGAAGACGGAGGGAGGGATATCAATAACCCGAAAATTCCGGTTGTCTATGTGGTGGATCACGGGAAGCTGCTCTATGGCACCCAGCCTACTCTCAGTGCACGCCGCAGGCATGGCTCCTAACGTTTTAAGGTATGGGGCGCGCTTTAGCGCGTCCCGCTTGACCGCAGTGCTGGTGGGTTATAACAGCGACCAAGCAAAAGTGGCGATACCCATGGCAAGAAGCGCAATAAATACCCAGATTGAAGTTTCACCGTTTTTCCGCGATGAAAATCGGCATGGTTAACAAAAATGCCGG
>DYKH01000350.1 GCA_020722685.1 Caldithrix sp. | reverse complement strand
TAAAATTCTCGACTCATTCAAAAAAAGCTTGACTTAATTTAGAATATCTGATCAGATCACAAGATGCTGTCACCCCAGCGTATTCTGTGGCCTCCTTCTGCCGCGCAACGGAAAGAAGATTCTTGCATTCGCAATGAGAGCGCTGGTAGGACACACCGTGATTGGTCAGGCATTTGCCACCATAACACTCGCTCCCACTTAATGGCCTTTAACAAAAAGTGATATATCCGTGCAAAAGAGAAATGATCAACGGTAGAGGCGGATCGAAGTTTTGGTAAGCCGGGTGACCGGCAAAAAAAAGCTTATCAGCAAAGCATGGTTTGCGAAAAATAAAAGCAGTTGTAGCACGCTGAATTGGGCTACAACTGCTCTATTCTAATCTAATTCTTCGGTGATCGCTATGAATTTCGGCTCACTTCAAGAGAACCATTCGCTTGGTGTCTGTGAAATCACTCGCCTTCATCTGGTAGAAGTAGATGCCCGACGCCACCAAACTGCCGTCCTCGGCAGTACCGTCCCAGATAATTTGATGACTTCCAGCCTCTACAATGCCATGAACAAGTGTGCGAATGACACGTCCCTGTACATCATAAATGGCCAATGTCACATTTGTCGTGCCTTCTCCGACTAACGGAACATTGTAAGTCAGGGTGGTGCTGGCGTTGAAGGGATTCGGGTAATTCTGCATCAACTCGAACTTGTCAGGAACAGTGGCTACTTCCTCGACTGTTTCTTTGCTCAAGATTGCGGCGTCATTGGCCAAAAGCAATGACGTAGGCCGATCGCTAATGACCCAGGTCGGATCCGAATTATCGGCGCCAATGCTGATGCCGAGTCTACCATCGTTATTATTCGTTGTCAGGTCGCCGGCGACCTGTCCCGAGCCCTCATTGAAAGTATAGTAGGCCACCAGTCCAGGCTCGTTGCCTACCAAGGTCGCAAACATGCTATTGGCGATCTCTGCAACGGTACGATCTTTATTCCAAATTCGCAGTTCATCGAGCACGCCGTTTAGATGATTCTGGTACCGCGAGACGCGCTTAACCGCACCGATGATCAAGGCGCCTAATAAGTCACGGGGTCGAGCTACCGCCGATTTCACTGATTCAGAAACGCCATTGACGTAGAGCGTAGCTTTTGCTCCGTCATAGGTGGCAGCAATGTGATACCATTTGTTGGCCGCCAGAATTGTTTTAGATGGCCCTATTGGAATTGTCATGTTAGAGCCATCCCCTGGAATGAGCGTGCGCAAGCCGCCGTGCATTTTGCCGCTCGTGCCGTAGAACCCCAGGTAGTATTCATCCCAAGAGCCTTTCTCTAACACGCGCGTCCATGACTGCTTAGGATTGCTGGTCTTGATCCAGAACTCGATGGTGAACTTTTGATCCACATTCAAGCTGGCGTTGTGAGCGACTTCCACAAAATCATTAATGCCGTCAAAGGAAAGGGCATAGTCCTGCTCCGGCTGGTCCGGCGGCAGGATTTCGAACACATCATCGCTGGTATCGGCAGGAACTCCGTCCGCCTTGTCGAACACCCGTATCAGACAGGAATCGGATGGCGTATTAGGCACAACCCAGGACAGCGTGCCAGTGGCCGGTTTGTTGGTCGCAATAGCCGTCCAGGTTTTGCCATTGTCGATGCTCAGGGCAAGGTCGACAGGATCGGTAAAGTAGGAGGCGGCCCAACTGACAGTATGTGTGCTGTTGGCCTTCCACGCTTCACCGCCATTAGGAGCAATCAAAGTAACCTTCGGCGGAGGATTGACGATCGAGAACGCGTCCCAGGTTTGATCCAGCGGACAACTTCCTCCATCACCATCCGAAATGCGAATGAAGGCATCATCGACCGTATCATCGGGCACATGCCAGAGATAAGAGCCGTCATTGTCCGTGCCGCGTACAATCAATATGGGCTCCGAGAAAAAGCGATCATTTTTAGAAAATTCGATAGTGACCTTGTCGGAAATATTGTTCGATTTCCAAGTGATTTCATAAACCGTATTGCGCGTGACCACGCCGCCGTCTTCACCGTCCGGAGGATTGACCAACTCGACCCATTCATTCGGCTCATCGAAATAGGTTGCTGTCAAATCATTGGTAAGGCGGATTCGATCCAGACGGGTGTAATGCTCGCGACCACGAATTCTAATGGTATGATTGCCGGCAGCAAGAGTGAGCAAGATGGGATCGATTTCTGCCGTGACATTCGGCACGCCGGTAGCGCCGCGATGGGAGATGGTGTCCCAAATCCATTGATCTCGCTTTTCCGTATCCCACACGTATTCCATCCCGCCATCTACGCTGACAAAGAAAGAATTGCGCGTGCCGCCTTTTGCCCTTGCCCTTCCCCAAAGACTATAAAGTCCATCGGTCGGAATATTGACGGTAATATCGGCGGTACCTTCTCGATCATGAGAGGTGTAGATAAAGGTGCAATCGAATGCATGGCCGTCCCAATTGGTATGCATGGGTTTGGCGATCACCGCATCCTCGGCTTCCTTGGTAACTGTCTTTTGCCATGCCCCGACGCTGCTAAAAGTGATCAACGCGTCGCTGTCATCGAAATTCGCTGCATCACTTGGATCAGCGACTCGGAAAACAGCATTCGCAGTAGGGAAGCCCGGCACAAAGGTGGACAAGCTGCCGTCGTTCGGAGTGTTGAAGGCGATATACATCCACGAGGTGCCGCCATCCACGGAAAATTGCAGGTGAACGTTGGCGGCTTCGGGATTGGCTACCCAGGTCACCGAAAGAGGAACGCCGATGTTGGCGGCGCCGCCGTTGGGTGCCAGCAGGTTATAGCCTATTGGGGCGTCCGAAACGGCCCAAACCGGATCGTTAACGTCCGGGTCCAGCGGATCCGTCCCCAGCGCCCCGTCCAGATTATTCACTGTGGCATCATTCACTACTTGTCCTGCGCCTTCGTCCAATTTGTAGTATGCTAACAAACCGGCCTCCGTACCGGTCAGAGGCTGACCACGGTAGGTCTTAATTTGGCTGTCGGCTCGGGCGACCTTCCAAAGGCGAACCTCGTCGATCGAGCCATTCCAGCAGCGATCAAGGGTAGTCCGGTTGCCAATTAACAACGGATCTCCCGTAGCCGGCAAAGCAAAATCTGCACTGGTGGAAGTCACTCCGCTTTGTACGCCATCGATAAAAATGCTGGTGAGGTATCCAGCCCCTTGGGCAATACGCTGCACCGCCACATGATGCCAGGCGCCGAGAGTGATGGCATTGGAATTAATGGTGGGCGCCGATGGCAGCGTTTCTGATTTGAATTCGATTTGATTGAGGGCATTGATGTGGAGCGAAAAGACAGCAAGGCGCTGCAAAATGCGATGCGATGTGGTGTTCGCCGTAAGATTAACCCACGCTTCTAAAGTGTACTGTTGTTTTAGGCTATCTAAGAGAGGGTTGTCTGGCACGATAACAACTTTTGTGGTGCCATCAAAGGAGAGGTTGGAACCCGCATCCCCGATAGGAAGAGCCACAGCCGGTAAGAGAAGCGCTATGGCAACCATGCATCTGCTGAAGATCTTGTCTTTACACATGGGAAAACCTCCTGTGCTTTTAGTTTCCAAAACGCCCGAGTTGTTTAGCATGATGTATTTGGCGTTTTGTTTTCCCTCGTACTATTATGGCCCGCACGATGGGCAGTAGTTTTTGGTTCTCACCTCCAATCCTATTGCGTGAATTTCCCATCTAAAAATTCAAAATCGATATTGGCGCCGCCCAAAAAGGTTTTATCTTTTGAGGATAAATATTTTGTGCAGGTATTGAAATGCCCATCTTTTGCGATGCA
>DYKH01000349.1 GCA_020722685.1 Caldithrix sp. | reverse complement strand
CCGTCGAAGCCGCCCGCATGGCACGCGCCGTGCCGGATGCGGCGGGGCTGGAGGCGGGTGAGATCATCCGCGCAGCGTTGAAGCAGGCGGTGAAGTGATGCCGACATGCTGGGTCATCGCGGGGCCGAATGGCGCGGGGAAAACCACCTTTGCCATGGAGTACTTGCCGGATGTTGCCGGCTGCGCCCACTTCATTAACGCTGACCTGATTGCGGCTGGATTGTCTCCGTTCGCGCCTGAGCGGGAAATGTTGGCGGCAAGTCGCATCTTTCTGCGTGAACTTGCGGAGCGTGTACAAGCTCGTGATGACTTCTCGTTTGAAACCACCTTGTCAGGCCGAAGTTATCTGAAGCTGGTGGACACGCTGATGCAACAAGGCTGGCGGGTGGAGTTGATTTACCTCGCCCTGCCGAGTGTTCTGATGTCAAAGCTCCGCGTTGCCGAGCGGGTGCGGCATGGTGGGCATAATGTCTCTGAGGCTGATCTTGAACGGCGTTTTTCGCGCAGTCTTCAACACCTGCTGGACGATTTTTCTAGGCGTGTCAGCCATTGTCGATGTTTCATGAACGCTGACGATCACCCTGCGCTTATATTTGAACAGACCGGCATGGAGCGAAAGATTATTCATGCTGGGTATTACCGCAACTTACTGGAGGTTCAGCCATGAACGAATCAAAGAAGTCTTTCAGTGTTGAAGTTGCCGCACCCTCATTCGAGGGACGGGAGCAACTTGCCGTATTGCAGCGAGCAGTGGACAAGGCGCTGGACAGAAAGCGCCGCCTGGGTCAATACGCTGTAATCTGGGAAGCGGGTAAGCCTGTTCTGCGAGGGGAGCCGATTGGTGGTCAGAATAGACGATTACGTTTGGTTGGTTCCTTACGTCGAAAGTGAAAGCGAAATTCTCAAGACCATCATTCCAAGTCGCAAGGCCACCCGGCAGTACCTCGGAGGAGAGCATGACTAGAACCACGTTGGATCAGGACGAGCTGGACATTCTTGAAGCTTTTGCGGCAGGCGAGTTTCAGTCTGAACTGAGCGAAGCGCGGCTTGCCTTTCTAACCCAAGCCGCCGAGGAAACATGCAAGAAGGACAAGCGCATTAATATACGTATTTCCAGCCACGATTTGGAAGCGCTCCAGCGTCCTGCACAAATTCGTTTCCGGTGGATTGAAGGATATGGCGACGACAAAGCCCCTGATAAGACAGAAATAAGCTACCAATCAGCAACTATTTGCGGTTTGTTTTTTCCTTTAAAGTCAAGCCTATAGGTATAGCGGCCACCAAAATTTAGTTTTGAATATATGGGTTTATGAGGAAGAGGACAAAGTTATGACAAAGCCGCTTGAAGCTCATGACAAGCTGATTAGTGAAATTTTTGAGGGTGACTATCAGTTCGAAATTCCGGACTACCAGCGTCCCTATTCATGGACAACCGAACAGGCTGATGAACTGTTCAATGATCTTGTGTCGGCGATGCGGGATGCGCGTACTTCTGATGCAGCGAGCAGCCAATATTTTTTGGGTAGTATCGTTCTTATTAAAACCGACAGAGCTCCAAAATCATCGGTGGTTGATGGTCAGCAACGTTTGAGCACGTTAACGATATTGTTTGCGGTGCTTCGCGAGGTTCTGCCTAATGCGGCAGACGACATCACGGATTTTTTGTACAAAAAAGGTAAGGCAAGCCTTGGGCAAACGAACGAATACCGCCTAACCGCTCGTGTTGAAGACGCAGATTTCTTTCGCACAAACATATTGGAGCTCGGAGGCATTAGCCGCTTGGTGGTTAATAAGGACACGCTGAAAGATAGCCGTCTACGCTATCGTGAAAACGCGGTGTTGTTGCTGGACGCGGTTAAATCATTGCCGAGCGCAGAACAGCTTGAGTTGTGGAAGTTTCTTGTCACAAGGTGTTCACTTGTCGTTATCTCAACACCTGATTTTGAAGCCGCCTATCGAATATTCTCGGTAATGAACAATCGCGGGCTTGATCTTGAACCCAGCGACATTATCAAGGCATCTGTGTTGGGTTCGATTCGCAGTATGGAAGGTGAAGAAAACAGTCATCTCTATGCCAAAGAGTGGAGCAACACCGAGTCAACGCTTGGTCGCGAGGCATTTGGCGAGTTGCTTGGTCATATCCGGACCATTTATGCCAAAGAAAAGCAAAGAGCAACGCTGGTTAAAGAATTCCAAAACTCTGTCACTGAATTTAAGAGCCCAGTTGATTTAATTGATAAAGTCCTAAAACCCTACGCAGAGGTGTGGGGGTTTGTTAAGGATGCGAACTTTCAAGCTGTAGAGTACGCTGATACGATCAACGAATACCTCGCATGGTTGAATTGGGTAGACTTTAAGGACTGGGTTCCTCCGGCTCTTGTATATTTCAAGCGTTTTCGCGATAAGCCGGAAAAACTTGCAGATTTTTTAAGGCGCTTGAGCGTTTGACCTATTTCTTGCTGGTGACTAAGGCCGGGATCAATGAACGTATCAGAAGTTATGCTGAACTTACCAAGGAAATTGAGTCGGTAACCTTTGACGGTGACTTGGCTGCGCTCAAGATGCTTGAGCTCACGGATAAGCAGAAACGCGAGTTCGTCGAAGCCCTTGACGGCGACATCTACCACAAACTACCCAAGGCACGGTTGGCTTTGATTCTTCGTCTTGAAGAGCTAGTTAGTGATGGTAGTAAAAAAGTTCAGTACAAGCATGTCTCTCTGGAGCATGTGCTGCCCCAATCACCGCCACTAAATTCTAAATGGCTTGAATGGTTCAAGGATGAGGATGTTCGAGAAGGGTGGACGCACCGTTTAGCTAATCTGGTTCCCCTGCATGCGCGAAAGAATCCGGCGGCAAGTAATTACAACTTCGACACCAAGAAAAATGTCTATTTCAAAGGGAAAGGCATAGCTTCGCCGTTCGTTCTAACTAATCAAATCCAGTCGTATGATGAATGGACTCCACATATTTTGGAAGAACGACAATCTAGTCTCCTTGGAAAATTTATTGACCATTGGCAACTTAAATAAGTAATAAACGAGGATCTTTGAGTGAAAATAAAAAAAGACTTGCCGTATTTAAATCAGGAGCGCCTAGATATAATTTTTGAGTGCGTCTATGAATTGAGGGGTGATGATAAGCCTTTCCATGAGGATCGGCTTAACGGATTTCTTGTCATGCTAAAAGCGATGCAACATTTCAATCATTGGTATCGTCCAGATGATACCCACGAATTATTTGACCTCATGGATCCTATCTTTAATTTTGAAAGAAACTCCGAAGGAACCACGATGTGGTTGGCTCTGATATTAGCTATTGACGAGCTTTACGGTTTCTCCGATCAAAAACTACTTGAAGTTATGAAGCAGGTGAAAGTTCGTAAGTGATTTAAAGGTATATTTTGTGAAAAAACAGCCCAACAAAATGTGGTCGGATTCGCTGTGTCAATTAACGCGGGAGATGATTGATAATCTAGAAGTTAGTCCAACCGACGGTTTTTTGCATATGAAAAATATCGAAGGTGGCTATGCGACGATCTCTTTGCATGACTTGATGCAAACCAGGTTCAGGCTCGTCGATAAAAGGAATGCTGAAATCGTTTCTGAGTTCAAAACGCTGGATGAGCTGCTTGAAGCGGGTTGGGCTGTTGATTGATCTAAAGCTCAGACTCCTGCGGGAGCGCACAATCGTAAGTCGTGACAATGTGTCACGACTTTGGCTTGAGATAACCCTGTGAATACTGAACGCCTTATCACCCCCTCCGCCGACCATGGCGAGGACGCCATTGACCGTGCCATTCGTCCGCGCACCTTGGCGGATTACATCGGCCAGCCTG